>NZ_JBHSEW010000009.1:0-198580 GCF_042654765.1 Comamonas nitrativorans | reverse complement strand
TATTTTGTATTGTTCGACGGATTGCCTCCGTCGTCCTGGCGCTCCCGTGCAGAACCTGGCCCATAGCGCTTCCTTCCATTCAAGGGAAAAGATTGCACCATTAAAACCTGGGATCAAACATCTAAGCGGCATCAGCATGGAAAGCGCAGACAGCAGCGGCCAGCGCACCAAAGAACGCCTGTCCACCTACCGCTACGACGAACGGGGCCGGGCCATCCTCAGCACCCAAGGAGCGCCCCCAGAGGGCACCCCCGGCCAGGAGCAAGTCACCCGGCAATACCTGGCCCCCACGCTTTTAAAACGTCAGCACCTTGTCCGCCGCCATGATCCAGTCGGTCAGTTCGGTGAGGTTGCCGATGGCAGTGCCGGGCAGCAGCGGCAGGTCGATCAGGCCCCGGTTCTGGGCGCAGGTACGGCACACGCGCACGGTGGCACCGGCGTCGATCAGCATTTCCAGGTGGTTTTGCAGGCCCTTGCCACCCTGGCCGTCGTTTTGACCGGGCAGGGCCAGGACGACAGCGTCGGACATCAGGAATACGGTGACTTCGGGCTGTTCGTCGTGTGCGGCCAGCATGTTGGCGACGCGCAGGGCCGACAGGCAGCGTTCGCTGCCATAGGGCGCGGCGTGGATGACGATGGCGATTTTCTGGGGCATGGATTTTTCCTTTTCTGAATGGCCGCGTTGAGCGGCGGATGAACCGGGGAGGGAAAAGTATAGGCAAGCCGTGCAGCCGGTGACAGACAAGAAGCCGCCATAAAAAAACCGCCACGAAGGCGGTCAAGGGAGGGAGTCGGAAGAATCGGGTCAGGCGGTGGGCAGGAAGCCTTCGACGGACAGATAGCGCTCGCCCGTGTCGTAGGCAAAGCCCAGGATGCGGCTGCCGGGAGGCAGTTCGGGCAGTTTTTGCGCGATGGCGGCCAGGGTGGCGCCGGAGGAGATGCCCACCAGCAGCCCCTCTTGCGCGGCGGCGCGGCGGGCGTATTCGCGGGCGGCTTCGGCATCGACCAGGATGGTGCCGTCCAGCAGGCTGGTGTCCAGGTTCTTGGGGATGAAACCGGCGCCCAGGCCCTGGATGGCGTGCGGGCCGGGGGCGCCGCCGGAGATCACGGGCGATTCTTTCGGCTCCACGGCAAAGACTTTCAGATCGGGGTACTTGGCCTTGAGTACGCGGGCCACACCCGACAGGTGCCCGCCGGTGCCCACGCCGGTGATCAATACGTCCAGCCCCTCGGGGAAGTCGGCCAGCACTTCCTGTGCGGTGGTGCTGGCGTGGATGTCGGCGTTGGCCGGGTTGTCGAACTGCTGGGGAATCCAGGAGTCGGCAATCTGCGCGGCCAGCTCCTCGGCGCGGGCGATGGCGCCTTTCATGCCCTTTTCCTTGGGGGTCAGGTCGAATTTGGCGCCGTAGGCCAGCATCAGGCGGCGGCGTTCGATGCTCATGCTCTCGGGCATCACCAGAATCAGCTTGTAGCCCTTGACGGCAGCCACCAGGGCCAGGCCCACGCCGGTGTTGCCGCTGGTCGGCTCGATGATGGTGCCACCGGACTTCAAGGCACCGGACTTTTCTGCCGCTTCGACCATGGCCAGGGCAATGCGGTCCTTGATCGAACCGCCGGGGTTGCTGCGCTCGGACTTGATCCAGACCTGGGCGTTGGGGCCCAGGATGCGGTTCATGCGGATGGCCGGGGTGTTGCCAATGGTTTGCAGAATGTTGTCAGCTTTCATGGGGGCTCCAATCAGGGGGCGGTAGAACGATGGGAAGCATTGTGGCGCAGCCATTCCTATAAGCAACCATATGAATATGACTGGCACAGATAAGCTGCCCAGGGTTTGCCCGCATAATTGCGCCCGTGAAGCCCACCAGACCGCCGCCGGTGCAAGTGCTGAAAAGCCGCACTGGAGGAACGTCCGGACTGCACAGGGCAGCGTAGCAGCTAACGGCTGTCCACCGCGAGGTGAGGATCAGAGCAACAGAGACGAGTTCGAGCGCAGCAGCGTCCGTCACGGGGTGTTCTGCGGTTCGCCGACGCAAGTCGGCGCGGCGCAGCCACCTCGGGCGCGAAGCGCACGAGGTGAAACGGGCAATCTCTACGCGCAGCAACACCAAGTAGGCACACGTTGACGGGGCCCCCGGAGTGTGCGGGTAGGTGGCATCGAGCCGGTGGGGCGACCCCCGGCCAAGAGTAATGGCGGTCACGTTTGGGCGACCAGACGCACAGAATCCGGCTTATCGGTGGGCTTCACACTTTCGTTTTTTTATATTCAGGCGCTTGTTTTCAAGCGCCTTTTTTTCGTCTGCGGGGGGCCGGGGTGAGCGCTGGCAGTGCAGTGGCGACATCTGTGTCGGGTGAAATCAGGGATCTGTACCTATTGAAGCGAAGGTGACTGCACAGGCAGCTTTTGTACCCGTGTTGGCCAAATAATCTTCCCATGCGACCCGAATACGACGTTTACCCTGCCTGCCCGCCTGTGCCTTTGCGTGATGCGGCCACCTTGCTTCTGGTGCGCAGCAACCCCGCCGATGGCTGGGACGTGCTGATGACGCGCCGCTCTGCCCAGGCCAGTTTTGTGCCCGGCGGCTATGTGTTCCCCGGCGGCGGGCTGGAAGCACAGGATGGGCACGACGATCTGCCCGTGCTGGCCCGCCCGGCCATGCCCGCTGCCGAGCGCCAGGCTGCCATTGCTGCCGTGCGCGAAACTTTCGAGGAGATGGGGCTGCTGCTGGCCGTGCATGCCGATGGCCGCCCGGCCACCCAGGCCGATGTGGAGGCCCTCGACCGCAGCACCTCGCTGTGGCCCCAGCTGCTGGCGCGGGGCCTGCAGCTGGACTTGCGTGGGGTGTGGCTGCTGGCGCACTGGACGGCAGACCCGTGCGTGCCCAAACGCTTTGCCGTGCCGTTTTTCGTCGCCCTGGCCCCGCAGGGGCAAATTCCGGTGGCCGATGAAAGCGAACAGTTCGAACCGGTCTGGGTCGCGCCCCGGCAAGCCCTGCAGCAGCACGCCGAGGGGCAGATGCCGATGATTTACCCCACCGTGCGCACGCTGGAGCGCCTGGTGACCTACCCCGATGCAGAGGCGCTGCTGGCGGCGGTGCAGGGCGGCCCTTTGTGGCGCAGCATGCCGCGCTCGGGCCGCTTGGGCGGCAAGGAATACCGCTGCATGGAAGACGACCTCGCATACGGCGAACTGGCCCTGCTTTGCCCCGACGGGCAGGGACGGCATGCACTGGACTGGCAATCGGCGCAGGCGGTGGCACTGCGCAAAAACGTGCTGCGCCTGACCGCACCGAACCCGGGCGTGATGACCGGCCCCGGCACCAACAGCTATCTGATCGGTGAAGCCGCCACGGGCTTTATCGCCATCGACCCGGGGCCGGATGATGCGGCCCACGCCCAGCGGCTCTGGGATGCGGCGGGCGGGGATATCCGCTGGATTGTCTGCACCCATTCCCACCCGGACCACGCTCCCGGCGCCTGGCTGCTGCAGGCGCTGTGCGCCAAGGCCGCCGGCGTGAAGCCCCCGGTGCTGGGCCTGCCCAGCGGCCCGGGTGCCCCGGCGCACAGCCAGTTCCAGCCGGACGAACTGCTGCAAGATCAGGAGCTTGTTGCGCTGACTGGAAAAGGGGAAAACGGCAAAATTACCCATACCCTGCAAGCGCTGCACACCCCGGGCCACACCCAGAACCACTTGTGCCTGCTGCTGGTGGAAGACGGCCTGCTGCTGACCGGCGATCACATCCTGAGCGGCAGCACCACCATCATCAATCCCCCCGACGGCAATATGGCCGACTACCTGGACAGCCTGCAGCGCCTGGATGCCGTATGCGCCGAACATGCGGTGCAGTTCCTGCTGCCCGCGCACGGCTACGTGCTGGGCCAGGCCCGCCAGGTGATTGCCCGGCTGACCGCCCACCGCCTGGCACGAGAGGCCAAGGTGCTGGCCGCCATGCGCCAGGCCCCGCAGGGCGGCGCAGAGGATTGGGTGGCGCTGGCGTATGCCGATACGCCGCAGGCGCTGTGGCCGCTGGCGCAAAGAAGCCTGCTGGCGCATGTCGAGCGGATTCGGGCGCTGGGGCTGCTGGCCGCGTAAAAATCGCCTTAAGCTTGGCGGATGTCGGAAAACCACCCTCCTGAAAACACCGCCCCCGAAGTGGGCGAGCGCCTGGCCAAGCGGCTGGCCCGCCAACTGGCCTGCTCGCGCCGCGAGGCCGAGCTGTATGTCGAAAACGGCGCCGTGCTGGTCGATGGCCAGATCGTCGAAGCCCTGAGTACCCGTGTGCTGCCCGGGCAGCAGGTCAGCGTCGCCCCGGGCGCCCGCGCCCTGCCGGTGCCGCCGGCCACCCTGCTGCTGCACAAGCCCGCAGGCTTCACGGTGGGCGAGGGCCAGCCCAGCGCCTGGAGCCTGCTCACGCCCGAACGCTGGCAGCAAGGCCCGATGCCCGCGCCGATCAAGGTGCTGAAAAAACATTTTCAGCATCAGACCCCGCTGCTGACCCTTCCCATACCGGCCAGCGGGCTGACGGTGTTGTCCCAGGACGAACGCATTCTGCGCAAGTTGACGCAGGATGCCCTGTTCGTCGAGCAGGAATGTATCGCCCAGGTGCGCGGCAAGATCGCCCCGGACGGGTTGCAGCGCCTGTGCGACGGCAGCGCCATCCCCGGCAAACGCCTGCCGCGCATCAAGGTGAGCTGGCAGAACGAGCAGCACCTGCGCTTTGCCCTGCAAGGCATCTTCCCGCACGAGATCGAGGCCATGTGCGCCGGCGTCGGCCTGCAACTGGTCGGGCTCAAGCGCCTGCGCGTGGGACGCATTGCCCTGGCCGGGCTGGCCGAAGGGCATTGGCGCTATTTGCAGCCCTGGGAGCGGTTTTGAGCGGCGCCCGGTGGGCGGCTTGGTCATAATCCCCGCATTTCGTTTGTCTTTCTCTTGCACAGGCTTGCCCATGCACACCAACGACTCCCCCGTTTTTGACGATCAGCAGGTTGCCGACTATCTGCTGCGCACCCCCGCTTTCTTTGAACACCATGCCGAGTTGCTGACCCGCGTGCAGCTGCGCAGCAGCCATGGCCCGCAGGCCGTGAGCTTGCAGGAGCGCCAGGCCGAGTTGCTGCGCGAGAAAATCCGCGCCCTGGAAGGACGGCTGGCCGAGGTGGTGCGCCACAGCAGCGAGAACACCAGCATCGCCCACAAGATTCACCGCTGGAGCTGTACCCTGGCGGGCGTGCCCGATGCGCGGGCGCTGCCCCACGTCATCAGCGAAGGCCTGCAAAAAGAGTTCGACGTGCCCCAGGTCGCCATGCGCGTGTGGCAGGTCGCCGGGCCGTTCATGGGCCTGCCCTTCACCCTGGGGGTGAGCGACGACGCCAAGGCCTTCGCCTCGTCGCTGACCATGCCGTTCTGCGGCCCCAACCTGGGGTTCGAGCCGACCACCTGGCTGCCCAATCCCGACGAAGTGC
Organism: Comamonas nitrativorans; assembly: GCF_042654765.1. Classification (NCBI taxonomy): domain Bacteria; kingdom Pseudomonadati; phylum Pseudomonadota; class Betaproteobacteria; order Burkholderiales; family Comamonadaceae; genus Comamonas; species Comamonas nitrativorans. The sequence goes on along the minus strand of NZ_JBHSEW010000009.1, from coordinate 193,123 downwards.
AATCCCTGGCGCTGCTCACGCTGCGCGAAGGCCCCAACGACAGCCAGACCCCGGCCTTCGGTCTGCTGGTGCTGGGTTCGCCCGACCCGCTGCGCTTCGATGCCACCATGGGCACCGACTTTCTCGCGCACATCGCCGAACAGGCCAGCGCCGCTCTGGCACGGCTGCGCGTAGGCAGCGGTGGCAACGTCTGACCGTGTTCCTGCCGATGCCGCCCTGGTGCCGGCCTACCTGCACCATGTGGCGGTAGAAAAGCGCCTGGCCGAGCGCACCGTGGCTCTGTACGCCGACGGGCTGCAGCGCCTGCTGGCCTGTGCCGCGCAACAGCAGCTGGATGTGTGCGCCTTGCAGCCGCAGCACCTGCGCAGCAGCGTGGCCCAGTGGCACAGCCAGCGCATCAGCAGTGCCACGATGGCACTGTGGCTGTCGTGCTGGCGGGGGTTTTTCCGCTGGGCAGCGGCCCAGGGCCGGGTGGCGGCCAATCCGGCGCAGGGGCTGCGCCCGCCCAGGGCGCCCCAGCGCCTGCCCAAGGCGCTGCCCGTCGATGCGGCGGTGCAGCTGGCGGCATTTCGCCCGGCGCAGCCAGCCGACCCGTGGCAGGAGGCCCGCGATGCGGCCATGACCGAACTGCTCTACAGCAGCGGCCTGCGCGTGAGCGAACTGGTGGGCCTGGACGTGCAGGCCAGCGGCCAGGCCCGGGGCTGGGTGGATGCCCCGGAAGCGCTGGTGCAGGTGCTGGGCAAGGGCGACAAGCGCCGCAGCGTGCCCGTCGGCCCCCCGGCCCTGGCGGCCCTGCAGCATTGGCTGGCGCTGCGTGCGCAGCCGTTCGGGGCGCAGTGGCCGGAGGTGGCCTTGTTCGTCGGCGTGCGCGGCAGGCGTCTGAGTGCGGCCCAGGTGTGGCAGCAGCTGCGCCAGCGCAGCAGCCAGGCCGCCCTGGCGCAGCCCGTGCATCCGCACATGCTGCGCCATTCATTTGCCAGCCATCTGCTGCAATCGAGCGGGGATTTGCGGGCGGTGCAGGAGCTGCTCGGGCACAGCAATATCCGCACCACGCAGGTCTATACACGTCTGGATTTTCAGCATTTGGCCCAGGTGTACGATAAGACCCACCCCCGGGCGCACCGGCCCCGGCAAGCGGCCGACGAGCGCGGCGCCCCTCCCCCGATCGAACCCAAGGAGCATTGACATGGCCGATACCTGGTTGCCTTCCCTGATCACCGCCACCCCGCAAGAGGGTTTCGAGCTGGCCATCACCCTGAGCCGCCGTGGCGTCAAATACACCCAGCCCGACGCCGAGGTGCTGCACAAGCTGCGCCCCGAATATGCCAACGACCACGCCGCGCTGACGGCGGCCTCGCAGGTCGTGGCCACCAACTTCCAGACCGTGGCTGCGGCAAACAATTACTGGCGCGGCTGATGCTTTATTAAAAATAGCTGTTTGCGCTTGATATACAAGGGTTTCAGATATAAATCATTCTGAAATCCTTTGTATGTAAGCGCAAGCAGCTATTGCTTTCTCCGCTGTGCCTGATCGGGCACGGCGGTTTTGCTTTTTGAAGGTGTTTTTCCATGGCTTTGATTCCCACCACCATCCTCACCGGCTTTCTCGGCGCGGGCAAAACCACGCTGCTCAAACGCATCCTGAGCGAGGCCCACGGCATGAAGATTGCCGTCATCGAAAACGAATTCGGCGAAGAAAACATCGACACCGACATCCTGAAAACCGAATCCAAGGAACAAATCCTGCAGATGAGCAACGGTTGCATCTGCTGCACCATCCGCGAGGATTTGCGCGACACCCTGCAACTGCTGGCCGCCAAGCGGCGCAAGGGGTTGGTGGATTTCGAGCGTATCGTCATCGAAACCACCGGCCTGGCCGACCCCGGCCCTGTGGTGCAGACCTTCTTCATGGACGACGAAATCGCCGAGACCTATCTGGTCGATTCCATCCTCACCGTGGTCGATGCCAAGCACGCGCAGCAGCAGCTCGACGAGCGCCAGGAAGCGCGGCGGCAGGTCGGGTTTGCCGACCAGATCTTCCTGTCCAAGACCGACCTCATCAGCGCCGAGGCGCAGGACGCGCTGATTCATCGTTTGAAGCACATGAACCCCCGGGCGCCGATCGAGGCCGTGCATTTCGGCCAGGTCGACCTGAAGCAGGTGCTGGACCTGCGCGGCTTCAACCTGAACGCCAAGCTCGAAGTCGATCCCGACTTCCTGCAGGACGACGACCACGGCCACTGCGATCACGATCATGACCACCATCACGGCCATGACCATGACCATGAACACGGTGCGCACTGCCACCACCCGCACCACCATCACCACGACGACGATGTGAAAAGCTTCGTCTACCGTGCCAATCGCCCGTTCAACCCGGCCAAGCTGGAGGATTTTCTGGGCGCAATTGTGAATATTTATGGCCCGCGCATGCTGCGCTACAAGGGCGTGCTGGACATGCAGGGCACCGACCGCAAGGTCATCTTCCAGGGCGTGCATCAACTGATGGGCAGCGATCTGGGGCCGCAGTGGGCCGCCGACGAGGTGCGCGAAAGCCGCATGGTGTTCATCGGCATCGACCTGCCGCAGGACATCCTGCGCCAGGGGCTGGAGCAAAGCCTGGTCTGAACCGGCCCGGTGCGCCGCCAATCCTAGGGACTTCCCGAAGGGCGGCAGATTTGCCCGCGTGCCGGCGTGCGATATAAAGCCAGCCTTGTTATGGAGGTCGATACAATCGCGCCCCGATAGCGCCAGGGGCCTAAGAACGTGTTTACGATCTCGGCGCGGGTGTGCAGTCGCGGCTTCGGGCGCTCTGCGTCGTTGCAAATCCTCGCCATAGCACCCTATGGCTGCGGTTTGCACCTAGCAGCCCATCCCGATCCGCTTCCCGCACCCCTTCGCGCCGAGATCGTAAACACGTTCTAAGCGTCAGCGGGGCCCGATGCGCAGCAGTGCTGATGCTGCTGCGCTTTCCTTCAACCCCGGCAGCCCTGGGCTGCCACTGTTGCGATTCAGAACACTATGACGACGACCACTGCAGCGATCACCTCCGTGGTGACCAAACGCGATCCCAAGCTGGCCAACAACTGGAAAAGCAAGCCCGTTGAGGAACTCAGCGATGCCGAGATCGTGGCCATGCCCGACAGCGAATACATGAACGACACCCAGCTGGCGTTCTTTCGCCTGAAGCTCGTCAAGCTCAAGCAGGACATGCACGCCAATGCGGGCGAAACCGCCGAAAACCTGCGCGAAGACACCGTGGTGGTGCCCGACCCGGCCGACCGCGCCACTATCGAGGAAGAGCACGCCCTGGAGCTGCGCACCCGCGACCGCGAGCGCAAGCTGCTCAAGAAAATCGACCAGTCCATCGCCCGCATCGACAGCGGCGACTACGGCTACTGCGATGAAACCGGCGAACCCATCGGCGTGCTGCGCCTGCTGGCCCGTCCCACCGCCACCTTGTCGCTGGAAGCGCAGCAACGGCGCGAACTCAAGCAGAAAATGTTCGGTGATTGAGCTTTCGCGCCGGACGTGAAGGGCTAGGATGCCCGTCATGAGCAACGAAGCGAACAAAAGCACGGGGTTGCTGTCCAAAGTCCTCGGCCTCGTGCGCGGCAAGGAAGGCGTCCCGCTAAGCGACAGCGGCCTGGCCCCGGACAGCCGCCAGGAGCTGCGTGAGCTGGTCGAGCGCAAGCGCCGCAACCTGGCCGTGCGCCACCAGGAATTTGCCCAATTGCGCCAGCTGCGCCAGCAGGGCAGCGGCCCCGGCGGCACCTGCCTGCCGGTGGCCAGCCAATTGCCCTCCCAGCTCTCCCAGCAGGGGGGCGACCTCAAAAGCACCCAGACCTTGCGCAAGATCGACGTCATCGAGGCGCAAATGTCCCGCCAGTGGTGGGGCGACAAGCTCGGTGCGCCGCCCGGCCCGGCCGACTTGCACCAGGAGGGTCTGCGTCCCCCGGCAGGGCTGGCGTTGCCCGTGCTGCAGGAAGTGGTGCCGGACACCTGTCTTCCTCCCCCCGTTGAACCTGTGCAGGAGCGTCGCGCCGTGGAGTTTGTGCCCCATCCGGACCTGGAAGAACCCGCCATTCTGTTTGCTCATGGCGATGTCCGGGCCGCCCGCACACGGCTGCTGGAGCAGCTCTCGCAGGCATTGGGCCAGCCAGCCGCCGATGCCGCCGCTGTCGCCCGGCTATGGCATGCGGCCCTGGATCTGTGCCGTGCCACGGGGGATGAGGAAACCTTCGAGCCCCTGGCCATCGATTACGCCGCCCACTTCGGCCAGTCGGCACCGTTGTGGACTTCGCTGCCCGGGCAGCTGGGGCTGCCGCCTTTGCTCGGGGGCGTCTTGCCGGGTGCTGCCGCTGCGCCTGCCGACGAGCGCAAAAGCCAATGGCAAAGCCCGGCCGGGGTGACGGCCAGCACCGTGGCGGCGCTGCAGGCCACCGTCAGCCGCGCTGCGCCGCCATGGTGCCTGTCGTGGCAGCGCCTGCACAGTATCGACGAGGCGGCCTTGCCGCCCCTGACGGCCTTGCTGCACCGCTGGGCCGACGCCCCGGGGGACTATGCCTGGTCGTATGCCGGGAGGCTGCTGCAACTGCTGGCCCGGCATACCGTGGCGCAGAACCCGCAGGTCAATCCCGAATGGTGGCTGCTGCGCATGGCCGTGCTGCGCTTCCTGCACCGCATGGAGGAGTATGACGAGGTGGCAGTCGAATACTGCATCGCCTACGAAGTCTCGCCCCCGTCCTGGCAGGCGCCGCGGCACCAGTGTCTGGTGGAAGAAGACGGTGAACTCGATCCGACCACCGTCCACGACACGCTGGCGCTGGCCGAAAAGGCGCCGGTGCCGCCCGGCGGGGTGGCGGCTGTCCCGGTGCAGGGCGAGGGGCTGTGGGGTGTGCTGGACGGCGAGATCGACGCCTGCCTGCAGGCCCTGGAAGCCAAGGCCGTTCCCGGCCAGCCCCTGGAGGTCGATTGCAGCCTGCTCATCCGCCTGGATTTTGTCGCTGCCGGCGGGCTGCTCAACTGGGCCGCCCAGATGCAGGCCAAGGGCGTGGCGCTGCGCTTTACCCACCTGCACCAGCTCACGGCCGCATTCCTGACCGTGCTGGGCGTGCAGGAACACGCCCAGCTGCTGCTCCAGTCCGTGTGATTTTTTTCGGCCGGCCCTTGCAATCGGGCCGCCGGGTGCCACATGCCGTAGCTATGGAACAGTTTCACGGCACCACCATCATCAGCGTACGGCGGCAGACGCCGCAGGGCCTGGAAGTCGCCATCGGCGGCGACGGCCAGGTCACCCTCGGGCACATCGTCGTCAAGGGCAGCGCCCGCAAGGTACGCAAGCTCTACCACGGCAAGGTTCTGGCCGGCTTCGCCGGGGCGACCGCCGATGCCTTCACCCTGTTCGAGCGTTTCGAGGCCAAGCTGGAAAAGCACCAGGGCCACCTCATGCGGGCGGCCATCGAGCTGACCAAGGACTGGCGCACCGACCGCGTGCTGCGCAAGCTCGAAGCCATGCTGGCCGTGGCCGATGCCAGCGCCTCGCTCATCATCACCGGCAATGGCGACGTGCTGGAGCCGGAGCAGGGCATCGTCGCCATCGGTTCGGGCGGCGCGTATGCGCACTCGGCGGCCAAGGCGCTGCTGAACCATACCGACCTGGGTGCCGAGGCGATCGTGAAGAAATCGCTGGAAATTGCCGGCGAGCTGTGCATATACACCAACATGCACCACACCATCGAAACCCTGCCCGTCGAGGCTAATTCTCAAAAATAAGAGCTGCTTGCGCTTTCTGTATAAGCACTAGTGGCCATTTTTATGGATAAACCATGTCGTCCATGACCCCCCAGGAAATTGTCAGTGAACTCGACCGCCACATCGTCGGCCAGCAGGGCGCCAAGCGTGCCGTGGCGATTGCCCTGCGCAACCGCTGGCGCCGCCAGCAGGTCGACGAGGCCCTGCGCCCCGAGATCACGCCCAAGAACATCCTCATGATCGGCCCCACCGGCGTGGGCAAGACCGAGATTGCCCGCCGCCTGGCGCGGCTGGCCGATGCGCCCTTCATCAAGATCGAGGCCACCAAGTTCACCGAGGTGGGCTATGTCGGCAAGGACGTGGACGCCATCATCCGCGACCTGGCCGAGGTGGCCGTCAAGCAGGCCCGCGAAGCCGAGATGAAAAAGCAGCGCATCCGCGCCGAGGATGCCGCCGAGGAGCGCGTGCTGGACGTGCTGCTGCCCCCGGCCCGCACCCACGACGACACCCCGCCCACGGACAACGCCACGCGCCAGGTATTCCGCAAGAAACTGCGCGAAGGGCAACTGGACGACAAGGAAATCGAAATCGACCTGCTCGACACCCGCCCGCAGGTGGAAATCATGGGGCCGCAGGGCATGGAAGAAATGGCCGAGCAGTTGCGCGGCATGTTCAACCAGATGGGCATGGAGCGGCGCAAGACGCGCAAGCTCAAGATCAAGGAAGCGCTCAAGCACCTGATCGACGAGGAAGCGGCCAAGCTGGTCAACGAAGACGACCTGAAGGCTCGCGCCATCGACAACCTGGAGCAAAACGGCATCGTCTTCCTGGACGAGATCGACAAGGTGGCTTCGCGCCAGGAAGGCGGCGGCGCCGAAGTCTCGCGCCAGGGCGTGCAGCGCGACCTGCTGCCGCTGGTCGAGGGCACCACGGTGAACACCAAGTACGGCATGGTCAAGACCGACCATATCCTGTTCATCGCCTCGGGGGCGTTTCACCTGTCCAAGCCCAGCGATCTGATTCCCGAGCTGCAGGGGCGTTTTCCGATCCGCGTGGAGCTGGACAGCCTGTCGGTGCAGGACTTCGAGGCCATCCTGACGCAGACCCACGCCAGTCTGGTCAAGCAGTACCAGGCTCTGCTGGCCACCGAGGGCGTGACGCTGGAGTTCACCCCCGAGGGCATCGTCCGCCTGGCGCACACGGCGTTCACGGTGAACGAGCGCACGGAAAACATCGGCGCCCGCCGTTTGTCGACGGTGATGGAGCGGTTGCTCGACGAGGTCAGCTTCGATGCCGTCAGGCACCAGGGCCAGACCGTGGTGATCGACGCGGCCTACGTCGATGCCCGGCTGGAGCAATTGAGCAAAGATGAAGATTTGTCACGCTACATTTTGTAAGAGCGTGTTCTAAGGCATAGCGGGCGCCTCCGGGCGAAGCCGTCGCTTAAAATCCTGACCCTCTGGTTTCCACGTACCAGAGGGTTTGTCGTTTTCTCACCAAGGCTGCTGTTTTGAATCCTCCACCGCTTGAACACGTTACGGTTTTGCGCAATGAAGCGGTGCAGGCCTTGCTGGCCGACAGGGGGCCGCAGCCCGTCGGCACCTGGGTCGATGGCACCTTCGGGCGCGGCGGGCATTCCCGGCTGCTGCTTGCGCAGCTGGGGCCGCAGGGGCGCCTGATCGCCTTCGACAAAGACCCGCAGGCCATTGCCGAGGCCGCCCAAATCCAGGACGAGCGTTTCAGCATCCGGCACGAGGGCTTTTGCCATATGGCCGAGCTGCCGCCGGCCAGCGTGGCGGGCATTCTGCTCGACCTGGGCGTCAGTTCCCCGCAGATCGATACGCCGCAGCGCGGCTTCAGCTTCCGTTTCGATGGCCCGCTGGACATGCGCATGGACACCACGCGCGGCATGAGCGTGGCCGACTGGCTGGCGGATGCCGAGGTGCAGCAGATCACCGACGTCATCCGCAACTACGGCGAGGAGCGCTTTGCCTTCGCCATTGCCAAGGCCATCGTCGCCCAGCGCGAAGCCCAGGGGCCGTTGCAGACCACGGCGGAACTGGCCAGTCTGGTCGCCCGCGTGGTGAAAACGCGCGAAGCAGGGCAGAACCCGGCCACGCGCACCTTTCAGGCGCTGCGCATTTTCATCAATGCCGAGTTGCAGGAGCTGGAGCAGGCGCTGGCCGCCAGTTTGCAGGTGCTGCAACCGGGCGGGCGGCTGGCCGTCATCAGCTTTCATTCGCTGGAAGACCGCATCGTCAAGCAATTCATGGCCGAGCATTCCAAAGAGGTCTACGACCGGCGCATGCCGCTGGCCGCGCCGCAGCCGATGCGGTTGACGGCGGTGCAGCGCATCAAGCCCGGCGCAGCCGAAGTGGCGGCCAACCCCCGCGCCCGCAGCGCCGTGATGCGCGTGGCGCAGCGCACCGACGTGGCGTAAGAGGGCGGGAATGCTGCGCATCAACCTGCTGTTGCTGCTGGCGGTGATCGTCAGTGCTCTGTACCTGGTGCAGACCCAGTACGCATCGCGGCGCCTGTTCACCGAACTCGACCAGACCATCACCAAGGGCCGCCAGCTGGAGACGGAGCGCGAGCGGCTGCAGGTCGAGCAGCGGGCGCAGTCCGCCCCCGGGCGCATCGAACACCTGGCCCAGCAGCAGGGGTTGCAGGCCGCCACCCCGGCGATTACGGCCTACGTGCGCGACAACCGGGGGGTGGGGGAGCACTGATGCGCAGCGTGACCTATGGCACCAGCCCCCTGCTGGCGCACAAAACCCAGCTCTGGCGCAGCCGCCTGGTGATGATGCTGGTGGCCGGCGGTTTTCTCGGGCTGGCCGGGCGGGCGGCGTATGTGCAGCTCATCGGCAACGATTTTTTCCTGCGCCAGGGCGAAGTGCGCTTTGCCCGCACCATCGAACTGGTGGCCAACCGCGGGCGCATTCTGGACCGCAACGGGCTGATTCTGGCCTCCAGCGTGCCGGCGGCCAGCATCTGGGCCATTCCCGAAGACATCGATCTTGACGATGGCGAAATTACCGCCAAGCTGCCGCAACTGGCCAAGCTGATGGACATGCCCCTGGCGCAGCTGCGCCAAAGGCTGGATTCGGACAAGTCCTTTGTCTGGCTCAAGCGCCAGCTCGATTGGGACGTGGGCCTGCAGATCAAGGCGCTGGGCGTCAAAGGCATCCACCAGACGCGCGAGTACAAGCGCGAATACCCCGAGGGCGAGGCGGCGGCCCACGTCGTCGGCTTCACCAACGTGGAAGACCAGGGCCAGGAGGGCATGGAGCTGGCCTTTGAAAAAGACCTGGCCGGCCAGGCCGGTTCGCGCCGCGTCATCAAGGACCGTCTGGGCCGGGTGGTCGAAGGCGTGGGCGAGGAAATCCCGCCCATCGATGGCCGCGACATCCAGTTGTCGATCGACAGCAAGATTCAGTTTTTCGCCTACCAGAAGATCAAGGAACAGGTCATGGCGCACAAGGCCGTGGGCGGCTCGGTCGTGGTCATGGATGCGCACACCGGGGAGCTGCTGGCGCTGGCCAACTACCCCAGCTTCGACCCGTCCAACCGCAAGAAGCTGACCGGCGAGCAGTTGCGCAACCGCGCCATTACCGATGTGTTCGAGCCCGGCTCGACGGTCAAGCCGATCACCGTGGCCATGGGCCTGGAGTCCGGCAAGTACAAGCCCGGCACCCTGATCGACACCACGCCGGGACGCATGACGGTGACCGGCTCGACCATCTCCGACACGCACAACTACGGGGTGCTGACGGTGGAGGGCGTCATCCAGAAGTCCAGCAACGTCGGCGTCACCAAGATTTCCCAGCAGCTCACCGCCCAGCAGATGTGGGAGACGTTTTCCGCCGTCGGCTATGGGCAGAAGCCGCAAATCGCCTTTCCCGGCGCGGCCAGCGGGCGGCTGCGTCCGTACAAAAGCTGGCGGCCCATCGAGCAGGCCACCATGTCGTACGGCTACGGGCTGTCGGCCAGCCTGTTGCAGATGGCCCGTTCGTACACCGTGTTTTCCAACGATGGGCGGGTGATTCCCGCCTCGGTCCTGAAGCTGGAACAGCCGCCGGCGGGCGTGCCGATCTTTTCGGTGAAAACCGCCAATGCCGTGCGCCAGATGCTGGCCCTGGCCACCGGGCCGGGCGGTACCGGGCAGCGGGCGCAGACCCAGGGCTATTCGGTCGGCGGCAAGTCGGGCACGGCCCGCAAGCAGGTCGGCAAGGGCTACGCCGTGGGCAAGTACCGCGCCTGGTTCACCGGTCTGGCACCGATCGAGGAGCCGCGCATCATCGTCGCCGTGATGGTCGACGAGCCGAGCAACGGCACCTTCTACGGCGGCACCGTGGCCGCGCCGGTGTTCAGCACCGTGGTGCAGCACAGCCTGCGCCTGCTGGGCGTGGCACCGGACATGGCCGTGCAGCCGCAAATCGTTGCCAACCCCATAGAGGAATCCTTGTGAGCCATTCACTCCACCATTTATCCGATCTGCCTGCCGCCCTGGCCTGGCTGCGCGAACGTGCCGGCAGCGGGCGCTTGCGCACCGATAGCCGCCAGGTGCAGCCGGGCGACGTTTTCATTGCCTGGCCGGGCGCCGCCGTCGATGGCCGGGCCTTTGTCGCGCAGGCGTTGCAGCAAGGCGCTGCCGCCTGCCTGGTGGAACAGGCCGGGGCGCAGGCGTTTGCCTTTGACTTGGACGATGGGCGCATCGCCAGCTTCACTGGTTTGAAGGCCGCCACCGGCCTGCTGGCCGCGCAGTGGCTGGGCCAGCCCGCGCAGCGCCTGCGGGTGCTGGCCGTGACGGGCACCAATGGCAAGACCAGCACCGCCTGGTGGCTGGCCCATGCGCTGCCGCGCTGCGCCATGGTCGGTACCCTGGGCGTCGGCATGGCCCCGGATTTCGCCAGCACCGGCATGACCACGCCCGACCCGGTGCTTCTGCAAACGGCATTCGCAGATTTTGTAGCGCGTGGCGCAGAGCAGTGCGCGATTGAGGCATCCTCCATCGGTATTGTTGAGCAACGGCTTGCGGGAACAGCTATCGATACTGTAGTTTTCACCAATTTCACGCAAGACCACCTCGACTACCACGGCAGTATGGAGGCCTATTGGCAGGCCAAGGCCCAGTTGTTCGACTGGCCCGGCCTGCGCGTGGCGGTGGTGAATGTGGACGATGTCCAGGGCCGGGAGCTGGCGCAGACCCTGGCCGGACGCCCCGGCTTGGACGTGTGGACGGTCGCCTTGCAACACCCCGCCCGGCTCATGGCGGCGGACATCGTGCATACCGGTCAGGGACTGGCCTTCACGGTGGTCGAAGGGGCGCAGCGCCTGCCCATGCAGACGGCGCTGATCGGCCAGTACAACATCAGCAACCTGCTGGGCGTGCTGGCCACCTTGCGCGGCCAGGGGCTGAGCCTGGAACAGGCCGTGGCCGCCTGTGCCAGCCTGCAGCCCGTGCCGGGGCGGATGCAGCAGATTGCGGAACAAGGCCAGCCCCTGGTGGCGGTGGACTATGCCCATACCCCCGATGCCCTGGTGCAGGCCCTGGCAGCCCTGCGTCCCCTGGCGCGGGCGCGGGGCGGGCGGCTGTGGTGCGTGTTTGGCTGCGGTGGCAACCGCGATGCCCGCAAGCGCCCGCTGATGGGTGCTGCGGCCGAGCAGGGCGCCGATGCCGTGCTGGTGACCAGCGACAACCCGCGCCTGGAAGACCCGCAGGCCATCGTGCAGGACGTGCTGGCCGGGATGCGGCCCGGTACGCCTTGCCAAATCGACCGCGCCGCCGCCATTGCCCAGGCCGTGGCCGCCGCCGATGCCCGCGACGTAATCCTGCTGGCGGGCAAGGGCCACGAGGATTACCAGGACGCCCAGGGCGTGAAACGCCCGTTCTCCGATTTGCAAGAGGCCCGCCGTGCAGTGCAGGCCCGTCAAGGAAAGTAGCTTGCCATGATGACTTTGGCCCAGGCAGCGGCCTGGATTGCCCCGTCCCGGCCCCTGCAGAACGCCGATGCGGGCCGCATCGCCCTCCGGCGCGTGCATACCGACAGCCGCAGCGTGCAGCCCGGCGACTTGTTCGTCGCTCTGCGCGGCGAACGCATGGATGCGCACGATTTTCTCGCCCAGGCCCAGGCAGCCGGCGCGGTGGCTGCCGTGGTGGAGCCGGGCCGCAGCCTGCCCGGCCTGCCCTGCATCGAGGCGGCGGACACCACCGCCGCCCTGGGGGCGTTGGCCGCAGGCTGGCGTAGCCAGTTCAGCCTGCCGCTGATCGCCGTCACCGGCAGCAACGGCAAGACCACCGTCACGCAGATGCTGGCCAGCATCCTGACCGCCGCAGCGGGGGAGGGCGGCTTTGCCACGCGCGGCAATTTCAACAACGCCATCGGCGTGCCCCTGACCCTGCTGCGCCTGACCGGCCAGCACCGCCTGGGCGTGGTCGAGCTGGGCATGAACCACCCCGGCGAGATTGCCGAGCTGGCCCGCATCGCCCGGCCCACCGTGGCGCTGGTGAACAACGCCCAGCGCGAGCATCAGGAGTTCATGCACACCGTGCAGGCCGTGGCCGAGGAAAACGGCAGTGTGCTGGGCCTGCTGCCGCCCGACGGCGTGGCCGTGTTCCCGGCAGACGATGCCTTCACGGCGCTGTGGCGCAGCCTGGCCGGGCCGCGCAAGGTGCTGACGTTTGGTGGCACGGATGCCGATGTGCAAGTCCCCACGGCCATCTGGCAGGGCGACGGCTGGCAGGTGGAAATCGCCACCCCGGCGGGCGCTTTCGCCACCCGCCTGCACATTGCCGGGCGGCACAACGTGCGCAATGCCCTGGCAGCCACGGCCTGCGCCCTGGCGGCGGGCGTGCCGCTGGCGGCCATCGCCCAGGGCTTGCAGGACTTTGTGCCGGTACAGGGCCGCAGCCGGGCGCTGGCCCTGCTCTGGCAGGGGCGTACCGTGGCGCTGGTGGACGACACTTACAACGCCAACCCCGATTCGGTGCAGGCGGCGATTGCTGTGCTGGCCGAACTGCCCGCCCCGCGCCTGCTGGTGCTGGGCGATATGGGCGAGGTGGGCGACCAGGGTCCGGCCTTCCACGCCGAGGTGGGGGCCAGCGCCCGCGCCGCTGGAATTGACAAGTTGATCGCCCTTGGCCCCCAAAGCCAGGGCGCGGTGGCCGCATTCGGCCCCGCAGGCTGGCATGGCAGCGACATGGCGGCGGTGCAGGTCGCAGTGCAGGCCGCAGTGCAGGCCGGTGCAGCCAGCGTGTTGGTCAAGGGTTCGCGCAGTATGCGCATGGAACAGGTGGTGCAGGCGCTGCAAGCGGCCAGCACCGAGCAGGGAGCAGCAGTATGTTGATTTGGCTGGCCCAGTGGTTGCAAAGCGTGCAGCCGGACTGGACGTTTTTGCGCGTGGTGCAGTACATCACCTTCCGCGCCGTGATGGCGGCGATGACCGCCTTGCTCATCGGCCTGTGGATCGGCCCCAAGGCCATCCGGATGCTGACGGCGCTGAAAGTCGGCCAGCCGATTCGCGGCTACGCCATGCAGACGCACCTGGTCAAAAGCGGCACGCCGACGATGGGCGGGGTGCTGATTCTGTTTTCGATCGCCGTCTCCACCCTGCTGTGGTTCGAGCCGGACAACCGCTTCGTCTGGACGACGCTGATCGTCACCCTGGGCTTTGGCGCCATCGGCTGGGTGGACGACTGGCGCAAGGTGGTCAATAAAGACCCCGAGGGGATGCGCTCGCGCGAGAAGTATTTCTGGCAATCCATTATCGGCCTGCTGGCCGCGCTGGCGCTGGTGTTCAGCATTTCCGAAAGCAGCAATGGCCGGGCGCTGGAGCTGTTCGTCACCTGGGTGCAGTCGGGCTTTTCGATGGACTTGCCGCCGCAGGCCGGGCTGATGCTGCCCTTCTTCAAGCAGGTCAGCTACCCGCTGGGCGTGCTGGGCTTTGTCGTGCTGACCTATCTGGTCATCGTCGGCGCCAGCAATGCGGTGAACCTGACCGACGGGCTGGACGGTCTGGCCATCATGCCGGTGATTCTGGTGGCCGCCTCGCTGGGTATTTTTGCCTACGTCACCGGCAGCAGCACCTATGCCAAGTACCTGCACCTGCCGCACATCCCCGGCACGGGCGAGCTGCTGGTGTTCTGCGGCGCGATGGCCGGGGCGGGGCTGGCCTTTCTGTGGTTCAACGCCCATCCGGCGCAGATCTTCATGGGCGACGTGGGGGCGCTGGCCCTGGGCGGGGCGCTGGGCACCATTGCCGTCATCGTGCGCCAGGAGATCGTGCTGGCCATCATGGGCGGGATTTTCGTGCTGGAGGCGCTGTCCGTCATGTTCCAGGTGGCCTACTTCAAATACACCAAGAAGCGCTACGGCGAAGGGCGGCGGCTGCTCAAGATGGCCCCGCTGCACCACCACTTCGAGAAAAGCGGCTGGAAGGAAACCCAGGTCGTCACGCGCTTCTGGATCATCACCATGCTGCTGTGCCTGATCGGCCTGTCCACCCTCAAGCTGCGGTAAACCGATCATGACCCAGGATATTGAAAACATAGCTTCTTGCGCTGATGAAGCAACGATTTCAGATATGAAAGTATCTGAAACCATTGAACAGAAAGCGGAACAAGCTCCTGAAAATACCAAGCTGACGGCAGCCAGCGATGCCGCCGCCTTCGTCGCCCAGATTTTTCAGGACGAGGACGCCGCCGCGCAGGCCGCTGCCCCCGCTGCCGATGCGCAGACCGACCTGCCGCTGGCCCCGGCGGAACTGCCCCCCGTGCCTGCCGCGTGGCCGCAGGCTGCCGACCAGCACCTGCACGGCCAGCGCGTGCTGGTGCTGGGCCTGGGCGCGTCCGGGCTGGCCATGGCCCGCTGGTGCGCCCGCGCCGGGGCGCAGGTCACGGTGGCCGATACCCGCGCCGCACCGCCGCAACTGGCGGTATTGCAGGCGCAGTTGCCCGAGGCCCGCTTCATCGCCGGGCCGTTCACCGCCGAACTGATTGCCGGGCAGGGCGTGACCAGCGTCTACCGTTCCCCCGGCCTGGCCCCGCACGATACTGCCCCGGTACTCGACGCTGCCCGCGCCATCGGCCTGCCGGTGGGCGGCGAGCTGGACTTGTTCGCCCGCGCCCTGGCGGCGCTGGCCCGCCAGCACGGCTATGTGCCCAAGGTGCTGGCGATTACCGGCACCAACGGCAAGACCACCGTCACCGCGCTCACCGGCCAGTTGCTGGAACATGCGGGCCTCACGGTGGCCGTGGCCGGCAACATTGGCCCCAGCCTGCTCGACACCCTCACCCAGCGCATCGCCGCGCAGGACTTGCCCCAGGCGTGGGTGCTGGAGCTGTCCAGCTTTCAGCTCGATGGCGTGCAGGACTTCGCCCCCACCGCCGCCGTGGTGCTGAACATCACGCAAGACCATCTGGACTGGCACGGTAGCATGGCGGCCTATGCGGCGGCCAAGGCGCGGATTTTCGGTGCCGAGGGCTGCATGGTGCTGAATCGCCAGGACTGCGCCGTCATGGACATGCTGCCCGCCCCCGTTCAGGCCAAAGGCAAGGCCAAGGGCAAGGGCGGCAAGCTGCAACCGCGCTGGCATGTCACCTTCGGCAGCAACCTGCCGCAGCAGCCGGGCGACTTCGGCCTGGAAGAAGTGAACGGCATGCGCTGGCTGGTGCGTGCCCACGACGAGGCCGGGCCGGACGGCAGCCTGTACCTGCAACGCCTGCTGCCCGCCGATGCCCTGCGCATTCGCGGCCTGCACAACGCCTGCAACGCCCTGGCCGCGCTGGCCCTGGCCCAGGCGGCGGGCTGCCCGCTGGCGCCGCTGCTGTATGGCCTGCGCGAATACCGGGGCGAGCCGCACCGGGTGCAGTCCATCGGCGTGGTCGAGGGCGTGGAGTATTTCGACGACAGCAAGGGCACCAACGTCGGCGCGACGGTGGCCGCCCTGCACGGGCTGGGGCCGCAGCAGCGCATCGTGCTGATCCTGGGCGGCGTCGGCAAGGGGCAGGACTTCGCCCCGCTGGCCGACCCCATCGCCCAGTACGTGCGGGCCGTGGTGCTGATCGGGCGCGATGCCCCGCACATCCGCCAGGCGCTGGCCCACTGCGGCGTGACGCTACACGATGCTGCCGACCTGCCCGGCGCGGTGCAGCTGGCCCGCGCCCAGGCGCAATCCGGCGATGCGGTGCTGCTCTCGCCCGCCTGCGCCAGCCTGGACATGTTCCGCGACTACGCGCACCGCGCCGAAGTGTTCGTCGCCGCCGTGCAGGCGCTGGCCGAGGACGCCGGGCAGGTGCTGGAAGCGGGCGGCTGATGGCCAGGCAAACCGCCACCCAGGCCGCCGCGCCCAGCCGGCCCCGTTCGCTGCGCCAGCGGGTTGCTGGCTGGCTGCGCGGCCCGCAGGACAAGCCGGTGGACGTGCTGCCCGTGCGCGTGGGCGATGCCCAGTACCGCAGCAAGGCGCTGCCGCCGACGGTGCTGGGCCTGGACCAAAGCCTGATCTGGGTGGTCATCGGCCTGCTGGCCTGGGGGCTGGTGATGGTCTATTCGGCCTCGATCGCCATGGCCGACAACCCGCGCTTCGGCAAAATCCTGCCCTACCACTTCGCCATGCGCCACGCCATCTCCCTGGGCGTGGGCTTTGTCGCCGCGCTGCTGGCCTTCCAGATTCCGATGGAGCGCTGGGAGAAGATGGCGCCGCGCATCTTCCTGCTGGCGCTGGTCTTGCTGGTGATCGTGCTGATTCCCCACGTCGGCGTTTCCGTCAATGGCTCGCGGCGCTGGCTGTCGTTGGGGGTGATGAACTTCCAGCCGTCCGAGCTGGCCAAGTTCGCCGTGCTGCTGTACGCCGCCGACTACATGGTGCGGCGCATGGACGTGAAGGAACGCTTTTTCCGCGCCGTGCTGCCCATGGCCTTTGCCGTGCTGCTGGTGGGCGTGCTGCTGCTGGCCGAGCCGGACATGGGCGCCTTCCTGGTGATCGTCATCATCGCCATGGGGATTCTGTTCCTGGGCGGGGTCAATGCCCGCATGTTCTTCGGCATGGGCGCCCTGGTGGTGGGAGCCTTCGTGCTGATGATCGCCACTTCGCCCTGGCGGCGCGAGCGCATCTTCGCCTACCTCAACCCCTGGGACATGGAACATGCTCTGGGCAAGGGCTACCAGCTCACGCACGCGCTGATCGCCATCGGGCGCGGCGAATTTTCCGGCGTCGGCCTGGGCCGCAGCGTGGAAAAGCTGCACTGGCTGCCCGAGGCGCACACCGACTTCCTGTTCTCGGTGATCGGCGAGGAGTTCGGCTTCGTCGGCCTGATGGTGCTGATCTTCGCCTTCTACTGGCTCATGCGACGCATGACCGAGATCGGGCGCGAGGCGATCATCCTCGACCGCGTCTTCTCCGGCCTCGTGGCCCAGGGCGTCGCCATCTGGATGGGCTTTCAGGCCTTCATCAACATGGGCGTGAACCTGGGCGCCCTGCCCACCAAGGGGCTGACGCTGCCGCTGATGAGCTTTGGCGGATCGGCCATATTATTCAATTTGATAGCTGTTGCCGTTGTCCTGCGTGTGGATTACGAGAACAAAGCATTGCAAAGCCCCAGGAGAGCGTGATGAGTGCTACACAAAAAACTGCCTTGGTCATGGCCGGCGGCACGGGCGGGCACATCTTCCCCGGTCTGGCCGTGGCCCAGGCCCTGCGCGAACAGGGCTGGCGCGTGCATTGGCTGGGGGCGCCCGGCAGCATGGAAGAGCGCCTGGTGCCGCCCCAGGGCTTCCCCCTGGAGAAAATCGACTTTTCCGGCGTGCGCGGCAAAGGGCTGCTGACGCTGGCGCTGCTGCCGCTGCGCCTGCTCAAGGCCTTTGCCCAGGCCTGGGCCG
This sequence comes from Comamonas nitrativorans, assembly GCF_042654765.1. Classification (NCBI taxonomy): domain Bacteria; kingdom Pseudomonadati; phylum Pseudomonadota; class Betaproteobacteria; order Burkholderiales; family Comamonadaceae; genus Comamonas; species Comamonas nitrativorans. The sequence goes on along the minus strand of NZ_JBHSEW010000009.1, from coordinate 175,493 downwards.
TGGTGCGGCGCGTGCGCCCGGACGTGGTCATCGGACTGGGCGGCTACATCAGCTTTCCCGGCGGCATGATGGCCACCCTGGCGGGCAAGCCGCTCATCCTGCACGAGCAGAATTCGGTGCCCGGCATGGCCAACAAGGTGCTGACCAACGTCGCCAGCCGGGTGTTCTGCGCTTTCCCCGATGCCTTGCCGGGGGCGCAGTGGGTGGGCAACCCCTTGCGCCAGGCGTTTCTGGAACAGGCGCCGCCTGCCGAGCGTTTTGCCGGGCGCAGCGGCCCGTTGAAAATCCTGGTCGTCGGCGGCAGCCTGGGGGCCAAGGCGCTCAACGACACCGTGCCGCAGGCGCTGGCCCTGATTCCGCCGGAACAGCGCCCGCAGGTGCTGCACCAAAGCGGGGCCAGGCAGATCGACGCCTTGCGGGCCAGCTATGCGACGGCGGGCGTGGAGGCCGAACTCACCCCCTTCATCGACGACACCGCCCAGGCGTATGCGCAGGCCGACCTCATCCTCTGCCGCGCCGGGGCCAGTACCGTCACCGAGATTGCCGCCGTCGGCGCGGCCGCCGTGTACGTGCCCTTTCCCCATGCGGTGGATGACCACCAGACCACCAATGCCCGCTTCCTGGTCGATGCCGGGGGCGGCTGGCTGGTGCAACAAAGTGCATTAACCCCCGAAAAACTCGCGGACATGATTCAAAATATGCAGCGCTCCACGTTGGTGGAGACTGCACAAAAAGCCAAAATGATGGAAAAACGAGAAGCCACCGCCGCCGTGCTGGCCGCCTGTGAGGAACTGGCCCGATGAAGCACGCCATTCAACATATCCATTTCGTCGGCATCGGCGGCTCGGGCATGAGCGGCATTGCCGAGGTGCTGCACAACCTGGGCTACACCGTCTCCGGCTCCGATCTGGCCGACAGCGCCACCTTGCAGCGCCTGCAGGCCCTGGGCATCCGCACCTTTGTCGGCCACGCTGCCGAACACATCGACGGCGCCCAGGTGCTGGTCACGTCCACCGCCGTCCATGCCGACAACCCCGAAGTGGTCGCCGCCCGCGAGCGCAAAGTCACCGTCGTGCCCCGCGCCCTGATGCTGGCCGAGCTGATGCGCTTCAAAACCGGCATCGCCATCGCCGGGGCGCACGGCAAAACCACCACCACCAGCCTGGTGGCCAGCGTGCTGGCCGAGGCCGGGCTGGACCCCACCTTCGTCATCGGCGGACGGCTGAACAGCGCCGGCGCCAACGCCAAGCTGGGCCAGGGCGATTACATCGTGGTGGAGGCGGACGAGTCCGATGCCTCCTTCCTGAACCTGCTGCCGGTGATGGCCGTGGTGACCAACATCGACGCCGACCACATGGATACCTACGGGCACGACTTTGGCCGGCTCAAGCAGGCCTTTCTCGATTTTCTGCACCGGATGCCGTTCTATGGCCGGGCCATCGTCTGCACCGACAGCCCCGCCATCCGGGACATCCTGCCCCAGTTGGCCCGCCCGGTCACGACCTACGGGCTGGCCGAAGGCGTGCAGGTGCGGGCCGTCGATGTGCAGGCCGACCGTGGCCGGATGATGTTCACCGTGCTGCGCCAGAACGGCAAAAGCTATCCGCCCCTGCACGTCACCCTGAATTTGCCGGGGGAACACAACGTGCTGAACGCCCTGGCGGCAGTCGCCGTTGCCATGGAGCTGGAAATCGACGATGCTGCCCTGCTGCGGGCGCTGGAAAGCTTCAAGGGTGTGGGGCGGCGCTTTCAACGCTACGGCGATTTGCCCTGCCCGGGCGGAACCTTCACCGTGATCGACGATTACGGCCACCACCCGGTGGAAATGCAGGCCACGGTGGCGGCGGCCCGCGGGGCCTTCCCGGGGCGGCGGCTGGTGCTGGCCTTCCAGCCGCACCGCTATACCCGCACCCGCGATTGCTTCGAAGACTTCGTCCAGGTGCTGGGCCAGGCCGATGCCGTGCTGCTGGCCGAGGTCTACCCCGCCGGGGAAGAACCCATCCAGGCTGCCGATGGCCGCGCCCTGGCCCGGGGGCTGCGCGTGGCGGGCAAGGTCGAGCCGGTATTTGTCCCGGACATCCGGGAAATGGCCCGCACCATCGTAGACAATGCCCGCCCGGGCGACGTGGTGTTCACCATGGGGGCGGGATCGGTGGGTGCAGTGCCTGCGCAGGTGGTGCAACTGCTCTCGGAAAACAAGCAGGAAGCGCAGATAGGGTTTGGCTTATGACGCAAAAAGATCAAAAAATTGCAACCACCGCCTTTGGCAAGGTGGCGGTGTTGATGGGCGGCAGCTCCTCGGAGCGGGAAGTCTCCCTGATGTCCGGCCAGGGCGTGCTGCAGGCCTTGCGCTCGCAAGGGGTGGATGCCCATGCTTTCGACCCGGCGGAGCAAGATTTGTGCGCCCTGAAAGCCCAGGGGTTCGAGCGCTGCTTCATCGCCCTGCATGGCCGCCATGGCGAAGACGGCACGGTGCAGGGTGCTTTGGAGCTGCTGGGCATTCCGTACACCGGTTCGGGCGTGATGGCCTCCAGCATGGGCATGGACAAGGTCATGACCAAGCGCATCTGGCGCTTTGAAGGCCTGCCCACCCCCGATTGGCGCATGGTGGCCAGCGTGGCCGAAACCGAGGCGGCTTTTGCCGCCATCGGCAGTCCGATGATCGTCAAGCCGGCCCGCGAAGGCTCGACCATCGGCCTGACCAAGGTGACGACTTTGGAAGAATGCGCCCAGGCCTATGCCCTGGCCGCCCGCTACGACCCCGAAGTGCTGTGCGAACAGTTCATCGCGGGCGATGAAACCACCTGCCCGGTGCTGGGCACCGGCGCTGCCGCCCAGGCGCTGCCGGTCATCCGCATCGTTGCCCCGGACGGCAATTACGACTACCAGAACAAATACTTCACCGATACCACCCAGTACCACTGCCCCAGCGGCCTGCCGCCGCAGGAGGAAGAAGCCATCCAGCGCATGGTGGAAAAAGCCTACCGCACCCTGGGCTGCCGGGGCTGGGCGCGGGCCGACGTGATGATCCGCGCCAGCGACCGCCAGCCGTTCCTGCTGGAAATCAACACCTCGCCAGGGATGACCGGCCATTCCCTGGTGCCCATGGCGGCACGCGCCCAGGGCATCAGCTACGAGGCGCTGTGCCTGCGCCTGCTGGCCACGGCAACGCTGGACAGCGCAGGCCCGGAGGCGTGACGGCCGATGCGCGAACTGCCCGCACCGCTGGATGTTCGCCTCATGAACGTGACGGCTTCGTTCATGTTCGGGGGGGCGTGCATTCTCGTCCTGGTGCTGGTGGTCGGGTGGGCTTTGCGCCACCCGGTGTTTTCCATTGCCCGTATCGTGGTCGAAGGGGAACTGGTGCATAACAACGCCGTCACCCTGCGGGCCAATGTGGCCCCGCATCTGGCGGGCAATTTCTTCACGATCGACCTGGGGCAGGCCCAGGAGGCGTTCGAGCAGGTGCCCTGGGTGCGCAAGGCCCAGGTGCGCCGGGCCTACCCGAACAGCCTGAGGGTCTTGCTGCACGAGCATGTGGCCCAGGCGTATTGGGGCGAAGCCTCGGGGGCGGCCATGGTCAATACCCTGGGGGAAGTGTTCGAGGCCAATCTGGGCGAGCTGGAGCGCGAAGGTATGCCGCGCCTGGACGGGCCGCAGGGTTCGGCCCCCCAGGTGCTGCGGATGTTCTATGCCCTGGAGCCGCTGTTTGCTTCCCTGGAGCTATCGGTCGATGCCCTGACGCTGCGGGATCGGGGCAGTTGGCTGCTGGTATTGGACAATGACGCCCGTATTGAGCTGGGCAGCGGCACGCCGGAGCAGGTCTTGCAGCGCACACAGCGCTGGCTGCGCACGGTACGGACGGTGTTGCAGCAATACCAGCGCTCGGCCAATGCTATAGAGTATGCGGATTTGCGCTATGCCGACGGGTACGCCTTGCGCCTGCGGGGGGTCAATACAATTTCGCCTGCTGCGGCACAGGCGCTGGCGCAGCGCCAGGCAGCAGCGGCGAAGAACGCAGCCAATAGTCCAAAAAATCGAACTGCAGAGGGCAGACACTGAAATGGCAAGAGAATACAAAGATGTGGTGGTCGGGCTGGATATCGGCACTTCCAAAGTCATGGCAGTGGTGGCCGAAGTGGTGCCCAGCGGGGAGCTGAAACTTGCCGGCCTGGGGGTGGCGCCGAGCAACGGGCTCAAGCGCGGGGTCGTCGTGAATATCGAGGCGACCGTGCAAAGCATTCAGCAGGCCTTGAAAGAGGCTGAACTGATGGCCGACTGCAAAATCCAGCGCGTGCATACCGGAATTACCGGCAGCCACATCCGCGGCCTGAACCAGAGCGGCGTGGTTGCCATCAAGGACAAGGAAGTCACCCCCACCGACGTGGCGCGGGTGATCGAAACGGCGAAAGCCGTCAGCATCTCTTCCGATCAGCGGCTGCTGCTGGTCGAGCCCCAGGAATTCGTCATCGACGGCCAGGACGTGAAAGAACCGATCGGCATGAGCGGTATCCGCCTGGAAGCCAAGGTACATATCGTCACCGGCGCCCAGAGCGCAGCAGAAAACATCATCAAATGCGTGCGCCGCTGTGGCCTGGAGGTGGAGCAGTTGCTGCTCAATCCCCTGGCCGCCAGCCAATCCGTGCTGACCGACGATGAACGCGAACTGGGCGTGGTGCTGGTGGACATCGGTGCCGGGACGACCGATGTGGCCATCTTTACCGGTGGCGCGATTCGCCATACGGCCGTGATTCCGATTGCCGGCGATTTGATTACCAGCGACATCGCCATGGCCCTGCGCACCCCGACCAAGGATGCCGAGGACATCAAGGTGGAAAGCGGTTTTGCCAAGCAGTCCCTGGCCGACCCGGAAGCCCAGGTGGAAGTCCCCGGCCTGGGCGATCGTGGCCCGAGGATGCTGGGCAAGCAGGCACTGGCCGGAGTGATCGAACCCCGCGTGGAAGAAATTTTCTCTCTGGTACACCAGGTTATCCGCGAGTCCGGCTACGAGGAAGTGCTCTCGTCGGGCGTCGTCATTACGGGCGGCAGCTCGGTGATGCCGGGCATGGTGGAGCTGGGCGAGGACATTTTTCTCAAGCCGGTGCGCCGGGGCGTGCCCAAATATGCCAGCGCTTTGGCCGATATGGTGGCCCAGCCACGTTCGGCCACGGTGATGGGTTTGCTGGAAGAAGCCCGTCTGGCCCGCTTGCGCGGTTTCAAGGTGGCACAAAAAAGTGGCTCGATGAAGACCGCTTTAGGTCGTTTTCGGGACTTTATTGTGGGAAACTTCTAACTATGTGAATCTGACGTTTCCCAGATACATTTGTACGATTGCAAAGTGATTTGCTTTCCTAAAAAATATTAGTAGTGCATGATTGAAAAGGTTTCCAGGAGCTCCCGCATGACTATCGAGATGATCGACACCGAAAAATTCAACCAAGGTACCCAAATCAAAGTCATCGGAGTCGGTGGTGGCGGTGGCAATGCTGTTGAGCACATGATCGCCAATAGCGTTCAGGGGGTCGAGTTTGTCTGCGCCAACACCGATGCTCAGGCATTGATTCGCAGCAATGCCAATCGCACGATTCAATTGGGTAATAGCGGCCTGGGGGCCGGCAGCAAGCCCGACAAGGGCCGCGAAGCTGCGGAAGTTGCCGTGGAGGATATTCGTGCCGCCATCGAGGGCTCGCACATGCTGTTCATTACCGCCGGCATGGGTGGAGGCACCGGCACCGGGGCAGCTCCCGTGATCGCCCGCGTGGCCAAGGAAATGGGCATCCTGACCGTTGGCGTGGTCACCAAGCCTTTCGACTGGGAAGGCAGCCGTCGCATGAAGAATGCGGATGAAGGCTTGGCCGAGCTGGAAGCCAACGTCGATTCCCTGATCGTGGTGCTGAACGAAAAGCTGCTGGAAGTCCTGGGCGACGATATTTCTCAGGAAGAAGCCTTTGCCCAGGCCAACGATGTGCTGCGCAATGCCGTGGGCGGGATTGCCGAAATCATCAACGAGTATGGCCACGTGAACGTGGACTTCGAGGACGTGCGCACCGTCATGGGCGAGCCCGGCAAGGCCATGATGGGCACGGCCCGTGCCAACGGCCCCGACCGCGCCCGTATTGCTGCCGAGCAGGCCGTGGCCTGCCCGCTGCTGGAAGGGATCGACCTGTCGGGCGCCAAGGGGGTGCTGGTGCTGGTCACGGCTGCCCGTGGCAGCCTGAAACTGGCCGAGTCGCGCCAGGCCATGACCACCATCAAGGCCTATGCTTCCGACGATGCCCACGTGATCTATGGCGCAGCGTACGACGATACCCTGGGCGACGACATCCGTGTGACGGTCGTGGCCACGGGGCTGTCCCGTCCGGGCGTGCGCCGTCAGGCGATGTCGGTGGTGCAGGGCGGCTTGCGTACCGGTACGGACAATATGACCCTGGCGGGTACGCCTACGGCCACCATGAGTGCGGCCCTGGCGGGTGCGCCTGCTGCCGCTGCCGCCCCGGTGGGGACTGCCACCAGCTATGGCGGCAGCGATGTTTCGGTGCCCAGCGTCTGGCGCACCAACCGTACCCATGCGGCAGCGCGTGTGGATGCCCTGGCTTCTGGCGGAATGGACGATTTGGAAATTCCGGCCTTTTTGCGCAAACAGGCCGATTGATCCGGCTTTCCGCCGGTGGCGTACACCAGCGGTAGAGACCACCCATAGCGCCTATAGGAATTTCTATAGGCAGGCTTGGGTGGTTTTTGTTTTCTCTTCCTACAATCGCCCCATGCTAATGCAACGAACCATTAAAACGCTCACCCGCGCTGTCGGCATGGGGCTTCATAGCGGCCAGAGGGTGGAGATGACGCTGCGCCCGGCTCCGCCGGATACCGGAATTGTCTTTCGCCGGGTCGATCTGCCGGAACCGGTGGACATTCCTATTTCTGCCCAGGCGGTGGTGGATACGCGGATGGCTTCGACCATTGGCGCCCAGAATGCCAAGGTGCATACCGTCGAGCATTTGATGTCGGCATTGTGCGGCCTGGGTATCGACAATATCGTGATCGATATCACGGCGGAAGAAGTGCCGATTCTGGATGGGTCTTCGTCTTCTTTCGTGTTCCTGCTGCAAAGTGCCGGAATCGAGCTGCAGAAAGTCCCGAAGAAATTTATCCGCGTACTGCGTCCGGTGGAAGTGCGTGAAGGGGAAGGGGCCCAGTTGAAGTGGGCGCGGTTCGATCCCCATCACGGGTTTAAATTGCGGTTCGAGATTGATTTTGCCCATCCTGCGGTCGATTCCACCGGGCAAAGTTTTGAATTCGATTGGGCAGCCGGGGACTATGTGCGGGATATCGCCCGCGCCCGTACTTTCGGTTTTACCCGGGATGTGGAAATGCTGCGCACCCATGGCCTGGCTTTGGGCGGGGGCCTGGACAATGCGATCGTGATGGATGACTACAAGGTCCTCAATAGCGATGGGCTGCGCTATGGCGATGAATTTGTCAAACACAAGATTCTCGATGCCATTGGCGACCTGTACCTGATCGGCCATCCCATTCTGGGGGCGTACAGCGCTTTTCGCTCCGGGCACGCAATGAATAACCAGTTGCTGCGGGCTTTGCTGGAGCAGCCCGACAGTTGGGAGATGGTGACTTTTCCCCAGCGGCGGGATGCCCCTGCCGGGTTCGATCAAACGGCTGCGGCCTGGTAGTTCGGCCATCGGATGCTGCAAGCATGTTAATTTTCCGCTGGCTGGTTCTTTTCCTGCTCCTGGGGGCAGCGCTTTCCCTGGCGTTTTATCTGGGCACGGGCCGTGCGCGTTACAAACGCTGGGCGCTGCTGATTCTCAAGTGGAGCGTGATTGCCGGGGTTACCTTTTTTGCGGTGCTGATGCTGGGGCGCATTCTGTAGCGCGGTGCGGTGGCTACTGCATCCCGTTGCGCCGCGCCAGTTCGGCAAACAGGCCGCTGTGGTCGAACTGGTCGAAGCCATGTGCCACCGCGTCGGCGTAAAGCTGCGCGAACAGGGCGGTAATCGGGGTCTTCAGACCAATCTCCTCGGCAGTGGCCAGGGCGTTGCGCATGTCCTTGAGCTGCACGCCCATGCGGGCGCCGGGCGTGAAGTTGCGCTGCACCATGCGCTGGCCGTGCAGTTGCAGGATGCGGCTGTCGGCAAAGCCGCCGGTAATCGCCTGGCGTACCCGGGCCGGGTCGGCGCCGCCCTTTTCGCACAGCAGCAAAGCCTCGGCCACCGCGCCGATGGTGATGCCCACGATCATTTGATTGGCCAGCTTGGCCAACTGGCCGGCGCCGTGGGGGCCGACATGGGTGGCACGGCCCAGTGCTTCGAAAACAGGAGCTGCTTGCGCAAAATCGGCGCCATTTCCACCCACCATAATAGCCAAGGTGCCCGATTCTGCACCGACAGTACCTCCTGAAACAGGAGCATCCAGGTGGCGCACGCCCTGGGCTTGCAGGCGTTGGGCATGTTCCCGGGCCTGGCGCGGCTGGATGGAGGCCATGTCGATCACCAGGCTGCCTGCGGCCAGGCCATGGCAGGCGCTGTCGCCGCCGCAGCCGAACAGCACCTGCTCGACCACGGCGCCGTTTTCCAGCAGGCTGACGGCGACGTCGGCCCCGGTGCAGGCCTGGTGCGGGGTGTCGCAAAGGGCGACGCCGTCTGCCAGCAAGGGGATGGCCTTGTCCCGGGTGCGATTCCAGGCACGGACATGGTGGCCGGCCTGGGCCAGACGCCGGGCCATGGGCAGCCCCATGTTGCCGGTGCCCAGGACGGAAATGGTCAGCGGTGTGGTCATGGCACGAGTCCTCAAGAAAAAACTGGGGTGGATTATTTATGAAAAAAGTAGCTGTTTGCGCTGATGAAATAAGCGTTTACGCCCTGTTTTCATCAAAATAATTTTGCAAAAAACCATGGGTATGATGGCCGACTCCTGCAACGATGAGATGCCATGCCCAAGTTCCTTCATACCGCAGATTGGCAAATCGGCCGCACCTATGTCGGCTTTGACCCGGAGGTCGCCCCCCTGCTGGCACAGGCCCGCTTGGCGGCCGTGCAGCGCCTGGTCGCGTTGGCGGTCGAGCAGGCCGTCGATGCCGTTCTGGTTGCGGGCGACGTGTTCGATGCCCAGACGGTGTCCGACAAATGGGTGCGCCGCCTGTTCCAGGCCCTGGCGGGTTTTTCCGGGCCGTGGATCATGATCAGCGGCAACCATGATGCGGCCCTGGCGCAAAGCGTCTGGACGCGGGCCGTGGCCCTGGGGTGCGTCCCCGAAAACGTCCACCTGCTGCTCCAGCCGCAGGTGCGCGTTTTCGACGGCTTTGCCGTGCTGGCCGCGCCCCTGACGCAACGCCATTGCTACGACGACCTGACGGCATGGATGGACGACGCTGCCACCCCGCCGGGCCTGGTGCGCATCGGCCTGGCCCACGGCAGCGTGCAGGGGCTGCTGCACGATGCCATCGACAGCCCCAATCCGATTGCGCCGGAGCGCAGCATCCGGGCGCGGCTCGATTGGCTGGCCCTGGGGGACTGGCATGGGATGCAATTGCTCAACCCCCACATGGCCTACAGCGGAACGCCCGAGGCCGACCGCTTTCACAACAACCAGCCGGGCCACGCGCTGGTGGTGGAGATCGCGGCCCCGGGGGCGCTGCCCACCGTCACCCCCGTGGCCGTCGGCCAGTACCGCTGGCAGCGGCAGGCATTTACCTTCGTGCTGGAGGACGATGTAGACCACGCCATCGACTGGCTGGGCCAATTGACGACCCGGGACGTGGCGCACCTGCAGCTGCACGGCGTGCTGGGCTGGGCGCAGCACCAGCGCCTGCAAGCCGCCCTGGCGCAGGCGCAAGCGGCGGCCTGTTATTTGCAACTTGAGCAGGACGATTTGCGCCTGGCCCCCAGCGATGCGGAGCTGGCCAATCTGCAGGCCGATGGCTATGTCGACACCGTTTTGCAGCAATTGCGCAGCGAAAGCCAGCAGGGCGACGCCGCTGCCCAGGACGCCCTGGCCGTGCTGACCCAGGCACTGTGGCTGCAGCGGGAGGCCGTATGACCGCCGCGCAGCACACACCGGCGTTTTACCTGCAACGCCTGCGCTTGCAGCAGGTGCGCAAATTTGCGGATTTGGAACTGGCCGACCTGCGTCCGGGCCTGAATCTTTTCGCGGGACCGAACGGCGCCGGCAAAAGCTCGGTGGTGCGTGCCATCCGGGCGGCGTTTCTGGAGCGGCACAGCTCCAACTCGGCTGCCGACCTGCGGCCCGAATACGACAGCAGCGCGGCCCCCTCGGTGGCGCTGGAGTTTTTCCTGCAAGGCCAGCCTTACCGGCTGGAGAAAAGCTTCTTGAAGAAAAAGCGCTGCGACCTGACCAGCGGCAGCCGGCACTGGAGCGCCCAGGAGGCCGAGGACTATCTGGCCCAGCTGCTGGGCTTCGGCTTCCCCGCCAAGGGCAACAAGCCGGAACATTGGGGGGTGCCCGGCCTGCTGTGGGTCGAGCAGGGCGCTTCGCCCCAGGACTTCAAAACCAGCCTGGGCCATGCAGGCCAGCACCTGCACGCCGCCCTGCACAGCCAGGCGGCCAGCGAGCAGACCTCGGCGCTGGCTGCGACGGCGGGAGATGGCCTGATTGCCCAGCTGGAGCAGGAACTGGGCACCTTCATCGGCAAAACCGGCAAGCCCGTCGGCCCGCTGGCCCAACTGCTGCAGGCGCTGCACGATGACCAGACCCGGCTGGCCACCCTGCAAACCAGCATTGCCGATTACCGCAGCCAGGTGGATGCGCTGGCCGACTTGCTGCGGGCCCAGGCCGACGATGAGCGCCTGCGCCCCGAAACGGCCTGGCAGGCCGAACTGGCCCAGGCGCAAGCGCATCGGCAGCAGGCGCAGCAATTGCAGCAAAGCCACCAGCAGGACCAGCAGCAGTTGGAACACTTGCAGCGCCAGATGGACTGGCTTGCCCAGACCCTGCAGGCCCAGGCCACGCAGGCGCAGCGCCTGGAGCAGCGCAAGCAAGCCCAGGCCCAGGCGCAGGACGATGTGGAACAGGCCCGCCAGCACCTGGCACGCTGCCAGCAGGAAGCCGAACGCCTGCACCAGGCGCTGGAACAGGCCCGGCAGCAGTGGCAGCAGGCCCAGGAAGCGCAACACCGGGCCCGGCAGCGCAGTGAACTGGAGCAGCATTGGCAAGCCAGCCAGAAACAGCAACAGACGTTGCAGGAAAGTTGGCAGCAGGCGCAGGTGTGTTTGCAAAAAGTGCAGCAGCTAGCGCAGGAACTGTCTGCGGTTACGCTCAAAAAGACCGATATTTCCCGGTTGCAGCAGCTGGAGCGGGCCGTCCACATCGCCAGCGCCCAGTACCAGGCAGCCGCCACCGTGGTGGCCTTTGACCTGCCCGCCAGCGCTGCGGTGCCGTGGCAATCGGACGGGGCTGCCGGGTGCTGGCAGGGCCGGGGACAGATGGCGCTGGATGCCGCCACCGTCGTGCAATTGCCGGGCGGCGGGCAGCTGACCATTACCCCTGCCGGGCAGGAAGCGGCCCAGGCCCGCCAGCGGCTGGCCCAGGCCCAGGCGCAACTGGCAGCGGCCCTGGCCCCACTGGGTGTGGCCGATGTGGACGCCGCCCAGACCCTGTGGGAACGGCAGGCACAGGGGCAGCAGCAACTGGCCCTGGCCGAACAAGCCCTGCAGCTGCATGCCCCGCAGGGGATAGAGCTGCTGCATACCCAGTGGCAGCAGGTTCAGGCGCAGACGCAGGCCTATGCGGCCCAATGGGAGCAGATCCCCGCCGCTGTGGCCGATTCCCCGGCCTGGGACGGGGCACAAAGTGCGGCACAGGCGGCAGAGCAAGCCTGGAAGGAAGGGCTGCAGCAACTGCAACAGGCACGGCAAACCCATGCCCTGGCCGAACAGCAGCACCACACTGCCCAGCGGGAATACACCGCCCTGGCCGAGCAATTGCAGCAGGCGCCCGTTCAGCAGGCCCAGGATCGGCAGCAGCTGGTGCAGCTGCAAACCCAGGCCGCTGCCTTGCAGCAGAGCCTGCAGGCCCAGGCGCAGGCCCTGCAGGCACCGGAACTGCAATGGGCGCACCAGGACATCGAGCGCCTGCAGAACAGCCTGGCCGCACATGCCCAGCAGCGCCAGATCCGCAAGGAGAAAATCGCCGCCCTGCGGGCCCTCCTGGATGCCGTGGGCGCCAGCGGCCTGGAGGAAGAGGCAGCGCTGCTGGCCGCCACCGTGGCCCAGCAGGAGCGCCGCGCCCAGGCCCAGCAGCGCCGGGCGGATGCCTTGCAGCTCCTGGTGCAGCGCTTGAAAGCGGCTCGCCTGGCGGCGGTGCAGCGGCTGCAGGCGCCCCTGGCCCAGCGTTTGCAGCACTATGTGCGGCTGTTGCAGCCGGGCGCCACGCTGGAGCTGGATGGCCAATTGGCGCCAGCGCATATCCACGCTGACACCGGGGGTGCTGGCACGTTCCAGGGGACGGTGGAATTGCTCAGTTATGGCAGTCAGGAGCAGCTGGGCATCCTGAGCCGCCTGGCCTACGCCGACGTGTTGCGGGAGGCGGGGCAGCCCACCTTGCTGATGCTGGACGACGCCCTGGTGCACAGCGATGCCCAGCGTTTGGCGCAGATGAAACGGGCCTTGTTCGATGCTGCGCAGCGCCATCAGGTACTGCTGTTTACCTGCCGTCCGCAGGACTGGGGGGATGCCGGCGTGCCCCTCCGATTTTTGCCTTGAGACATGCGTTGTTACAGCCGGCGGCATTCAACGGGTCTACAATCCGGGACACTATAGGTAGTATTCTCAGTATAAAAAAACACTAGATATTGTGTTTTTGGCGCTGTTGCTACTTTTATTGCTCCTAGATTGATACTGACCGCGAATTCACCGTAATGAGCGGTCTTTTTGCTGAAGAAACGCCATGCTCGAGTCCATTATCAAGCGCGACGGCCACACAGAGCCGTTTACCCCCTCCAAGCTCAACCAGTGGGGAGAATGGGCCGCACAGTCCCTGGGTGATTCGGTGGATTGGCCTTCGGCGGTGCTGGAAACCGTCTCGTCCATGTCCACCACGGCCACCTCGCGCGAGTTGCAGCAGCAGCTCATCCGCACCTGCCTGAACTTCGATACCTGGTCGTACAACCGCATGGCCGGGCGCCTGTACGCCACCCTGATCCGCAAGGACCTGTACCGCAACCGCCGCCCCACGGTGCTCGATCTGCACCGCAAGCTGCAACAGCTGGGCTTCATGGAAATGCTGGATTACTCCGAATCCGAATACGCGGTGATCCAGGAGTGGATCGACCACGAGCGCGACTTCGAGTACGCCCACTACCAGCTGCACACCCACCTGACCAAGTACGCCATTGCCGACCGGGTCAAGGGCGTGTACTACGAATCGCCCCAGTTCATCTACATGCGCATGGCGATGGCGCTGTCCGTCGACCAGCCGCGCGAGCGCCGGATGCGCGACGTGCAGCGTTTCTACGAACATCTGTCGAAAAACCGCATCAACGCGCCCACCCCCAACCATGTGAACCTGGGCACGCCGCTGCGCGGCTACGCCAGTTGTTGCCTGTATACGGTGGGGGACAACGCCCGCTCGATCGCCGTGGGCAACCACATCGCCAACACCATGACGTACATGAGTGCAGGCATCGGGGCGCACATCAATACCCGTTCGGTGAACGACCCGGTGCGCGGCGGCGTCATCCGCCACCAGGGCAAGCTGCCCTACTACCGGGCGCTGGTGGCCGAGGTCAAATCCAACCTGCAAAACGGCCGGGGCGGTGCTTGCACGACCTACTTCCCGATCTTCGACCCGGAAGTGGACACCCTGTTGCGCCTGAAGAACCCCATGTCCACCGAGGACAAGAAAATCCGTGGCATGGATTATTCGTGGGGCGGCAACCGCTTCTTCGCCCGCAAGGTGGCCCGCAACGAAGACATCTTTTTGTTCAACATCTTCACCGCCCCCGATCTGCACGCGGCGCTGTACAGCGGCGATGAAGCCAAGTTCGAGGAAATCTACGAGCGCTACGCCGCCGACGAGAACTTCCCGAAGACGTGGGTCAGCGCCCGCGAACTGCTCATTACCGCCAGCAACGAGTGGAACGAGACGGGCCGCGTGTACGAACACAACATCTCGGAGATGAACCGCCACACGCCGTTCAAGGACACGATCTACAGCTCCAACCTGTGCGCCGAAATCGCCCTGCCTACGGCACCGTACAACCATGTGACGGAGCTGTACGCCGAGGACGACATCTCCTTCGTCGAAGTGCAACTGGCCGACGGCACCCGCCGCACCCTGCCCGGCAAGACCCAGGTGCAGGTGCAGCGCGGTTCGCAAAACAGCCTGATGTGGCCGGACGACCTGCAGGCGGGCGATGCGCTGGAAGGCACGCCGATCGACTTCATCGTGCGCCGCTCGGCACCCGAGGTGGCCACGTGCAATCTGGCGGGCATCGTCGTCTCCAACGTCGAGTCGGAAGAGCAGTACGCCGAAGTGGCCTACTACGCGCTCCTGATGATCGACAAGTGCATCCACCTGGCCCACTACGAGCTGCCCCAGGTGGGCGTGACCAGCCGCAAGCGCCTGAATGCCGGCGTGGGCATCCTGGGCCTGGCGCACCTGATGGCCAAGGAAGGCAAGCGCTACACCGACCAGGCAGGCAAGCAGTTCATCCACGAAGTGGCCGAACGCCACTACTACCACCTGCTCAACGCCAGCCTCAAGCTGGGCAAGGAGCTGGGCAACGCCCCGTGGATGCACAAGACCCGCTGGCCCGAAGGCTGGCTGCCGCTGGATACCTGCAACCAGCACGTGGACAAAATCGCCCCGTTCAGCCTGCGCTACGACTGGGAGGCGCTGCGCCGCGCCATCGTCGCCAATGGCGGCATCCGCAACTCGGTGCTGGTGGCACACATGCCTACGGAAACCTCGGCCAACGCCTCGGGCACCACCAACGGCCTGTACCCGGTGCGCGAGCTGACCATGATCAAGACCGACAACCAGCGCGTGAACTACTGGGCCGCGCCCGATAGCGACACCCTGGCCGACCGCTACGAATCGGCCTGGGACGTGCCCACGCAGGACATGACCGAGATGTACGCCATCGTGCAGAAGTGGACCGACCAGGGCATCTCCGCCGACTTCTACCGCCGGGTGATCGGCGATGCGTCGATTGCCTCGTCCGAGCTGATTGCGGACTACCTCTACCGCGTCAAGCTGGGCCTGAAGTCCAAGTACTACATGAACCAGAAAACGTCCAACGGGATGCGCCAGGTCGACGACGTGCCCGCCGTGGCGGCGGCTGCGGCAGATACGACCGCCGACGCCCAGGACGCCGATTGCGAAGCCTGCACCCTGTGAGCCGAAGGAGAGCCACCACCATGACCGATACCGCTACCGATACCGTTTTCAACTACGACAAGACCGACTACGAAAAACCCCTGCTGCTGCTGGGCCAGCGCCCGGGCCTGTTCGATACCGTCAACCGTCACTATCCTGAAATCTGGAAGCTATACAAGGCACAGAAGTCCCTGGACTGGGACGAGAACGAGTTCGACTACTCCAGCTGCAATGCCGATTTCAAGAGCTGCTCGCGTGCCACCTACGACATGATGATCAAGACCCTGGCCTGGCAATGGGAGGCCGATTCGGTCGCCTCCCGCGCCATCGCGCCGGTGCTGGCGCCCTTCATCACGTCCAGCGAGCTGTGGGCGGCGTGGCAGCGCATTTCGGACAACGAAGTGGTGCATGCCGCCACCTATTCCGAGATCGTGCGCAACTCGTTCGACGACCCCAGCGTCATCCTCGACGAAATCCTGCGCGTGCAGGAAGCGCACGACCGCCTGGGCGAAGTGGCCCGCGCCTTTGCCGAAGGCTACGAGGCCTCGCACAAATACGCCATCGGCCAGTTGCCCAACGACCAGGCCACCTACAACGCCGTGTTCATGACCATCGTGGCGCTGTTGTGCATGGAGCGCATCCAGTTCATGGCCAGCTTTGCCGTCACCTTCGCCATCTGCGACACCGGCCTGTTCCAGCCCATCGGCAAGGCCATCCAGAAAATCGCCCAGGACGAGCTGGAAATCCACGTCGAACTTGACCGTGCGGTGCTGCTCAACGAGCTGAAAACCGAGCGCGGCCAGGCCGCCTTTGCCCAATGCCGCGCAAGCATCGAGAAGATGATCGAGGAAGTGGTCGATAGCGAACTGCGCTGGATCAACTACCTGTTTTCCGAAGGGCGCGAGCTGGTCGGCATGAACGCCGACCGCCTCTCGGCCTGGACGCTGTACTGCGCCAAGGACGTGTACCAGCTCTTTGGCCTGACCACCGACAAATACCCGCTGCCTGCGCACAACCCGCTGAAATTCATGGAGAAGTGGCTGAACATCTCCAAGACCCAGGCGTCCCCGCAAGAGCAGGACATTGCCGCGTACAGAGTGGGCGTCATGCGCCGAACCGACGAGAACCAGGTGTTCGACGTCGATTTCTAACCCCCTTCAATTTCCCTTTGTTTTTTCCGTCCGTTGTTATCAGGAGTTTTTATGGAAGTCATCATTTACGGCAAAGCCGGCTGCACCAATTGCGACAAGACCCGCATGCTGTGCCAGATCCAGTCGCTGCCGTTTCAGTACCTGACCGTGGGCGAGGACATCAGCGCCGAAGCCCTGCAGGAACAGGTCGGCCAGCCGGTGCGCAGCCTGCCGCAGATTTTCCTGCGCAACGACGAAGGCACGACCTATGTCGGCGGCTACGACGATCTGCGCACCCACCTGCGCCAGCTGTCCCTGGCTGCTGCTTGAAAATAAAAAAGAGAGCTGTTGCCGATGATGTAGCAACACTTTCAGCATGAAAATAGCTGCAATCGCTTGTATGTCAAGCGGTAGCAGCTATTTTTTTTTGGGATGCTCTGCACGAATCACGCGGCCAAGTGGGTGCTGCGGATCGGGATGGGCTGCAAGGCGCAAACCGCAGCAATAGCGGTGCTATTGCGAGGATTTGCAACGCCGCAGACGGCCCGATGCCGCAGATGCCCACGGCGCGATGATTCGTGCAGAGCATCCCTAGGTTTGTTTAGCCCAGCAATGCCTGGGCAAACTCCCGTGCGTTGAAGGTCTGCAGGTCTTGCACCTGCTCGCCCACGCCGATGAAGTAGACGGGAATCGGTTTTTCCTGCGCAATTGCCGCCAGCACGCCGCCCTTGGCCGTGCCGTCCAGCTTGGTGACGATCAGTCCGGTCAGGCCCAGCGCCGCATCGAACGCCTTGACCTGGTGCAGCGCGTTCTGCCCGGTGTTGCCGTCGATGACCAGCAGCACCTCGTGCGGGGCGCCGGCGTCGGCCTTGGTGACCACGCGCTTGATCTTTTTCAGCTCTTCCATCAGGTGCAGCTGCGTGGGCAGGCGCCCGGCGGTATCGACCAGCACCACATCCTTGCCCCGGGCCTTGCCGGCGGTGACGGCGTCGAAGCTGACGGCCGCCGGGTCGCCGCCTTCCTGGCTGACGATTTCCACCGTGTTGCGCGTGGCCCACACGCCCAATTGTTCGCGGGCGGCGGCGCGGAAGGTGTCGGCAGCGGCCAGCAGCACCTGCTGGTCGTGGTCGGCCAGGAACTTGGTCAGCTTGCCGATCGAGGTGGTCTTGCCCGCGCCATTGACCCCCGCCACCATGATGACGGTGGGCTGGTGGGCACCGATGACGATGGACTTTTCCAGCGGCTGCAGCATGTCGGCCAGCGCATCGGCCAGCAGCCCCTTGACGGCGGTAGGGTCGGTGGCCTTGGCGTCCTTGACGCGGCGCTTCAAGTCCTGCAACAAGGCCTCGGTGGCCTTGACGCCGGTATCGGCCATGAGCAGGGCGTCTTCCAGCTCTTCGTACAGCGCATCGTCGATCCGGGTGCCGGTGAATACCGTGGTGATGCTGCTGCCGGTCTTGCGCAAACCGGCCTTCAGGCGGGCCATCCAGCCCTGGCGCTCGGCGGCCTGGGGCTTGGCCTGCGGCTCGGGGCTGGCGGGGGGTGGCGGCAGGTCGGGCGCGGTGGCGGCAGGAACAGGCACGGCGGGGGCAGCAGGTGCAGCAGGTGCCGTTTCCACGGATTCCACCGTGCGGGGCGGGACGCTGGGGGCTGCTTCGGCTGCCTGGGGTGTGGCGGCGGGCCGGGGCGTTGCCGTCGCTACGGGGGGCTGGGCCTCGGGGCTGGCCGGTGCCGGAGTTTCCAGCGCCGGTGTTGCAGGCGGTTCGGGCGTGACGGCGGGGGTTTTTTCGCCCAGGCCGAACATCGAACGCAGCTTGCCCATGGCCCCGCCGGGGGCGGCGGCAGGCGCGGGCGCGGCGGGCTGGTCGTCAGCGGCCGCAGGCGGAGGAGGAGATTTTTTTTTAAGGAAACTGAACATTGCGCACTTCTTAGAATCAGCCGATTCTATGAAACACTTCCTACCCCTACTTTGTTTGGCCGTCAGTTTGCACGCTGGGGCCGAGAATCCCCCCGTTTCAGCCCCCCCGGACACGGCGACGCCGTCCGCGCAAGTGCAGCAATTCACGCTGGACAACGGCCTGCAGGTGCTGGTGCTGCCCGACCGCCGCGCCCCCACGGCAGTGCAGATGCTGTGGGTGCGCACCGGCGCGATGGACGAGGTCGATGGCCGCTCGGGCCTGGCGCACATGCTGGAACACATGCTGTTCAAAGGCTCCAAGGCACTGCCGCCGGGCGCGTTCTCGCGCCGCGTGGCCGCGCTGGGCGGGCAGGAAAACGCCTTCACCAGCCGCGACTACACCGGTTACTACCAGCAGGTGCCAGCCAGCCGCCTGCCCGACGTGATGCAGTTGGAGGCCGAGCGCTTCGCCCATAACCAATGGCCGGACGAGGAATTTGCCAAGGAGCTGGAAGTCGTCAAGGAAGAGCGGCGCATGCGCACCGAGGACAGCCCGCGTGCCATGCTGATGGAGCAGCTCTACGCCACCATGTTCAGCGCCGCCCCGTACCGCCGCCCCATCGTCGGCTGGATGAGCGACCTCGATTCCATGCACCCCGATGACGCCCGCAGCTTTTACCGCGACTGGTACGTCCCGAACAATGCGGCCCTGGTCGTCGCGGGCGATGTCGATCCCCTTCAGGTCAAGGCCTGGGCGCAGCAGTATTACGGCCCGATGGCCGCCCGTACCCTGCCCGAGCGCAAGCCGCGCACCGAGCCGCCGCAACTGGGCATCAAGCGCATCAGCGTCAAGCAACCAGCCGAGCAGGCCTACGTCGCCCTGGCCTGGAAGGTGCCCGCCTTGCGCCAGGTGACGGACATGGAGGCGCAGGACAAGGACGCCCTGGCGCTGCTGGTGCTGTCGGCGGTGCTGGATGGCTACGACGGCGCCCGGCTGGAACGCCACCTGGTGCAGACCCGGCTGGCCGACAGTGCCGGCAGTGGCGCCGACGTGTTTGGTCGGGGGCCGGCGGTGTTCCTGCTGATGGGCGCTCCGGCCAAAGGCCAGACCAGCGCGGCCCTGGAAGCCGGTTTGCGTGGGGAGATCGAGCGCATTGCCCGCGAAGGCGTGGATGCCGCCGAATTGCAGCGCGTGAAAACCCAGTGGCAGGCCAGCCAGGTGTATGCCCGCGATTCCGTCATGGGCCAGGCGCAGAGCCTGGGGCATAACTGGGTGGTCGGCCTGCCTGTGGATGCCGACGTCCAGCTGTTGCAGCAGGTGCAGGGCATCACCTCTGCCGACGTGCAATCGGTGGCCCGGCGCTACTTTGGCGACGACAACCTGACCGTGGCCACCCTGGTGCCCCAGCCCCGGGCACAGGCCGCCAACACTTCGGCGCCATCCTCGACGCGACCTTCGACACAATCGGCAAAGGAAGAAAAATAATGAAAAAAATAGCACTTCGCGCAGGTATGGTAAGCGCTATTGCCACTTTTTATCTGAATTCTGCCTGGGCCATTCTGCCCATCGAACACTGGCAGCAGCCCAGCGGCGCCCAGGTCTGGCTGGTCACCAGCCCGGGCATCCCCATGGTCGATGTGCAATTGCAATTCGACGGCGGTAGCCGCCGCGATCCGGCTGGCCAGGAAGGGCTGGCGAATGCCGTGGCGCTGATGGCCGGCAAGGGCGTGCAGGCCGGCCCGGGGGAAAAAGCCCTGGACGAGAACGCCCTGGGCCAGGCCTGGGCCGACCTGGGTGCGGGCCTGAGTGCCGGTGCGGGCAACGACGGCTTCAGCTACAGCCTGCGCAGCCTGACCCAGCCCGACCTGCTGGCGCAGGCCGCCACCCTGGCCAGCCGCCAGATCGCCCAGCCGCTGTGGAATGCCAAGGTGTGGCAGCGCGAACGCCAGCGCTGGTCTGCCGCCCTGGCCGAGTCCGACACCCGCCCCGGCACCGTGACCGGCAAGGCCTTTGCCCAGGCCGTGTACGGCGGCCATCCCTATGGCCGCTTCACCACCGCGCAGACGCTGGCCAAGGTCGATATTCCGGCCATGCAGGACTTCCATCGCCAGACGGTGCTGCCATGCCGCGCCAAGGTCAGCGTGGTCGGGGCGCTGGACAAGACGCAGGCCGATGCCCTGGTCACGCAACTGTTGCAGCGCCTGCCCCAGCCTGACACCTGCCCGGCCCTGCCCGCCGTGGGCGAAGTGCCGGAACTGGCCCAGGCGCAGGACATCCGCATTCCCTTTGCTGCCGCCCAGGCGCAAATCATTCTGGGCCAGCCCGGCATCCGGCGCAGCGACCCGGACTTTTTCGCCCTGATGCTGGGCGACCACATCCTGGGCGGGGGCGGCTTTACCTCGCGCCTGATGGAAGAAGTGCGGGAAAAGCGCGGCCTGACCTACGGCATCTCCAGCAGCATGGCCCCGGGCCTGCACGCCGGGGCCTTCACCATCGGCCTGAAAACCCGCCCCGATCAGGCCGAGCAGGCGCTGGCCATCACCCGCCAGGTGCTGGCCGACTTCGTTGCCAACGGCCCGACCGAAGCCGAATTGCAGGCCGCCAAGGACAACCTGATCGGCGGCTTCGCCCTGCGCCTGGACAGCAACCGCAAGCTGCTGGGCAACGTGGCCAACATCGCCTGGAACGGCCTGCCGCTGGACTACCTGGAGCATTGGACGGATCGGCTGCAGGCCGTGACCGTGGCCGACGTGCGGGCCGCCTTGCAGCGCCACTGGCAGCCTGACCGGCTGGTCACCGTCGTCCTGGGCGCACAAACTGCGGAGAAGCAACCATGAGCCGCAACCGCGTCCGTACCCTGGAAGAAGCCCTGGCCATGGAGGCTCGCTTCAAGAAAATTCAAGAGCGCCAACTGGCCGAGATTGCTACTGCCAAAGCATTGAAGGTAGCTAAAAATACCAGCCATCCAGCGCAAGGCGCTACCAAAGGAAGAGCAGGCGAGGTGCGCATCATCGGCGGCCAGTGGCGGCGCAGTAAACTGGGCGTGGCCCGGCGCCCCGGCCTGCGCCCCACGCCCGACCGCGTGCGCGAAACCCTGTTCAACTGGCTGGGCCAGGATTTGACCGGCTGGCGTTGCCTGGATGCCTTTGCCGGCACCGGCGCCCTGGGTTTCGAGGCCGCTTCGCGCGGCGCCCAGCAGGTGCGGCTGGTTGAGCAGGATGCGGGTCTGGCGCAGCAACTGGAGCGCATCAGCACCCAGCTGGGCGCCCAGGCTGCCGTCCAGGTGCAGCGCGGCGACGGCATTGCCGCGCTCAACGCCAGCGCTCCCGGCCACTGGCATGCCATCTTCATCGACCCGCCGTTCGGCATCGACAGCCTGTTCGTCCCCGCGCTGCAAGCCGCCGCCCAGGTGCTGGCGCACGACGGCTTCATCTACCTGGAAGCCCCGCAGGCGTGGGACGAAGTGCAACTGGCCCCGCTGGGCCTCACGCGCTACCGTTACCTCAAGGCCGGTGCCGTTCACGCCCACCTGTTGCAAAAACCGAACTGAGGACGTTCATGCCCGCACTCATCCGCGCCGTCTTTCCCGGCACCTTCGACCCCATCACCCTGGGCCATGAAGACATGCTGCGCCGTGCCTGCGCCCTGTTTGGCGAGGTCATCGTCGCCGTGGCCATGGCCCACCACAAGAAAACCCTGTTCACGCTGGACGAGCGCCTGGCCATCACCCGCCAGGCGCTGGCGGGCCTGCCCAACGTGCGCGTGGAGCCGTTCGACGGGCTGGTGACCGAGTTTGCCGTGGCCCACAACGCCCAGGTCATGGTGCGCGGCCTGCGCTCGGGCACCGACTTCGACTACGAGCTGCAACTGGCCAGCATGAACCGCCGCCTGCGCCCCGAGGTGGACACCGCCTTCCTCACCCCCGCGCCGCAATTGCAGTGCATCAGCAGCACCCTGGTGCGGGAAATCGCCACGCTGGGCGGGGATGTCGGCCAACTGGTGTCGCCCGCCGTGCTGGCCGCTTTACAAGCGCGGCTGGCGCGTTAGCGCCACTTCCCGGATGAAGCGCTACCAGGCCCTGGCGGCGGACATCGAAGATTCCATCCGCACCGGGGTGTTGCAGCCGGGCGACCGCCTGCCCTCGGTGCGCCACACCTGCGAAAGCCGGGGGGTGAGCGCTTCCACCGTGTTCCAGGCCTACTACCTGCTGGAGGCGCGGGGACTGGTGCGGGCGCGGGAGCGCTCGGGCTACTACGTCAGCGACGGTGCGGCGCAGCAACTGCCCCAGCCCGAGCAGGCGTCGCAGCCCCCGGATGCCAGCATTGCCGTGGACGTGAGCGAACTGGTCTTCGAAGTGCTGCACGCCAGCACCACGCGCGAGGTGGTGGCGTTGGGGTCGGCCTTTCCCAGCCCCTTGCTGTTCCCTTTGGCGCGGCTGGGCCAGTCGGTGGCGGCCACGGCCCAGGCGCTCGACCCCTGGAGTACGGTGGACGATCTCTCGCAAGGCAACCCGGACTTGCGCCGCCAGATCGCGCTGCGCTATCTGGCCGATGGCCTGCAGGTGCCGGGCGAGGAAATCGTCATCACCCACGGCGCCCTGGAGGCGTTGAACCTGTGCCTGGGCGCCGTCACCCGCCCCGGCGATGCCGTGGTGGTGGAAGCGCCCACTTTCTACGCCGCCTTGCAGGCGCTGGAGCGCATGGGCCTGCACGCCATCGAAGTGCCCACCCATCCGCGCGAAGGCATCGACCTGGGGGCGCTGGAGCACGCCATCGTGCGCCACGGCCCCAAGGCCTGCTGGCTGATGACCACCTTCCAGAACCCCCTGGGCAGCCTGATGCCCGAGGCCAAGAAGCGCGATCTGGTCGCCCTGCTGGCCCGCCACGGCCTGCCGCTGATCGAGGACGACGTGTACGCCGAGCTGTATTTCGGCGACAAGCGCCCCCTGCCCGCCAAAGCCTTCGACCAGCAGGGGCTGGTGCTGCATTGCAGTTCCTTCTCCAAATGCCTGGCCCCGGGCTACCGCCTGGGCTGGGCCGCGCCGGGGCGCTTCACCCAGGCCGTGGCGCGGCAGAAGCTGACCACCACCCTGGGCGTGGCCACCCCGGTGCAACTGGCGTTGAGCGACTATCTGCGCCGTGGCGGCTACGACAAGCATCTGCGCCGCCTGCGCCAGACCCTGGCGACGCGCAAGCTGCGGATGCTGGAAGCCGTGGGCCGCCACTTCCCGCCCGGCACCCGCGCTACCCAGCCCGAAGGCGGCTACTTCGTCTGGGTGGAGCTGCCAGCGGGCTGCGACACCCTGGCGCTGCACCGGCAGGCGTTGCAGCGCGGCATCAGCATTGCGCCGGGGCCGATTTTTTCGGCCTCGCGCAGCTTTGCCCATTGCCTGCGGCTGAACTACGGGCAGGAATGGAATGCCCGCACCGAGCAAGCGCTGGCCACGCTGGGGCAACTGGCCCACGCCTTGTATTGATGCGGCAGGTGGATTGGCCGCCGCCTGCCCGTATCGCCCGTCTGATAGGGTGTTTTTCAGGGCAACTGCTGCTGGTGGGCAGCCTGCGGGCCTGCGTATAGTGGCGGGCTTTGCCGCGCCAGACGGATTCCCGTCCTTCATGACCATGACCGCCACGCATCCCTTTGCCATTTCCCCTTTGCCCACCCGGCCCGGCAGGGTGTTGCCGCTTCATTTGTCCCGCACCAACGGCGCATCTCATGCACACCAGCGATAACTTCAAGGGCATCTGCTGGATGGTCGCTTCCATGGGTGCGTTTGCGCTGGAGGACGCCTTCGTCAAGGCCGCTGCGCGGCAGTTGCCCATCGGCCAGTTGCTGATGATGTTTGGCCTGGGCGGGATGCTGGCCTTTGCCGCCTTTCCCCGGCGGGGCGGGGTGGGGCTGCTGCATCCGGCGGCACGCTCCAAAGCCATGCTGGTGCGGGCGGGGTTCGAGTTCGTCGGGCGGCTGTTCTACGTGCTGGCCATTGCGCTGACGCCGCTGTCTTCGGCCACGGTCATCCTGCAGGCCACGCCGGTGCTGGTGGTGCTGGGGGCCAGCGTTTATTTCCGTGAAAGTGTCGGCTGGCGGCGCTGGGTGGCCGTGGTCATGGGGCTGGTGGGCGTGCTGGTCGTGCTGCGCCCTTCGGCGGCGGATTTTTCCTGGCTGTCGCTGCTGACCCTGGTCGGCATGGTCGGCTTTGCCGGGCGCGATCTGGCCAGCCGTGCGGTATCGCCCCTGCTTACCACCCGGCATCTGGGCTTTTACGGTTTTCTGACCATTGTGGTGGCCGGCGCCCTGTACGGGCTGTGGGAGGGCCGCGCCCTGGTGCGTCCGACCGTAACCAGCACCGCTGCCGTGGCATCTGCGGTGGCCATTGGCGTACTGGCCTACGCCTGCCTGATGAAGGCCATGCGCACGGGCGACATCGCCACCGTCACGCCGTTTCGCTATACGCGGCTGCTGTTTGGCGTCGGTCTGGGGGTGGTGGCCTTCAACGAAACCGTGGACACCCCCATGCTGCTGGGCTGCGCCATCATCGCCGGGGCGGGGCTGTTCATTGCCTGGAGCGGGCGGCGGAGGCGGTAGAACGCCAGCCCTGGGCAGCAGAAATACTGCGCTACCATGCCCGCCCGCCTGTCCAGAAAGTATTTCCGCCATGGATGACAACGCTTTTCCCCGGAATATCCATTCCACCCTGCCCGCTGCCGCCGATCAGCCCCCTCGGGCCGACGACGCCATCCGGCAGTTTGTCGGCAAGAAGGCCGATTACTACCTGGGCAAATGGGTGGATGGCGGCAATTCCTTCAATGTGGCCGGATTCTTTCTTGGCCCCGCCTGGCTGCTGTACCGCAAAATGTACCGGCCTGCCGGGCTGATTCTGGCCGCCCTGCTGATAGAGACGATGCTGGAAATCATTCTTTTCCCCGATATGTCCGAAAGTACCAGCACCGCCCTGTCGCGTGCCA
Organism: Comamonas nitrativorans; assembly: GCF_042654765.1. Lineage (NCBI taxonomy): Bacteria > Pseudomonadati > Pseudomonadota > Betaproteobacteria > Burkholderiales > Comamonadaceae > Comamonas > Comamonas nitrativorans. Next base: position 150,150 of record NZ_JBHSEW010000009.1, on the reverse strand, counting down.
TTGGCTTGGGCGTGGCCGGGCTGATTGGCACGTTCGGCAATGGCTGGTACAAAACCCACGTTGAAAAAGCCGTATCGGATTTGCAGGCCATCCATGCCCCTGCCGAAAGTTATGTCCGCCAGGGCGGAACCAGCTGGGCCGTGGCTATCCTGGGCAGCCTGGGCTTCTTGCTGCTGCTATTCCTTGTAATAGCTGCGCTGCTGCCCGAAGGCTATTGAACGCCCCCCGGCCCGAGCAGAACACAGCCGCTTACCCGCCGGTCAGTAACGGATACAGCGACAGCAGCAGTAAAACGGCCATCGTTGCATTGAAAGCCTGCAGCGCCCGGGGCGATTGCAGCCAGCGGCCGATCACGCTGCCGAACAGTGTCCACACGCTGATGCAGGGGTAGTTCACCACCAGCATCACCACGGCCCCCAGCGCCAGGCTGGCCCAGTAGGCCGTGGGCGAGGTGTAGGCCGCCACTACGCCCACCGACATCAGCCAGGCCTTGGGATTGACCCACTGAAACGCTGCCGCCTGCCAGAAGTTGAAGGGCTGCGGCCGGGCCTGCCCCGTCTGCACGCGGCCTGCCGTGGCGATTTTCCAGGCCAGCCACACCAGATACGCTGCGCCCACCCATTGCAGCAGGGTGTAGAGCCGGGGCAGCCGCTCGAATACCGCGCCCAGGCCCGCGCCGACGACCAGCAGCATCAGCGTGGCGCCCACCGAAATCCCCAGCATGTGCGGCACGCTGCGCTGGTAGCCGAAATTGGCGCCCGAGGCGGTCAGCATCACGTTGTTCGGCCCCGGCGTGATCGAGCTGACAAAGATGAACGCCGCCAGGGGCAGCAGCACCGGACTATGGGCCAAGGCGGAAAAATCGAAAGACATGCAAACACTCCCATTCAACAGTGGTGTGGATGCTAGAGCGATAAAGCGGTACAGTAGCCATACACTTTCACAAGTCGATTGACCTACTGTATGGATAAAACCACCCCCACAGTGCGCAATGTCGCCACTACTGTCGCCAGCAACGCCCTGGGCTGGCAGCCGCAACGCGCCCCGGGAATGCCGCCGCTGGTCGAGCAACTGGTGCAGCACTGCCGGCAATTGCTGGCCAGCCACAGCCTGCGTGCCGGCACGCGCCTGCCTTCGGTACGCCAGCTGGCCGACAGCACCGGCGTGAGCCGCGACACCGTGGTGCAGGCCTATGACCGGCTGGTGGCCCAGGGCGTGGCCCACTCCCGTCCGGGTGCTGGATTTTTTGTGAGCGCCCAGCGCTTTCCCCATAAGGGACAGGGCGCAAAAACACTGCAAACCCCCAGCCTGTCTGCAGATGCCGCCTTCGATACCCCGTTTCTGCTGCGCAGCATGTTCCGCCCCACGCAGGAGGCGCAGTTCGACGGCAGTACCGGCATCCTGCCCGCCAGCTGGCTGGACCACGACATGCTCAATGCCGCTGTGCGCAGCGTGGGCCGCAGCGCCGGCCTGCAACTGCTGGGCTATGGTGCGCCGCAAGGCTATGCGCCGCTGCGCCAGCAACTGGCGGCCTACCTGCTGGCCCAGGGGCTGGCGGTCGACCCCGAGCAGGAATTGATGACCGTCAGCGGCGTCACCCAGGGCATGGACCTGGTACTGCGCAGCCACCTGCGTCCCGGCGATGCCGTGCTGGTCGAAGACCCCGCCTGGTTCATGGTGTTCGGCCTGCTGCGTGCCCTGGGCGTGCAGGTGCTGCCTGTGCCGCGCCTGCGCGATGGCCCCGATCTGGACGCCCTGCAGCGCCTGGCCGCAGCGCACCGGCCCAAGCTGTTCATCGCCAACACCGTCGTCCACAACCCGACCGGCTTTGGCCTGGCCTTGCCCGTGGCCTACGACGTACTGCGCCTGGCCGAACAGCATGATTTCCTGATTCTGGAAGACGACACCTACGCCGACTTCGCCCCGCAGCAGCCCCTGCGTCTGGCTACGCTGGACCGCCTGCGCCGCGTGCTGCTGGTGGGCGGCTTTTCCAAAACCCTGGCGGGCAGCCTGCGCGTGGGCTATATCGCCGCCAGCCCCGAGCGCATCCGGGCGCTGACCGATGCCAAGCTATTGAGCGGCCTGACCAGTCCCGAGCTGGGCGAGCGCGTCGTCCACCGCATCCTGGCCGACGGCCAGTACCGCAAGCACGTCCAGCGCCTGCGCGAGCGGCTGGACAGCACCCGCCAGCGCTGCCTGAAGCTGGTGGAAAACCTCGGCCTGCGCGTGCATCAGGAGCCGCTGGCCGGCATGTTCGTCTGGGCCGATGCCGGGCAGGACACCGAAACCCTGGCCCGCCAGGCCGCCGCCCAGGGCGTGCTGCTGGCTCCGGGGGTGCTGTTTTCGGCCACCCAGCAACCATCGACCATGCTGCGTTTGCCGGTCTCCATGGCCGACGACCCGGCCAGCATGGCGGTGCTGGGGCGGTGCTTGTGAGCTACCCGGTTTCAGCCGACGTGCATCCATTTCAGCCAGCTTCGACAGGGCAGAAAAATCATTGCCTGGATTTCGCCAAATCAATGGCGGCTTGAATCGCCGCTTTTGCTTGCGGACTGTTTTTCCAGCAGCTTGAACCTGTCAATCCGGCTGCGGCGGTCACGATTTCCAGCGTGTCGGCGTGGGCCAGCGCGGGCAAAGAATCCAGGCCCATTTGTTCCAATCGCTGGATGACCGCCGGCCCGATGCCCTTGACCGCCAAAAGTGCTTCCCGATCTTGCGTGGAGAACGCCATCACTGCTCCTGATGAAACCCGGTGCTGCCGGGCCAAAAGCCAGCATTCTCGCGTCAATCGGGAACCTGAAACACCGTCCGTTCCTGCACCGCCATGGGTTCCTGCCCTGCGGCAGCGACTACAAATTCCACCGCATGGGCACCGGGCGCTGCGCTGCCGTAGGGGATGCGCACACGCACCGTGACCCAGCGTGATTCGATGGGGGCCAGCTCCAGGTCACGGTCTTCTTCCACCACGTTCAATCCTTCCAGGCCGCTGGCGCCGATGCGGTAGCGCTGCGGCATCTCGGTGGCGTTCATGATCTGCAGGCGGTACAGGTTTTCCAACTGGCCGCCCGGTGCAATACGGGCCAGCGAGGCGCGGTCGCGCAGCACATTCACTTTCAGCGGCGTGCGCTGGGCCAGGCTCACCGCCAGGGCTGCACAGAACGCCAGGGTGATGGCGGTGTAGACCAGCACCCGTGGGCGCAGTACCCGGCGCAGCATCTGCGCCTTGCCCCAGCGGTTGTCCATGCCGTTTTGCGTGGCAAAGCGGATCAGCCCGCGCGGCAGGTTCACCTTGTCCATCACGCTGTCGCAGGCATCCACGCACAGGCCGCAGCCGATGCACTCGTACTGCAGGCCGTTGCGGATGTCGATGCCCACGGGGCAGACCTGTACGCACAGCGTGCAGTCGATGCAGTCGCCCAGGAGTGCGGTGGGGGCCGTGGCAGCGCTGCCACGGGTTTTGCTGCGCATCCAGCGCGGCTCGCCGCGCTGGCTGTCGTAGGTGACGATCAGCGTGTCCTTGTCCAGCATGGCGCTCTGGAAGCGGGCATACGGGCACATGTGCTTGCACACCTGTTCGCGCAGGAAACCGGCGTTGCCGTAGGTGGCCAGGCCGTAGAAGAAAATCCAGAACATCTGCCACGGCCCTTGCAACGCCATGACTTCCACTGCCAGGGTGCGAATCGGCACGAAGTAGCCGACAAAGGTAAACCCCGTCCACAGCGACAGCAGCAGCCAGCTGCCGTGCTTGGCGCTGCGCTTGAGGATTTTTTCCAGCGTCCAGCCGCTGTGGTCCAGGCGCAGGCGGGCGCTGCGGTCGCCCTCGGTGATGCGCTCCAGCCACATGAAAATTTCGGTGTATACCGTCTGCGGGCAGCCAAACCCGCACCACAGCCGCCCGGCCACGGTGGTGAACAAAAACAGCGCCAGGGCGCAGACGATGAGCAGCACCGCCAGGTAGATGAAGTCCTGCGGGTACAGCACCAGCCCGAACAGGTAGAAGCGCATGGTCTGCAGGTCGAACAGCAGGCTTTGCCGGTCGCCCCATTGCAGCCAGGGCACGCCGTAGAAAAACAGCTGCGTGGCCCACACCATGGCCCAGCGCCAGCGGGCAAACAGGCCGCTGATGGAGCGAGGCTGGATTTTCTTGCGGGCCTCGAACAGGGGCGGGGATGTTTCCGCCGCGATGGGGATGGTGTGCTTTTTTGTCGGAGAAGTCCGGCCGGATTCCGGGGATGGTGTGTTCATGCAGAGCCTCTATTGCGGACCCCGGCGTGCGCCACGGCACGCCGGGGTGTGGATAGAGGAACTATTGCGGTTTTGCCCTGGGAAAAACAGCAGCAGATGCCGCCGATTGGGGCGTATCAGGGGCAACGGCTAGCGCCGGCTGCCACCACGCAGTGCATCCAGCTGGCCGCTGAACCAGGCCTGGCTGGAAACCGCCGGTGCTGTGCCGCAGCGCACCTGGTAGGGCTGGCCCGAGACGCTGCTTTGCGTGGCTGCCAGTTTGATGAAGGATTCGGTCGATCGAACCAGGTCTTTTTTCAGCAGGTAATCGTATTTGCGCTGCAAGTGTTCGCTGGCCTGGGCGGCGCTGTACCAGGTGCCATTGCGTGAAAACGTGCAGCCCGACTGTTCCAGTGCTGTAAACAACTGGCGGATTTCCTGGTCGGCTGCCGGTGCTGGCGTCTGGGCACCGGCCGTGCTGGCCATCAGCAGGGTGGCGGCAAGGAGGGCGGCTTTCATGGGGGCGGGTGCTTGCGGGTTCACGACCACTGCAAATCTTGCGGCTGGGCCGTCTCCCCATTCCCGCAGACCTTGCATTCCGGGTTCCTGGCCGTGTGCAGCCGGTTCCAGTCCATGCTGCGGGCGTCCAGCAGCAGCAGGCGGCCAGCCAGGCTGTCGCCGGTGCCGACGATGAGTTTCAGGGCTTCCGCCGCCTGCACGCTGCCGACGATGCCGACCAGGGGGGCCAGCACGCCCATGGTGGCGCATTGCACTTCCTGAAAATCGGCGTCGGGGTCGAACAGGCAGGCGTAGCAGGGGGCATCGTCCTGGCGCGGGTCGAAAACGCTGACTTGCGCATCCCAGCGGATGGCCGCGCCGCTGACCAGGGGGATGCGGTGGCGCACGCAGGCGGCGTTCACCCTCTGGCGCGTCTGGTAGTTGTCGCAGCAGTCCAGCACCACGGTCACGCCGGGCAGCAGGCTGTCGAGCAGGGCCGCGTCGGCGCGTTGCTGCACGGCATTCACCTGCACTTCGGGATTGAGGTCGGCCACGGCCCGGGCCAGCGAGGCCACCTTGGGCTGGCCGACGCGGGCGGTGGTGTGGGCGATCTGGCGCTGCAGGTTGGTCAGGTCGACCGCATCGTCGTCGATCACGGTGATGCGGCCCACGCCGCTGGCCGCCAGGTACAGCGCTGCCGGGGCGCCCAGGCCGCCGGCGCCCAGGATGAGGGCATGGGCGGTGCAGATGCGTTCCTGCCCTTCGATGCCGATTTCGTCGAGCAGGATGTGGCGCGAGTAGCGCAGGAGTTGGTTGTCGTTCATAAAAACAATAGTGTTTTCCGCTGATGAACAAAGGGTTTCAGATAGAAAACCATCTGAAACCCTTATTTATTCAGCGGGAGTAGCTATGGAAATAGCGACGGTGCTTATTCGGCGTCCCCGGCCTCTTCATCGTCGTCCTTTTTCTCGGGCTTGCGCTCGGTCAGGGTCTTGCTGACCAGCACGGGCTGGCCCTTGAGCTGGTTGAGCGCCTGCTGCAACTGGAAGTCCTTCTCGGAGCCGAATTCGGGCAGGCGGCGCTGCTCGGGCGGCTTCTTGCTGTCTTCCTCCAGGCGCTTGCGGGCTTCCTCGCGGGCCTTTTCACGGGCGGCGACGGCCACGTTTTCGTCCGCCTTGTCGACCGAGAGGTGCTTGTCCAGATCGGCCTCGCGCATCCGCAGGGCGGCGTAGACATCGCCCTCGGCAGTCTCGTCGACCATGATGTCGGGCACGATGCCCTTGGCCTGGATGGAGCGGCCATTGGGCGTGTAGTACAGCGCGGTGGTCAGCTTCATGCCGGTGTCCGGCCCCAGCGGACGCACCGTCTGCACCGAGCCTTTGCCGAAGGTCTGGCTGCCCATCAGCGTGGCGCGTTGGTGGTCCTGCAGGGCACCGGCGACGATTTCGCTGGCCGAGGCCGAACCTTCGTTGACCAGCACCACCAGCGGCACTTTTTTCAGCGCGGCGGGCAGGCCCGCCAGCGGGTCGCTGCTGCCCCGGGCGTAGGAGCGCGGCTCGGCCTTGAAGGTGGATTTGCTTTCTTCGAGCTGGCCGTTGGTGCTGACCACGGTCACGCCCTGGGGCAGGAAGGCGGCGGAGATGGCCACGGCGGCATCGAGCAGGCCGCCGGGGTCGTTGCGCAGGTCCAGCACCAGGCCTTTCAGTTTCGGGTCCTGCTGGTACAGGTCGGAGACTTTGCGCACGAAGTCTTCCACCGTGCGTTCCTGGAACTGGCTCAGGCGCACCCAGCCGTAGCCCGGTTCGATCATCCTGGCCTTGACCGACTGGGTCTTGATTTCCTCGCGCGTGATGGTGACGGGGAAATTGCGGGCCTCGTCGCGGCGCAGGATGGTCAGCGTCACCTTGGTGTTGGGTTCGCCGCGCATGCGCTTGACGGCTTCGTTCAGGGTCAGGCCCTTGACCGCGGCGTCGTCGATCTTGGTGATCAGGTCGTTGGTCTTCAGCCCCGCGCGGTCGGCGGGCGAGCCTTCGATGGGCGAGACGATCTTGATCAGCCCGTCCTCCTGCGTGATCTCGATGCCCACGCCGACGAACTTGCCGCTGGTGCCCTCGCGAAATTCCTTGAACGACTTCTTGTCGAAATACTGCGAATGCGGGTCCAGGCTGGAGACCATGCCCGAGATGGCGTCGGTGATCAGCTTGCGGTCGTTCACCGGCTCGACGTAGTCGGTCTTGATGATGCCGAAGACGGCCGACAGCTGCTGGATTTCTTCCAGCGGCAGCGGAGCAATGCCGCCGCGTGCCACGGTTTGCAGCGACACGGTGGTCAGCGCCCCGGCGAGCACGCCCAGCGAGACCCAGCCGGTGATTTTCAACTTTTGCCCCATGAATCTTCCTTTGACGACGGGCCTGCGCCCAGGCCATGCCCAGGCGGTGTCAGCCCGCAGGGTTGCTTACGCTTCTTACGCTTTGCCTTGTGCGGCCACGGCCGCAGCGGCTTTGGCAGCAGCCTCGGCATCGCCCAGGTAGTAGCTGCGGATGGGTTTGAGGTCGGCGTCCAGCTCGTAGACCAGCGGAATGCCGTTGGGGATGTTCACACCGACGATGGCATCGTCGGCGATGTTGTCCAGATACTTGACCAGAGCGCGGATGGAATTGCCGTGCGCAGCCAGCACGATGCGCTGGCCGCTGCGGATGCTGGGCGCCAGCACTTCCTGCCAGAACGGCACCACGCGCTCCACCGTGTCCTTGAGGCACTCGGTCAGCGGAATCTGCTCCGGTGCCAGCTTGGCGTAGCGGCGGTCGCCGCGCTGGCCGCGCGGGTCGTCCGCCTCCAGGGCCGGGGGCGGGGTGTCGTAGCTGCGGCGCCAGACCAACACCTGCGCGTCGCCGTACTGCTTGGCCATGTCGGCCTTGTTCAGGCCTTGCAGGCCGCCATAGTGGCGTTCGTTCAGGCGCCAGTCCTTGACCACGGGCAGCCAGGTGCAATCCATGGCGTCCAGCGTGTGCCAGAGGGTGTGGATGGCGCGTTTCAGCACGCTGGTGTAGGCCACGTCGAATTCAAAGCCTTCGGCCTTGAGCAACTGGCCCGCCGCCTGGGCCTGGGCCACCCCGGTGGCGGTCAGTTCCACATCGGTCCAGCCGGTGAAGCGGTTTTCCAGATTCCACGTCGATTCGCCGTGGCGGATAAGCACGAGTTTGTACATAGCAGGGCAGTTTTTAAAGTGATTCAATCAGTGCCAAGAACGTGTCCGCGCGGAGATCGTAAACACGTTCTAAACAGTCCGGGCAGCAGCAAAAAGCGGCCCGGATGCCGGTAAACGCGCCATTCTAGGTGTTGAGTGAAGCCTCTGTTGCTGGCAGCCTTGGGCAAACGCCTAAAATCCGCAGTTTTGGCGCAAACGTTTGCACTTTTTTTCGTTTCCTTTTTTCCGCTGATTTGCAAGGACTGTTGTGAGCTTTTTTATTGAAAACTGGTATCTGATCGTGCTGGCCCTGGTGTCCGGCATTGGCCTGGCCCTGCCGGTCTTGCGTGGTGGCGCAGGCATCGGCCTGTCGCCCCAGGCGGCGGTGCAGCGCATCAACCGCGACAAGGCCGTGGTCGTCGATGTGCGCGAGGCCGAGGAATACGTCAGCGGCCACATCACCAATGCCCGGAACATCCCCCTGTCGCAACTGGAGGAACGCCTGCCCCAGGCCGTGAAGAACAAGGCCCTGCCGGTCATCCTGGTGTGCGCGACCAGCCCGCGCTCGGCACGCGCCCAGCTGGTGGCGAAAAAGCTCGGCTATGCCCAGGCCGAGGTGCTGGCAGGCGGGATGAAGGCCTGGCGCGAAGCCGCCTTGCCGGTTGTGAAAACCTGAAGCGTCCCCAATTGCCGCTGATTGCCATCAAGACAGGAAAAGGCCCCGCCATGCAAGCCGTAAAAATGTTCACCACCGCCGTGTGCCCTTACTGCATCCGTGCCAAGCAACTGCTCAAGGCCCGGGGGGTGGAACAGATCGAAGAAATCCGCATCGACCAGGACCCCACCGCCCGCACCGAGATGATGGAAAGCACGGGCCGGCGCACCGTGCCGCAAATCTTCATCGGCGCGACCCATGTAGGCGGCTGCGACGATCTGATGGCGCTGGATGCCAAGGGCGGGCTTTTGCCTTTGCTCAATAGCTGACGCCTGCGCCAGCACCCGCGCCTGCCGGGCGCTGGCGCCTTCTGCCGGGGCGGCATAATCCCCGGCTTCTCTCAACCCCGAACTGGATCGACCCTTTCATGTCCGACGAACAAGCCACCTCCCCCGTTTTCCAAATTCAGCGCGTCTACCTGAAAGACTTGTCGCTGGAGCAGCCCAACTCCCCCGCGATTCTGCTGGAGCAAGAGCAGCCCGGCCTGGATATCCAACTGGGTGTGGAAGCCACCCCCGTGGCCGACGGCATCTATGAAGTGGCGGTGATGGCGACCGTGCAGACCAAGATCGAAGACAAGACCGTCTTCCTGGTCGAGGCCAAACAGGCCGGCATCTTTGAAATCCGTGGCATCCCGGAAGAGCAGCTGAACACCGTCATCGGCATCTCCTGCCCGCAAATCCTCTACCCCTACCTGCGCGGCAACGTGGCCGACATCATCAACCGTGCCGGCTTCCCGCCCGTGCACATGGCCGAAATCAACTTCCAGGCCCTGTACGAGCAGCAGCAGGCCGCTGCCCAGGCCAAGGAAGAAGGCCAACTGCAATAAGCGGCCGGTCTGTTTCCCCACAAAAAAGACCCTTGCGAGGGTCTTTTTTGTGGGTAAGCGGTGCGTTTATTCCACCAGGGCCGCTTCCGGCGCCCGGGCGCGTTCCCGGCGGGTTTGTACGGCGTGCGAGAGTTGTTCCAGCACCGTGACGGTATCGCCCCAGCCGATGCAGGCGTCGGTAATGCTCTGCCCGTAGGCCAGCTTGCAGACGTCGTCCTGCCCGGCGCTGAACTTTTGCGCCCCGGCGACCAGATGGCTTTCCAGCATCACGCCAAACACCTGGCGCGAGCCGCCCTCGATCTGCCCGGCGATGTCGGCGGCCACGTCCTTCTGGCGCTCGTGCTGCTTGCTGCTGTTGGCGTGGCTGCAATCGACCATCAGCGTGGCGGGCAGGCCGGCTTTTTCCAGGTCGGCGCAGGCGGCGGCGACGTGGGCGGCATCGTAGTTGGGCGTTTTGCCGCCGCGCAGGATGACGTGGCAGTCCTGGTTGCCCGCCGTGTTCACGATGGCGACCTGGCCGTTTTTATGCACGGACAGGAAGTGGTGCCCCCGGCTGGCGGACTGGATGGCGTCGGTGGCGATGCGGATGTTGCCGTCCGTGCCGTTCTTGAAGCCGATCGGCGCGGAGATGCCCGAGGCCAGCTCGCGGTGCACCTGGCTTTCGGTGGTGCGGGCGCCGATGGCGCCCCAGGAGATCAGGTCGCCGATGTATTGGGGCGAGATCACGTCCAGGAACTCGCTGGCCGCCGGCACGCCCAGGCGGTTGATGTCGATGAGCAACTGGCGGGCGATGCGCAGCCCCTCGTCGATGCGGTAGCTGCCGTCCAGGTAGGGGTCGTTGATCAGGCCCTTCCAGCCCACGGTGGTGCGGGGTTTTTCGAAATACACGCGCATGACCACTTCCAGCGTGTCCTTGTACTGCTCGCGCACGTCGGCCAGACGGCGGGCGTAGTCCAGCGCGGCTTGCGGGTCGTGGATGGAGCAGGGGCCGACGATGACCAGCAGGCGGTCATCCTCGTTGCGCATGATGCGCTGGATGCTGCGGCGGGTGTTGCTGACCAGCGCCTCGGCAGGGGTGCCTTGGATGGGGAAGAAGCGGATGAGATGCTCGGGAGGGGGCAACACGGTGATGTCCTTGATACGTTCGTCGTCAGTCTGGCCAGTTTTGGGGGCGGGACTGCGGTACCAGGTATCGCCGGGAGGGGAGTATTGAGCGGTCATGTCTGCCTCTGTGTTTGAGAAAAGTGATCGTGGAAAACAAAAAACCGCCGGGCTTTTCAGCTTCGGCGGTTCTTTCGAGGGTCTGTTCGTGGGTGTGCGAGCGCTTGCCTCTCATCCGCCTGGGATAGAGAACCAAAAGTAAAAGTAAAAAGCGCTGAACACCTGTTGCATAGCGGGCGAATGTAGCACTTCATTTCTTGCGATGCAACATGAAGGGTTTTTGGTTTTCAATAAAACTGCGTTATTCGAGCAAGAAAAAGCCGAAATTGGCAAAAAATCTGACTTTTTTCTGAAAAACGCAAGAATGTTGCGCAATATGGCGATTTACGCAGCCATCGTTTCCGTCATCTGCCCGCGCCCCGTGCCTGGGCCACGGCCTGGGAGTGGAGACTTTGCTTTGTTAAAAGGAGCTGCCTCCGATTGTTATTGAATGATTTCAGAAATAAAACATTTTGAAATCAAGCAATGACAAGAGGAATAAGCTTCTTTTTTTAATAAATCCCTTCTTCCAGCTCCTGCGGCGCGGCACGCAGGATGAGGCGGGCGAGGTCGGCGGCGTGGCCGGAGCCGGTCTTGCGGGTGATGCCCTGGCGGTGGACATGGACGGTGTGGTCGCTGATGTCCAGCCGTCGGGCCACTTCCTTGTTGCTGTGGCCCAGGGCCAGCAGGCGGGCCACGTCGCGCTCGCGCGGGGACAGGCGTTGCAGTACCGCCAGCGCCTGGGCCTGCCGGGCCTGCTGGCGCTGGGCCTGAACGCTGGCGGTGACGGCGCGGTTGAGGGCGTCCAGCAGGGTCTGCTCGCTGAACGGTTTTTGCAGAAAGTCCGCCGCGCCGCCGCGCAGCGCCTGCACGGCCTGATCGACGTCGCCGTGGCCGGTCATGAAGACGATGGGCATTTCCGGCTGCGCGTGCAGGCGCCGTTGCAGCTCCAGCCCGCTCATGCGCGGCATGCGGATGTCCAGCAGCAGGCAGCAGCCCTGGGGCGCAGGCACGGGCGCGGCGTGCAGGAAGTCTTCCGCCGTGGGGTAGCCGACGGCGTCGAAGCCCAGCCCTTGCAGCAGGAACAGCAGGGAGCGCAGGAAGTTGGCATCGTCATCCACGACGTGAATGCGGGGGGCGGGGGCAGCGGTCATGCGGGCAAATCCTCGGCGGGCGGGCTGGTGGGACTGGGGGAGGCGGGCGGCGGCAGGTCGGCCAGCGGCAGCAGCAGCACCATGCGCATGCCGCCGCCTTCGGCCAGGGGCACGGGCCGGGCGTGCAGGGCGCCGCCGTGGGCCTCGGCAATGCCCCGGCTGATGGACAGGCCCAGGCCCAGCCCGTCGGGCTTGGTGGTGTGAAAGGGGGTGAACAGCAGCGCCTGGGCCTGCGGCGGCAGGGGCGGGCCGTGGTCGCGGACGGCCAGGGCCAGTTGGCCGCTTTCGTTGTCGCTTTCATTGTCGTTTTCGCTGCCGATTTCCAGGTCGATGGGCTGCCGGGCATCGCTCCCGGCCAGCCGGTGCGCGTCGCGGGCGTTTTGCAGCAGGTTGATCAGCACTTGCAGCAGTTGCTGGGCATCGCCGCGCACGCGCAGCCGGTCGGCGCCGGGGGCGCAGCGCAGGCGGATGTCCGGGCTGCCGTGCCCGCCGCCCAGCAGGGCCAGCGCCTGCCGGGCCAGGGTCTGGGGGGCGATGGCTTCGCGCTCCGGCACGCGCTTGCGGGCCAGGGCACGCACGCTGTCGATGACGCGGGCGGCGCGTTCGCTTTCCTGGGCGATGTCCTGCAAGGCCTGCTCCAGCGCCTGCGGGGCCAGATTGCCCTGGGCGGCACGGCGGCGCAGGCCGGCGGCGTAGTTGCCGATGGTGGCCAGCGGGTGGGTCAGCTCATGCGCCAGCATGGCCGAGAGCTCCCCCAGGATGGACAGGCGCGAGAGATGGCCCAGCGCCTCCTGGTGCCGGGCGTTCTGCTGCGCCAGGCGCTCGCGTTCGTGCAGGCTGTGCGTCAGCTCCGCCGTGCGGCGCTTGACCAGCACTTCCACGCGCAGCAGGTAGGCCGTGCCTGCCAGCGTCAGCGCCAGCAGGGCCGCCGCCCACCCCCAGTAGCGGCGCAGCAGGGCCTGCAGGCGGGTGGCGCGTAAAAAGGCATACGGCTCGACCTGGAGCTGGCGCAGCACGTCATGCACGGGCTGGTAGTCGGCAGGCACCGTCCAGGCGCCGCCAAAGCCATCGCCCAGGGCATCGCCAGCGCCGTCGGGCTGGGCCAGCAAGGCCAGCAGCACCTGGCGCGACAGCTCGGGTGCGGTGCCGGGCAGCGCGGCAAAGGCCCAGCCGGGGTAGAGCGGGGTGGAGGTGCGGCAGGTCGGCCGCTGCGCCGGCGCCTGCCCTGTGGCCAATGCGGGCACCACGTGCAGCGCTCCGGCGGGGACGATGCCCTGGCGCTCCCACTGCTCCAGCAGGCAGGTGCGCAGGATGCCGGCATCGGCCTGTCCGGTCAGCACCGCCTGGGCCACGCGCTGCATGGGATAGCCGGTGAAGCTGCGCCGCAGTCCGCCTTCTTCGGCGTCCACGCCCTGCGCCAGCCAGGCTGCGGCGGCCAGCTGGTAGCCGCCAAAGGCCTCTTCGGCCACGGCGGCGACGCGCCAGCCGTGCAGATCGGCCAGGGCCGCAGGCGCGGCCCCAGCGGTTTCGGCCCGCACCACGACGGCCGAGCCGACGGCATGGGCCGGGTCGCCCTGCGCAGCGGACAGGGTGGCGATGCGGGCCGCGCCATGCCGTGCCTCCAGCGCGACGTAATGGCCGGGGTTGGTAACGACGAAATCCACCGCCCCCCGGGCCACGGCGGCCTCCAGCGCGGCCAGATCGTGCGTTTGCAGATGCACGGGCCGGCCCAAAGCCGCCTGCAAGCCCTGGGCCAGCGGCTGCCACTGGCGCTGGGTGTCGTCATCGGCCAGCACGGACAAAGCGCCCAGGCGCACGGTGGCGCCTGGCTGCGCCTGCGCGGCGGGTGCCAGCAGCGCGGCCAGGCCCAGCAGCCAGGCGGCTGCCTGCCGTTGCAGTGTGGAAATACCCGGGTTGCACATGCAAAAAGTATAGGGAGCAGGCGGCGGCCATCCTGGCGTGGGCGCATCCCCTAGCCTGTTCCGGCTAGGTTCGTCACCGATGGAGAGAATGGGCGGCCAGAACGACCCTTCTTACGATAGGGTCATGATGAAACCCCGTACCACCTTCACCTTCCTTCTCGCCGGCCTGTCCGCCCTGCTGGGCGCCAGCCCCGCCCTGGCCGCCGACACTTCCATGACCGTCAAGCTGGCAGACCATGCCGTGCCTGACATCGAGCAACTGCCCCCCGGCCACTACAAGGACCTGGTGCAGTACGGTCATGCGCTGACCACGCGCACCTTTGCCCACATCGGGCCGGAGGTGCTGAACGTGGGCAAGCGCTATGCCGGCAACAACCTGGCCTGCGCCTCCTGCCACCAGCAGGCGGCGACCAAGCCCTTTGCCATGCCGTGGACGGGAGTGAGCGCCACCTTCCCGCAGTACCGGGGCCGCGAGGACGATATCAGCACCGTCGAAGAGCGCGTCAATGGCTGCATGGAACGCAGCATGAGCGGCCAGCCGTTGCCGCTGGATTCGCGCGAGATGAAGGCCTTTGTCACCTACATCTCCTTTTTGTCACGCGGCATTCCGGTGGGCGCCACCGTCGAGGGCGCAGGCATGGTGCAAAGCAAGATGCCCAACCGCCGCGCCGATCTGGAGGCCGGTGCCAAGGTGTACGAGGCCAAGTGTTCCGTCTGCCACGGCCCGGACGGCCAGGGCGTGCGGGCCGGCCAGCCGGGCGATGCGCAGGGCTACATCTTTCCGCCGCTGTGGGGCAACGACACCTTCAACAACGGCGCGGGCATGAACCGCCTGGCGATGGCGACGCGCTTCGTCAAGCACAACATGCCGCAGGGCACCAGCTTCGATGCGCCGCAGCTCACCGACGACGAGGCCTATGACGTGTCGGCCTACATGCTGTCCAAGCCCCGCCCGGTGAAGGCGAACCTGGAAGTGGACTTCCCTGCCCGCTGGAACAAGCCGGTGGACTCTGCCTTCCCGCCCTACCTGCTGGGGGCGCCCGCCGACCAGCACCGCTTCGGCCCCTTCCCGCCGCTGGTCGAGAAGCAGCGTCAGATGGCCGAACAGCTCAAGGCCCAGGGTGTTGCCGAACGCGCCAAGGCCGCCGAAGCGGACAGGAAGTAACACTTGCCGCCGCACCATGCGGACATGCAAAAAGGGACGCTTCCAGCGTCCCTTTTTTTAATAAAAATGGCTTGAAACCCTTGCTGGGTAAGCGCCAGAAGCTATCAAAACATCAAGCCGTGCCGCCCACGGTCAGCCCGTCGATGCGCATGGTGGGCTGGCCCACGCCCACGGGTACGCTCTGGCCCTCCTTGCCGCAGGTGCCTACGCCGCTGTCCAGGCGCATGTCGTTGCCGATCAGGCTGACTTTTTTCATGCACTCCGGGCCGTTGCCGACCAGGGTCGCGCCCTTGACGGGGTATTGAATCTTGCCGTTTTCCACCCAGAACGCCTGGCTGGCCGAGAAGACGAACTTGCCGCTGGTGATGTCCACCTGCCCGCCGCCGAAGTTGGTGGCGTACAGCCCTTTCTTGATGCTGGCGACGATTTCGCGCGGGTCCTTGTCGCCGCCGAGCATGTAGGTATTCGTCATGCGCGGCAGCGGCAGGCTGGCGTAGCTTTCGCGCCGGCCGTTGCCGGTGGGCTTGACGCCCATCAGGCGGGCGTTGAGCGCGTCCTGCATGTAGTTTTTCAGGATGCCGTCCTCGATCAGCACGTTGGCCTGGGTGGCGTGGCCTTCGTCGTCGATGTTGAGCGAGCCGCGCCGGTCGGGCAGGGTGCCGTCGTCCAGAATCGTCACGCCCTTGGCGGCGACGCGCTGGCCGATGCGGCCACTGAAGGCGCTGGAGCCTTTGCGGTTGAAGTCGCCCTCCAGCCCGTGGCCCACGGCCTCGTGCAGCAGCACGCCGGGCCAGCCGGAACCCAGCACCACCGTCATCTCGCCCGCCGGGGCGGGGCGGGCGTCCAGGTTGGTCAGCGCCTGGCGCACGGCTTCGCCCACGTAGTCGGCAATCAGCACGTCGTCGAAGTAGGCCAGGCCAAAACGCCCGCCGCCGCCGGACGAGCCGACCTCGCGCCGCCCGCCCTGTTCGGCAATCACGGTGACGGACAGGCGCACCAGCGGGCGCACGTCGGCTGCCAGGGTGCCGTCGGCGCGGGCCACCAGCACCACGTCGTATTCGCTGGCCAGCCCGGCCATGACCTGCACGATGCGCGGGTCCTGGGCGCGGGCCAGGGCTTCGACCTTGCCCAGCAGTTCCACCTTGTCGGTGCTGCCCAGGGTGGCGATGGGGTCGAGTGCCGGGTACAGGCTGCGGCTGGGGGCCACCTTGGTTTTGGGGATGCGCACCTTGGCGCTTTTGCCTGCTGCGCCGATGGCCCGCACAGTGTGGGCCGCGTCCATCAGGCTGGGCAGGGAGATGTCGTCCGAATAGGCAAAAGCGGTTTTCTCGCCGCTGACGGCCCGCACGCCTACGCCCTGGTCGATGGAGAAGGAGCCGGTCTTGACGATGCCTTCCTCCAGGCTCCAGCCTTCGGCGCGGGTGTATTGGAAGTACAGGTCGGCATCGTCCACCGCATGGGCGCGGATGGCGGCCAGCGCCTGCGCCAGGTGGCTTTCGTCCAGACCGAAGGGTTCCAGCAGCAACTGCCGGGCCGTGGCCAGGCGCTCAATCGTGGGTTCGCGTGCAATCATGGGGATGGATTGTAGTTAGAACGTGTTTACGTTCTTAGTTAAAGACTGCGTCGCGCGGCCCGCCGTGCCAGACGCTGGGCGCGGGCAATCGACATCAGGATGCCCAGTGCCAGCCCCAGCGTGACCATGGCCGTGCCGCCGTAGCTGACAAAGGGCAGGGGCACGCCCACCACGGGCAGGATGCCGCTGACCATGCCCATGTTCACGAAGGCGTAGGTAAAGAAGATCACCGCCACCGCCGCTGCCATCAGGCGGCCGAACAGCGTGTTGGCCTTCAGCGCAATCGCCAGCGCCCGCCACACCAGCAGGACGAAGCCGGCGATGAGCGTCAGGTTGCCGGCCAGGCCGAATTCTTCGGAAAACGCCGCAAAGATGAAGTCCGTCGTGCGCTCGGGGATAAATTCCAGGTGGGTCTGCGTGCCCGCCATGAAGCCCTTGCCCCACACGCCGCCCGAGCCGATGGCGATCATCCCCTGGATGATGTGAAAGCCCTTGCCCAGCGGGTCGCGCATCGGGTCGAGCAGGGTGCAGACGCGGGTGCGCTGGTAGTCGTGCAGGAAGTACCAGCTCACGCCGTCGGTGCAGAGCTGGTCGGCATTCCAGATCAGCAGGGCGATGCCGATGGCGCCCAGCAGCACCGGTGGCAGCACCAGCTTCCAGGACAGCCCGGCAAAAAAGATCACCGCCAGCCCCGAGGCCAGTACCAGCAGGGAGGTGCCCAGGTCGGGCTGCTTGAGAATCAGCGCCGTGGGCACGGCCAGCAGGCCGAAGGCGATGACGAAGTCGCCCGCCCGGGTCAGCCCCTCGCGGCGCTGGAACCACCACGCCAGCATCAGCGGCATGGCGATTTTCAGCAGCTCGGACGGCTGAATCACCACCCCGACGTTCACCCAGCGCTGCGCCCCCTTCTTGGTGATGCCGAACAGCAGCACCGCCACCAGCAGCGCCACGCCCAGCCCGTACAGCGGCACGGCGGCCAGCATGATGCGCTGCGGCGGAACCTGCGCCACCACGAACAGAATCCCCCCCGCCAGCAGCATGTTGCGCCCATGGTCGACAAAGCGCGTGCCATGGTCGTAGCCGGCGGAATACATCGCCAGCAGGCCCAGGCCGGCAAGCAGGGCGATCAGCAGCAGCAACACCCAGTCAAAGCCCAGGAACATGGGCACAATGCGTTGCAGCAGGGAAGGCTTGTCAAATTCAGCGGGCATAACCCGCCATTATCCGGTGCTAACTTGCCGCTTTGTCCTATGTCCACGACCCATTTGCTCTATCTGCACGGTTTTCGCTCCTCCCCCCAATCGGCCAAGGCCCGCATGGTGGCCGACCATGTGCGGCGCCACCATCCCCGGGTGGTCTGGCTGTGCCCGCAGCTGCCCGCCTCGCCTGCCCAGGCCATGCAGCAGGTGCTGGCTGCGGTGGCCGACTGGCCGGGGGCGAGCATGGCGGTGGTCGGCTCCTCGCTCGGCGGCTACTACGCCAGCCATGTGGCGCAGCGCAAGCGCTGCAAAAGCGCCTTGCTCAACCCCGCCGTTTTTCCTGACCAGACCCTGGCGCAATACATCGGCACCCAGCCCCAGTGGCACAACCCGGAGGAAGCCATCTTCTTCCGCGCCGAATACATCGACGAGCTGCGTGCCCTGTCCACCCGCGACCAGCCCCCGGCCGGGCCGGAGCTGGGCATTTTCTGCACCGGCGACGAGGTGCTGAACTGGCGCGACATGGTGCAGCGCTACCCGCAGGCGCAGCAGCACATCGTCGAGGGCGGCGACCATGCCATCAGCGACTTTGCCCGGCATCTGCCGGTGCTGATGGCGTTTCTCGACCTGGCGTGAATTGCCGCGCAGGATTTGCCGTTGCACCCAGGCGCCGTGGGACAATCCGGCCCCATGCACGCACTGTTTGAAGACGCCGGCAAATTTTTCGCCGGTCGCATCCTGTCGGAGGCCGATGCCTCCTCCCAAATCGAGCTGGACTCGGGCAAGCGGGTCAAGGCCAAGGCCGCCAACATCCTGCTCAAATTCGACAAACCCGGCCCTGCCGAGCTGCTGGCCCAGGCGCAGGCTCTGGCTGCCGAGGTAGAGCTGGACCTGGCCTGGGAATTTGCCCCCGAGGCCGAGTTCGGCTTTGCCGAGATTGCGCGGGACTACTTTTCCGAGAACGCCAGCCTGATCGAGCAGGCGGCGATGCTGCTGGCGCTGTTCGGCGCCCCGCACTATTTCCGCCGCGCGGGCAAGGGGCGGTTCAAGAAGGCCCCGGCAGAGATCGTGCAGCAGGCGCTGGCGGCGATCGAGAAGAAAAAGCAGCTCCAGGCGCAGATCGACGCCTGGGTCGGGGAGCTGGTCGGTGGCCGCTGCCCGGCGCCGATTCAGGAGCAGCTCTACAAGATTCTGTTCCGGCCCGACAAGAACGCGCCGGAATACAAGGCCGTGGTCGAGGCCAGCCGCCAGGCGCAGCAGGCGCCGCTGCAACTGTTGCAGCAGGCGGGGGCGATTGCCTCGGCCTACCAGTTCCACTGGCAGCGCTTCTTGCTGGACAACTTTCCCAAGGGTACGGGCTTTCCCGCGTTGCAGGCGCCCCAGCCGCCCGAGGATTTGCCGCTGGCTGCCGTGCAGGCGTATTCCATCGACGATTCGCAGACCACCGAAATCGACGACGCCTTGTCGGTGACCGGGCTGGGCAGCGGCAAGGTGACGGTGGGCATCCACATCGCCGCGCCGGGGCTGGCGATTGCGCCGGGTTCCGAGCTGGACAAGCTGGGCCGCCAGCGCCTTTCGACGGTGTACATGCCCGGCTTCAAGATCACCATGCTGCCCGACGAGGTGGTGCAGATCTACACCCTGGATGCGGGCCGCGCCAACCCGGCGGTGTCGCTGTACGTCACCTACGACGAGGCCAGCCTGGAGGTGCTGGAGAAAACCACCCGCCTGGAGCGCGTGCCCGTGGCGCACAACTTCCGCCATGACCAGCTTGATCACATCGTAACCGAGGAGCATCTTGCGCAGGATACAAGCCAGATTCAGCTAGAAAACATCCCGCAATCCTTGAAAGACGTGTGGCAGGAGCTATCGTTTCTGCATAAACTGGCCCGGCACCTCAAGGCCCAGCGCGAAACGGTGCGCGGCAAGCCGGAAAACTTCAGCCGCCCGGACTACACCTTCCGCCTGGACGGCAACGGCAAGAACGCCCCCGAGGGCAGCGAAACCGTGCAGATCACCACGCGCAAGCGCGGCGCCCCGCTGGACTTGATCGTGGCCGAGGCGGCCATCGTCGCCAACAGCACCTGGGGCCAGATGCTGGCCGATTACGGCGTGCCCGGCATCTACCGCAGCCAGGCCAGCATGGCCCCGGGGGTGAAGGTGCGCATGTCCACCAAGGCGCTGCCGCACGCGGGCATGGGCGTCAAGTGCTACACCTGGGCCACCTCGCCGCTGCGCCGCTACGTCGATCTGGTGAACCAGTGGCAGGTGATTGCCTGCGCCCGCCACGGCGCCACGGCGGCGCTGGCTGCGCCGTTCAAGCCCAAGGATGCCGATCTGTTCTCCATCATCAGCAGCTTCGAGGCCACCTATGGCGCCTACAACGGCTACCAGGCCGGGATGGAGCGCTTCTGGACGCTGAAATACCTGGAGCAGAACCAGATCACCGAGATCGACGGCGCCCTGATCCGCGACGATGCCGCAGGCGGCGCCCTGGTGCGGGCCGACACCTTGCCGCTGGTGGTCAACGTGCTGGGCGCCCAGGGCATGGGCCGGGGGGCGCGGGTGCGTGTCAGGCTGGGGCAGGTCGATCTGATCAGCCTGGACATCCACGGCACCGTCACCGCCCGCCTGGACGACCCGCACGACCCCGGCGACGATGCGCCGCTGGACGACGAGGACGGGAGCGAGGGCGAGGAAGTCACCGCCGGCCCCATCGCCATCGCCGTGGACATGAACGAGGCGCAGAGCGCCGATAATTCCACCCCGTGAAAAAAACCGCCTCTCCCCTGGCCATTGCGCTGATCGTCTCGCTGGCCGTCCATGCCGTGCTGCTGACGGTGCGGTTCGTTGCGCCGCAGCAGTTCAACCGGGTGTTCCAGGACACGCCGCTGGAGGTCATCCTGGTCAATGCCCAGAGCCAGGAGCGCCCGGAAAAAGCCCAGGCCATCGCCCAGGCGAATCTGGCCGGGGGCGGCGACGTGGCCCAGGGGCGGGCGACCAGCCCGCTGCCGTATTCGGCGCTGACCAGCATCGGCGACGATTTCGAAGAGCGCCAGCGCCAGCTCGATGCCCTGCAACAGCAGCAGGCCACGCTGCTGACGCAGTTGCGCAAGCGCCTGGACAGCCTGCCGGAATACGACCCGCGCGAAGCGGCGCAGCAACAGGCCCGCGAGCAGCAGGAGCAAAGGCGCAAGCAGCTGCTCAAGCAGCTGGCCGAGCTGGAAAAGCGCATCAACGAAGAAAACGCCCGCCCGAAAAAGCGCTACATCAGCCCGGCCACGCAGGAGGCCGCCTATGCCGTCTACTACGACGCCCTGCGCCACAAGGTCGAGGACAAGGGCACGGAAAACTTCCCCGAGGCGCAGGGCCGCAAGCTCTACGGCGACCTCATCATGGTGCTGACCATCAACTACGATGGCCGCGTGCTGGAGACGGAAGTCGTGCAAAGCTCGGGCAATGCGGACCTGGATCGCCGCGCCCAGGCCATTGCCTATGCCGCCGGCCCCTTCGGCCCGTTCAGCCCTGCCATGCGAGCGCAGGCCGACCAGATCGCCGTGGTGGCCCGCTTCAGCTTCACCCGCGAACAAACGCTGCAAACCAATGTGCGTTAGTGCCTGTTGGAACCAGTTGGCAGCCGTTGCGGGGGATTGGCTCCATGAACCCATCCTGTATCGGCGTCCCCCCACAGCCTGGATAGCACCATGACCTCTTGCGATCTTTACTGCGTTTTCGGCCACCCCATTGCCCACAGCCGCTCGCCCTGGATTCACCGGCGTTTTGCCGAACTGACCGGGCAGAACCTGGATTACCAGGCGCGTCTGGCCCCGTTGGAGGGTTTTGCCGACAGTTTGCGTGACTTTATTGCCGAAGGTGGCCGGGGCGCCAACGTCACCGTGCCGTTCAAGCACGAGGCGGCGGCCTGCGCCCAAACGCGCAGCCAGCGCGTCGAACTGGCCGGGGCGGCCAATACCCTGGTGATCGGGGCCGATGGGCAGATGCACGCCGACAACACCGACGGCCTGGGCCTGGTGGCCGACATCACGCGCAATGCCGGCGTGGCGCTGGCCGGGGCCGACGTGCTGCTGGTCGGTGCGGGCGGCGCGGCAGCGGGCGTGCTGGGGCCGCTGATCGAGCAGCGGCCGCGCAGCATCACCCTTTGCAACCGCACCCGCGCCAAGGTCGATGCCCTGGCGCTGCGCCACCAGGTGCTGGCCCGCGCCGCCGGGGTGACGCTGGCGGTGCAGGAGCAGGCCGCGCTGGCGGGCGATTTTTCCGTGGTCATCAACGCCACGGCGGCCAGCCTGCAAGGCGGCGGCGTGCCCATTGCCGCGCAGGCGCTGCGCCCCGGCGCTTTGGCCTACGACATGATGTACGGCCCGGCGGCACAGGGCTTTCTGGCCTGGGCACAGCAGCATGGCGCCGTGGCCCGCGACGGCCTGGGCATGCTGGTCGAGCAGGCTGCAGCCGCTTTTGCCCTGTGGCGCGGCGTGCAGCCGCCCGCCGCCCAGGTGCTGGCCGAGCTGCGGGCACAACTGGCGCAAGGGGCATGACCGCGCTGAAAGTTTTTACTGCCGGCCTGGAGCGCTGGCTGCTGGCCGTGATTGCGGCGGGGGTGTTGCTGCAACTGTTTTTCGTGCTGCGCATCGCGCTGATGGCGTGGTGGGCGCCGCAATCGACGGCGTTCGAGCGCAGCCAGCTCTGGCAGCACTGGCAGTCGGGCGCGGCAACGCCCTGGCGCCAGCAGTGGGTGGATTACGCGCAGATCACCCCGGCGCTGAAAAAAGCCGTTTTGACGGCAGAAGACGACTTGTTCACTGAACATGACGGCGTGCGCTGGCAGGCGATCGAGAAAGCCTGGCAGCGCAACCAGCAGGCGCAGGCCAAAGCCCAGCCGGGCAGCCGACCGGCCAAGGTCTACGGTGGCTCCACCATTACCCAGCAGCTGGCGAAGAATCTGCTGCTCTCGGGCGAGCGCAGCCTGCTGCGCAAGGGCCAGGAGCTGGTGCTGACGTTTCTGCTGGAGCAATTGCTGGACAAACGCCGTATCCTGGAGCTGTACCTGAACCATGCCGAATGGGGTCAGGGCATTTTCGGCGCCCAGGCGGCGGCGCAGCATTACTTCAGGAAACCGGCCAGCCAGCTCACCACGCTGGAGGCGGCCCGTCTGGCGGTCATGCTGCCGCGCCCGCGCTATTTCCAGAACCACCTGCAATCGCCCTACCTGCACCAGCGGGCGCAGGCGATTGCCCGGCGCATGGCGGCCACGGCGATTCCGTGAACTATCGAAAACAATAGCTGTTTCCGCATGGATTATCTTGTTTTCAGATGGTTTTATTATTGAAACTGTTTATTCATCAGCGCAACCAGCTCACTTTTATGAGAATCCTTGGCATCGACCCCGGCTTGCAGACCACCGGCTTTGGCATCATCGACTGCCAGGGGCGGCAGTTGCAGTACGTGGCCAGCGGCACCATCCGCACCACGCGCACTCCGGGGATCGAGCTGGGGGATTTGCCGGGGCGGCTGAAAATTATTTTTCAAAGCCTGGGCGAAGTCGTGCAGTGCTACCAGCCCAGCGTGGCGGCGGTGGAGATCGTGTTCGTCAACGTCAATCCGCAGTCCACCCTGCTGCTCGGGCAGGCACGCGGCGCGGCCCTGACGGCGCTGGTGGCGCACGATCTGGCCGTGGCCGAATACACCGCCTTGCAGATGAAGAAGGCCATGACCGGCAATGGCCGCGCCGCCAAGGCGCAAATCCAGGCCATGGTGCAGCACATGCTGCGCCTGCCCGGCCTGCCCGGCCCGGACGCCGCCGACGCGCTGGGCCTGGCCATCACCCATGCCCATGCCGCACCCATGCTGGACAAGCTGGCCAGCCAGGCCGGTTTGCAGCGGCGCCAGCACGCCATGCTCAAGGGCGGGCGGGTGTATTAAGGGCGTATTAAAAAAGAAAGTCGGGAAAGTTTGCAGAAGTTGTTGAGCGATAGGCGCATGCGCCTGGGGTTGGCCATCTGGCTGCTGCTGGCCGCGTGTGCCGTGCAGGCGGCGGGCACCTTGCACGGCAAGGTCGTCGGCGTGGCCGATGGCGATACCGTCACGGTGCTGGATGCCCGCAAAAAGCGCCACAAAATCCGCCTGCAAGGCGTCGATGCGCCCGAGCTGCGCCAGGCTTTTGGCCGCAAGTCCAAGCAATCGCTGTCCGATCTGGTGTTCGGCCAGCAGGTCAAGGTGATCCTTCAGCAGCGCGACCGCTACGGGCGCTGGCTGGGCAAGGTCATGGTGGCCGACCCCGGCTGCCGTGCCGCCAGGTGCCCCCTGACGCTGGATGCCGGGCACGCCCAGCTCACCCGGGGGCTGGCCTGGTGGTACCGCGCCTATGCCAAGGAGCAAAGCGCTGCCGATGCCGCCGCTTATCGGTGGGCCGAGCAGGAGGCCCGCGCCCGCCGTGCCGGTCTGTGGCAAACCGCCAGGCCGACGCCGCCCTGGGCGTGGCGGCGCAAGCACGCACGATCCTGACTGCCTCCATTACGGGTTTACGCCGAGGCAGTGAATACGTTCTGATACCCTTGGCCGTTATGCGTACTGCCAGACACCAGGATTGCAGCCTGGAAATTGCCGAGACTGCCGCCCGCCTGATCGTCGAAGAAGGGCTGGAGTGGGGCGCGGCCAAGCGCCGCGCCGTCAAGCAGCTGGGCCTGCCCGTGCGCACGGCCTTGCCGGACAACGCTTTGCTTGAAGACGTGGTGCGCGACTACCTGGCGCTGTTCTGCGCCGACACCCAGCCGCAGGAGCTGCGGGCGCTGCGCGAGCTGGCGCTGGTGTGGATGCAGCGGTTGCAGGACTTTCGCCCGCACCTGACCGGCGCCGTCTGGCGCGGTACGGCCACGCGGTTGTCGGATATTTACCTGCAATTGTTCTGTGATGACCCCAAATCGGCAGAAATTGCCCTGATCGACCGCCAGGTGCGCTTTGACGTCAGTCAGGTGCCCGGTTTCAAGGGGGCGTTGGTCGATGCCCTGAGCATCCACAGCCTGTGCCAGCCGCTGGGCGAGATGGTGGGCGTGCACCTGCTAATCCATGATTTTGACGAGCTGCGCGGCGCCTTGAAGCCCGACAGCCAGGGCCGCAGCCCCCGGGGGGACATGCACGCCTTGCAAACCTTGCTGGCCGAACCGGAGGAACCATGACCGTAGAAAAAACCAACCCATCGACCTCGCGCCGCCACTGGCTGCTGGCCGCTGGCGGCGTCGCCGTGACGGCCGGCGCGGGCATCGGGGCATGGCAATACCTGCGCCCCAGGGCCGAGCTGGACGCCGCCCTGGATGCCTTCTGGGCGCAGCAATGGCCCACCGCCACCGGGGAAATGGTCGCTTTGCGCCAGTACCGGGGGGGCCAGCCGCTGCTGGTGAACTTCTGGGCCACCTGGTGCCCGCCGTGCGTGGAGGAGCTGCCGCTGCTCGACCGCTTTGCCCAGGCGCAAGGCCAGGCGGGCCGCCAGGGCGTGCGCGTGCTGGGTATCGCGGCGGACAGGGCCGCCAGCGTTACCCGCTGGTTGCAGCGCCAGCCGCTGGCCTACCCGGTGGTGATCGCCGAAACCGGCGGCGTGGCCGTGACCCGCACCCTGGGCAACAGCAATGGGGGGCTGCCGTTTTCCCTGCTGTTCGATGGGGCCGGGCAGCTTAGGCAGCGTAGAATCGGTGCCTTCTCCGAAGAAATCCTGCAGCGCTGGGCCGCTGCCGTTTAGCAGCAGATAGCGACAAAGGTCTGCAACAACGCACCGTCATAGAAAAATTCCACAATGACGTTGATTGAAAATAGCTACCGAAGAACGCAAAAGGCCTAAATTAAGGTACATTCGCGCCCTTGTTCAGTCTTTAGCTGTTGGAGCTTTCATGGATCTGCGTAAACTCAAAACCCTCATCGACCTGGTGTCCGAGTCCAATGTCTCGGAGCTGGAAATCACCGAGGCCGAGGGCAAAGTCCGCATCGTCAAAAGCGCTGGCGTCGTGCAGCAGTTCGTCGCTGCCGCTCCCGTGGCTGCGGCCCCCGCACCGGCGGCTGCGCCCGCTGCTGCCGCCCCCGTGGCGGAACTGCCGGCCCCGGCGGCCGCCGCCACCGGCCACCAGGTCAAGTCGCCCATGGTGGGCACCTTCTACCGCGCTTCCAGCCCCGGCGCCAAGCCGTTCATCGAGATCGGCGCCCAGGTCAAGGAAGGCGACGTGCTGTGCATCATCGAGGCCATGAAGATTCTCAACGAGATCGAGGCCGACAAGTCCGGCACCGTCACCCGCGTGCTGGCGGAAAACGGCCAGGCGGTCGAATACGGCCAACCGCTGTTCGTGATCGAGTAATCGTCACCGTTCACTGTCGTGGGCGCCAGCACGGAAATCATCGTCGATGGCGTCAGCGTCGTGCAGGACGAACTCGCCCCGCTGCGGGCGCGAAACAACGAGGAGCCTTCTTTCATGTTTAAAAAAATCCTGGTGGCCAACCGCGGTGAGATTGCCTTGCGCATCCAGCGTGCGTGCCGCGAAATGGGCATCAAGGCGGTCATGGTGTATTCCGAAGCCGACCGCGATGCCAAATACGTCAAGCTGGCCGACGAGGCCGTGTGTATCGGCCCCGCGCCCTCGCCGCTGTCCTACCTGAACATGCCGGCGCTGATCTCGGCGGCCGAGGTGACGGACTCCGAAGCCATCCATCCCGGCTACGGCTTCCTGGCCGAGAACGCCGACTTTGCCGAGCGTGTCGAGCAAAGCGGCTTCCAGTTCATCGGCCCCACCGCCGAATCCATCCGCATCATGGGCGACAAGGTGTCGGCCAAGCAGGCCATGATCAAGGCGGGCGTGCCCTGCGTGCCCGGCTCGGAGGGCGAGCTGCCGGACGACCCGGCGCACATTCGCCGCATTGCCAAGTCCATCGGCTACCCGGTCATCGTCAAGGCCGCTGGCGGCGGCGGCGGGCGCGGGATGCGCGTGGTGCATACCGAAGCGGCCCTGGTCAATGCCGTGCAGATGACCAAGGCCGAGGCGCAGGTGGCCTTCGGCAACCCGGCGGTCTACATGGAGAAATTCCTGCAGAACCCGCGCCACATCGAAATCCAGATTCTGGCCGACAAGCACAAGAACGCCGTCTACCTGGGCGAGCGCGATTGCTCCATGCAGCGGCGCCACCAGAAGGTGATCGAGGAAGCCCCGGCCCCCGGCATTCCGCGCCGCCTGATCGAGAAGGTGGGCGAGCGCTGCGTCACGGCCTGCAAGAAAATCGGCTATCGCGGTGCAGGCACCTTCGAGTTCCTGTACGAGAACGGCGAGTTCTACTTCATCGAGATGAACACCCGCGTGCAGGTCGAGCACCCCGTGACCGAGCTGATCACCGGCGTGGACATCGTGAAAACGCAGATCATGGTCGCCGCCGACGAGAAGCTGCCCTTCACCCAGCGCCAGATCAACGCGCAGATGCGCGGCCACGCCATCGAGTGCCGCATCAACGCCGAAGACCCGTTCAAGTTCATCCCCTCGCCCGGGCGGGTGACGATGTGGCACATGCCCGGCGGCCCCGGCGTGCGCGTGGACTCGCACGTCTACAACAACTACTTCGTGCCGCCCAACTACGACTCGATGATCGGCAAGCTCATCGTCTACGGCGATACGCGCGAACAGGCCATGGCGCGGATGCGCACGGCGCTGTCCGAAGTGGTGATCGAAGGCATCAAGACCAACGTGCCCCTGCACCAGGAGCTGATGGTCGATGCCGGCTTTGCCGAAGGCGGCACCAACATCCACTACCTGGAGCATTGGCTGGAGCAGCGCAAGCGCTGATGCCGTTCCCATTCCGACAAAAACACCAGAAAACATAGCTATCACCGCTTGCTATCATTGGATTTCAGGGTTGAATGATTCTGAAACCATTGAATGGCAAGCGGTGATAGCTATTAACGTTATAGAAAGCCCCGGCCATGTTTGAGCTGATCCTGATGTGCCCCCAAGAACAGGTGGAAGACGTAAGCGACGCGCTGGACGCGCTCGATGCCCTGAGCGTCTCGGTCGAGGACATGGACGCACACACCGACGCCGAGCAGGCCCTGTTCGGCGAACCCGGGATGCCCGCCCCCAAGGACGGCTGGAACCGCAGCCGCATCACCGCCCTGTTCCAGGAACGCGCCGGTGCCGACGAAGCCGCGCGGCTGCTGGCCCTGCAGGATTTCTTCGCCGGCTGCGAAGTGCTGGGCATCCAGCCCCTGCAACAGCAGGACTGGGTGCGGCTGACGCAGGCGCAATTCCAGCCGGTGGACATCACGCCCGAATTCTGGATCGTGCCCACCTGGCACGAACTGCCCGAGGCCGCGAAGGTCAGCATCCGCCTGGACCCCGGCCTGGCCTTCGGCACCGGCACCCATCCCACCACGCGCATGTGCCTGCGCTGGATTGCCCGCCAGAGCGCGGGCAGCCTGGGCCGCGTGCTGGACTACGGCTGCGGCTCGGGCATCCTGGCCATCGGCGCGGCCAAGTTCGGGGCGCAGGCCATCGACGCGGTGGACATCGACCCCGATGCCGTCACCTCCTGCCAGCTCAACGCCCAGGCCAACCACGTGCAGCTGCACGCCGGGCTGCCCGACCAGGCCAGCGGCCAGTACCAGACCGTGCTGGCCAACATCCTGGCCACGCCGCTGAAAGTGCTGGCCCCGCTGCTGTGCAGCCATGTCCAGGCGGGCGGTCACCTGGTGCTGGCCGGCATTCTGGAGCGCCAGACCGAGGAACTCATCGACGCCTACGCCCCCTACCTGCCCCTGCAGGTGGCCGACAGCGAAGACGGCTGGGTGCTGATGACCGCACAGCGCCCGTAAGAGCGTGTTGACGATCTCTGCGCGGGTGTGACGGGGATACTGAGGATGCCTGCGGCAGCTTCTACAATCGCCGGGCCATGAGCTTGATCACCTGCTGCCCCTCCTGCGGAACCCGGTTCCGGGTCGTGCCCGACCAACTGCGCATCTCCGATGGCTGGGTGCGCTGCGGGCGTTGCCAGGAAGTGTTCGATGCCGCCGCTGCGTTGCAGGAAGTGCCGCCAGTGGAACCCCCGACGGCGCCACTAGCCCCTGTGGTGCCGCCAATGGCCGATCAGCCGCAGCCTGAACCTGCGCCGGAGCCGGAGCCGGAGCCGGAGCCGGAGCCGGAGTTTGTGTCCGAACCCGAACCCGAACCCGAACCCGAGTTTGTCCCGGAACTGGAACTAAAACCGGAGCCGGTTCGGGTGCCCGAATCCCAGCCAGAGCCAGAGCCAGAGCCAGAGCCAGAGCCAGAGCCAGAGCCAGAGCCAGAGCCAGAGCCAGAGCCAGAATTTTTCCCGGAACGGCTGTCATCTTCCCCCCCGAAGGTTGAACCGGCGCTGGAGCCATCCCCGCCAGCAGCGCAAGCATGGGCTGCGGATGGTTTGGAGGGAGAACCGTCCCTGCCTGCGGTGGCGGACGATTTCACCGTCACCTTGACCCCCGAGGAAATGGCGCCCGCCGCCCTGGCGGCAGACCCGGACGGTGCGGCGGACGCCGACGTTCGGCTCGATCTGGCCGATCCCCCGTTCGATGCTGCGGGACAGGACGATGTGCCGCCCCCCAGCTTTGTGCGCCAGGCCCAGCGCCGGGCCCGCTGGAACCGGCCCTGGCTGCGGTTTGTGGCCTGGACTTTGCTTGTGCTGCTGCCTGTGCTGCTGGGGTTGCAGTTCTTGCTCTACCAGCGCAACCCCCTGGCGGCGCAAGTTCCGGCGCTGCGGCCCTTGCTGGTCAGCCTGTGCCAGGTGGCCGGATGTTCGATTGCCGCGCCGCACAACATCGCCATGGTGGTGGTGTCCGGCTCGGCCTTCAACCAGGAGGCGCAGCCGGGCCAGTACCGTCTGGGCCTGAGCGTGCGCAACCAGTCCAGCAGCATCGTCGCCACCCCGGCGCTGGAGCTGACGCTGACCGATGCCAGCGACCAGCCCCTGGTGCGCAGGATTTTCCTGCCTGTCGAGCTGGGGATGCCCGCCGAGCTGGGCCCCCGGGCCGAATGGAGCGGCAGCCTGCCTTTGGCCGTGCAGCCCTTGCCCCAACCCATTGCGGGTTACCGCATGGAACTGTTTTATCCCTGACTAGAAAGATTTTTTATGACCGCCCTGATCTGCGGCTCCCTGGCGTTTGACACCATCATGGGCTTCGAAGGCCGCTTTGCCGACCAAATCCTGCCCCAGCAGCTGCACATCCTGAACGTGTCGTTTCTGGTGCCTTCGCTGCGCCGCGATTTTGGCGGCTGTGCCGGCAACATCGCCTACAGCCTGAAGCTGCTGGGGGGCGAGCCCCTGCCGATGGCCACCGTCGGGCAGGACGGTGCCGACTACCTGCAGCGCCTGCGGGACTTGGACATCGACACTGGCTGCATTCGCGAGGTGCCCGACACCTACACCGCCCAGGCGATGATCATGACCGACCGCGACAACAACCAGATCACCGCCTTTCATCCCGGCGCGATGAACCAGGCCCACCTGAACACGATCGACGCCAGCCTGGGCGCAAAGATCGCCATCGTTGCCCCCGATGGGCGCGATGCCATGCTGCAGCACGCGGCGCAGTTGCACGCGGCCGACATTCCCTTCGTTTTTGACCCGGGCCAGGGGCTGCCGATGTTCAACGGCGAGGAATTGCTCACCTTTATCGAGCAGGCCAGCTGGATTGCGGTCAATGACTACGAAGCGCAAATGCTGTGCGAGCGCACCGGGCTGGACCTGGCCGCCCTGTCCGGCAAGGTGCAGGGGCTGTTCGTCACCCTGGGCGCCCAGGGCTGTCAGGTCTGGCAGCAGGGGCAGGTGACGACGGTGCCTGCCTGCACGCCCAAGGCGGTGGTCGATCCCACCGGCTGCGGCGATGCCTGGCGCGGGGCCCTGCTGTTCGGCCTGCTGCAAGCTTGGGATCTGCCCCGCTGTGCCGCCCTGGGCAACCGGATGGGGGCGCTGAAAGTGGCGGCCCAGGGGCCGCAGAACTATCGGCTGGACTTTGACCCCTTAAACTGCGCCGGGTAGCAGACACGCTGGAGGGGAGGTAGCCTATGCTGGCGCAGTTTTTCGTGCAAGGCTGGGCGCCCGATCCCCTGCTGTGGGGGCAGCACGACCCCTGGCTGGTGCTGCTGTCGGTGCTGGTGTCGGTCGGGGCGTCCGCCGTGGCGCTGCACATGGCGCAACTGGCCCGCAAGGCCCAGAACGCACAGGGACGCAACCTGGCGCTGGGCTCGGGGGCCCTGGCCCTGGGCTGCGGCGTCTGGACCATGCACTACGTCGGGATGCTGGCCTTTGCCGTGTGCGGGCAGGCCAGCTTCCACCCCTGGATGACGGCCCTGTCCGTGCTGCCGAGCATCGTCGCGTCCTGGGTGGCGCTGCGGCTGCTGATGCGTGAAACCGTCACTAGGCCGGTGCTGCTCAAGGCGGCGGTGCTGATGGGGGCGGGCATTGGCACCATGCATTACCTGGGCATGGCCGCTTCCGACCTGGCCCCTGCCATGCGCTACGACGCGCTGGGCTTCGTGCTGTCCATCGTCGTTGCGGTGGTTCTGGCCGCCCTGGCGCTGTGGGTGCGCTTTGGCGTGCAGCGCTATTTCCCCCTGGGCTCCATGCGCAATACGGCCCTGGCCGGGACGGTGATGGGGGCGGCGATTGCCGCCATGCACTACACCGGCATGGCGGCTCTGCGCTTTACCGAGCCGATTGCCGAGCTGCAGGTGGAAGCATCGGCGCTGACCATCCCGTTGCAGGCCACCTTGTCGCTTGCCATTGCCGTGGTGACGGTCACCTTGAGCCTGCTCATCCTGGCGATCAACGGCAATTTGCGCTATCGCTACCTGCTCGACCAGATGCAGGCGGCGCGGCAAAGCCAGCAAGACGCCGAGGAACTGCTGCGCCGCAGCGAAGAGCAGTTCCGTTCCCTGGTGAAAAACATCCCCGGGGCCACCTTTCGCTGCCGTATCGATGCCATGTGGAGCATGGCCTTCGTCAGCGATGCCGTGCTGGAGCTGACCGGGTGGCCGGCCCGCGACTTCATTGCCGGGCAGGTGCATTTCGGGCAGATCCTGCACCCCGAAGACGAGGAATGGGTCGGCCCCGCCATTGCCCGTGCCGTGACCCTGCGCCAGCCCTACCGGCTGGAGTACCGCATTGCCCACCGCGACGGCATGGTGCGCTGGGTGTCCGAGACGGGCCGCGCTGCCTACAGCGACCGCGATGGCCAGCTGTACCTGGACGGGGTGATCCTGGACATCACCGCCTCCAAACTGCGGGCTGCCGAGTTCGAGGGCACCGTGGCCGCCATCAACCGGGTGCAGGCCATGGTCGAGCTGGATCTGGATGGCCACGTCATCGGCGCCAATGCCAACTACCTGACGCTGATGGGCTATACCCTGGAGGAAGTGCTGGGCCTGCACCACCGCAACTTCTGCACCGACCGGGAAACGACCAGCCCCGCCTACGCCCGGGCGTGGCAGCAGCTTCTGGCGGGGCAGCCGGTGATCGGGGAATTTCTGCGCGTGGCCAAGGATGGGCACCGGGTCTGGATTCTGGGGTCGTACAACCCGATCTTCGATGCCGAGGGCAAGGTCTTCAAAATCATCAAATTCGCCACCGACCTGAGCGGGCGCCGGGCGATGGAAGAAGCCCTGCGCCAGGCGAAGGAACATGCCGAGGTGGCAGCCGCTGCCCGCAGCAGCTTCCTGGCCAACATGAGCCACGAAATCCGCACGCCGATGAACGCCATCATCGGCTTCAGCGAAGTGTTGCTCGACAGCCCTTTGGATGCCACCCAGCGCCAGCAGCTGACCACGGTGCGTCAGGCCGGGTTGTCATTGTTGCGGCTGCTCAACGACATCCTGGATTCCGCCAAATTGGAGAAAGGCGCCATGCAGCTGGAGGAGGCCGATTTTTCCCTGCGCCAACTGTGCGAGGAAGTTCTCGATACCCAACGTCTGGGGGCTGTGAAGAAAGGTTTGGCCGTGGTGCTCGATTACCCGGCCAGGGTGCCCGAGTTTTTCCATGCCGATGCGCTGCGCATCCGGCAGGTACTGCTCAACCTGCTCAGCAATGCCGTGAAGTTCACGGAGGCGGGGCAGGTATGCCTGCGCGTTGACCATGGCCCTGACGGTCTGGTGCTGCAAGTGGCCGATAGCGGCATCGGCATGTCGCCGGAGCAGCAGCAGCGCATTTTCGATCCCTTTGCCCAGGCCGATGCCTCGACCACCCGCCGCTATGGGGGGACGGGGCTGGGCACGACCATTGCCCGCCAGCTGGTGCAATTGATGGGGGGCAGCATCACCGTGGACAGTGCAGCGGGGCAAGGCTCGACCTTCAGCGTGCTGCTGCCCCTGCGGCAGGTGCAAGGGGCCATGGTTGCCAGTCCGGGCGAGGAGAGGGCGCAGCCCCTGCCGCCGCTGCGCGTGCTGTGTGCGGATGACATGCCGGAAAATCTGGAGCTGCTGCGCATCGTGCTGGGGCGGGGTGGCCATCAGGTGACCCTGGCCCCTGGCGGGCAGGAAGCCGTGGCGCAATTTACCCGGCAGCCTTTCGATCTGGTACTGATGGACTTGCAAATGCCCGAGGTCGATGGCTACAGCGCAGCGCGGCAAATCCGTGCCATCGAGGCCGCACGGCAGCAGCCCCCCACGCCGATCATCGCCCTGTCGGCCAGCGTGCTGGAAGCAGATCGTGCCCTGGCCCTGCAGGCCGGGATGAACGGCTTTGCCCATAAGCCCCTGCATACGCCTCACCTGTACGCTGAAATTGCGCGGGTGCTGCAATTGCCCTCGGCCCTGGCAGCGTCGGAAGCGGCGGCGGAGCCGGGCGCCGGGATGGAGCCGCCCTGCGCCGCCTGCGTCAGTCCCTGGAATGCCCAGGCCGCCCAGGCCCTGTGGGGGGACGAAACCACCTGGCGGCAAGCGCTACGGCGCAGCGTGCAGCAGTACCGGCATGGCCTCGAACCATTGCGTGCAGCGCTGGCGGTACAGGATTGGGCCGCCGTGGTGCAGCACGCGCACCGCTGGCGCGGCGT
Source organism: Comamonas nitrativorans (assembly GCF_042654765.1). Taxonomy (NCBI): domain Bacteria; kingdom Pseudomonadati; phylum Pseudomonadota; class Betaproteobacteria; order Burkholderiales; family Comamonadaceae; genus Comamonas; species Comamonas nitrativorans. The sequence goes on along the minus strand of NZ_JBHSEW010000009.1, from coordinate 116,430 downwards.
GGCGGCCAATCTGCAACTCCAGCCCCTGGCCTGTGCGCTGCAGCAGCTGGAGTCGGCGGCACTGGCCGAAAGCACTGCCGAGGTGGATGCCGCACTGGCCCTGGTGCAACAGGTGTGGCATCAGGTGCAGCAGGCCGTTGCACAGTGGGAGGCCGCACCTGCCGACCTGCCGGTCCAGCCGCAGAAAACGCCGCCGGATCCGCGACTGGGCCCGTGGGTTGCCGAGGCCGTTGCCCTGCTGCAGCAAGGCGAATTGCCCGGTGGGGTTCTGGCACAGCTGCAATCGGTACTCAGTGCCGTGGAATTTGAAGCCATCCGAAATGCCATCGATGATTTCGACTTTTCCCGTGCGCAGCAGTTGCTGTTGCGGGTAGTTGAGTAACATTTATTGCAAATACACTTCAAAAGGTAAAAAGTTGTGCGGAATTACGGCGGGTCACACCCTCTGGCACTGACGGATCCCCAGGGGATGCCGGACAGGGCAGCGTTGCACGAATTGCAGGCTTTGGCACAAACGGCCAGTCCGGCGGCACAGCAGGCGCTGGCCGATCTGCTGTCGGCTGCCGAGCAATCGGCGCAGGCACAAGCGCAGCGTCTGGCAGCGGAAAAGCACCTGGCCGACCTGCAGGCCGTGGTCGACCGCATGGTGCAAACCGTGGGCGTGCGCATCAAGCACTGGGATCAGCCGCAGCGGGCCTTGCTGCAGCTGGCCGTGACGGCCGATGACTTCGAAGCGCAGTACAAGGGAATGCTGCTGCGCGAGCGCACGCTCAACCAGCATGCCATCGTCAGCGCCACCGACGTGCAGGGCACCATCACCTACGTCAATGACCTGTTCTGCCAGATCAACGGCATGGCCCCGCACGAACTGCTGGGGCAGAACCACCGCATCATTGCCTCGGGCCTGCACCCCCAGGGGTTTTACACGCAGATGTGGGTGACGATCAGCCAGGGCGAGACCTGGCACGGCGAGATCTGCAACCGCTCCCCGGCCACCGGGCGGCTGTATTGGGTGGATGCCACCATCGTGCCGTTTCTGGACGTCAATGGACTGCCGCAGGAATACATCTCGGTGCGCACCGACATTACCGAGCGCAAGTACCTGGAGCAGACCTTGGCGCGGGAGCAGCATTTCCTGGCCAACATCACCGCCAACCTGGGCAAGGGCGTCATGGTGCTCGACCGCCACGAGCATTGCACCTACCTCAACCCCGAGGCCGAACACCTGCTGGGCTGGACGCAGCAGGAACTGCAAGGCCGGGCGCTGCACGAAAAAATCTATTTTTGCGCCGAGCAGGATGTGGCCGCAGGCCACGACAGTTGCCCTGTCTGCGTTTGCTACGGCCTGGGCGAAGTCGTCCACTTCGACGTGCAGGACGACCTGGTGCTGCTGCACAAGGAACGCGGCGCCTTCTCTGCCGCCATGACGGTTTCGCCCCTGTTTGAAAACGGCATCCTCACCGGCTGCGTGACCGTGTTTCACGACATTACCGAACACAAGCGCTACGAAGCCGAGCTGCGCCAGGCCAAGGAGCAGGCCGAGCAGGCCAGCCAGGCCCGCAGCAGTTTCCTGGCCAATATGAGCCATGAAATCCGCACCCCGCTCAATGCCATCATCGGTTTTACCGAAGCCCTGCTCGACACCCCGCTGGATGCCGGCCAGCAGCGTCAGCTGACGACCGTGCGCCAGTCGGGCCATGCCTTGCTGCGCCTGCTCAACGACATCCTGGATACCGCCAAGCTCGACAAGGGGGCGGTCGTGCTGGAGGTGGCCGATTTTTCCCTGCGCAAGCTGTGCCGGCAGCTGCTGGACATGCAGGCCCCCAATGCCGCGAATAAGGCCCTGGCCCTGAAGCTGGACTACCCCCCGACCGAGCCGGAATTTTTCCGTGGCGACGCCCTGCGGCTGCACCAAGTGCTGTTGAACCTGCTGTCCAACGCCATCAAATTTACCGAAGCCGGCAGCGTCACCCTGCATGTGCATCACACGGGGGCACAGGGCCTGTGCCTGCGGGTGCAGGACAGTGGCATCGGCATGACCCCGGCCCAGCTGGCACGGATTTTTGCGCCCTTCGCCCAGGCCGATGCGTCCACCACGCGCCGCTTCGGTGGTACGGGCCTGGGCACCACCATTGCCCGCCAGCTGGTGGAGCTGATGCACGGACGCCTGGAGGTGACCAGCACCCCCGGGCAAGGTTCGTGCTTTACCGTCTGGCTGCCGCTGGCGCAAGGCCAGCCCGTGCAGCAGCCGCCCCAGGCCTGCGGCCCGCAACTGCCCCCTTTGCGCATTTTGGGGGTGGACGATATTTCGGAAAACCTGGAGCTGCTGCAACTGGTGCTGCGCCGTGGCGGCCACGACGTCACCCTGGCCGGTGGCGGCCAGCAGGCCCTGGCCCTGCTGGCCGAACAGGACTTTGACCTGGTGTTGATGGATGCCCACATGCCGGATGTGGACGGCTTTACCGCCGTGCGCCGCCTGCGGGCCCTGGAAGCGGCCCGGGGAAAGGCCAGAACCCCGGTGATCGCCCTGTCGGCCAGCGTGCTGGACGAAGACCGCCAGCAGGCCCGGCAGGCGGGTATGGACGGGTTTGCCCACAAACCGTTGAATGTCCCCCGGCTGAATGCGGAAATCGCCCGGGTGTTGCAGCTGTGGCCGCAGGTGCCAGCGGCCCCCCTGGCAGACTTGTGCCCGGGCAGCGATGCCGTTTGGGACGAAGCCGCCGCCCTTGCCCTGTGGGGCGATGCCTCGCGCTGGCATTCCGCTTTGCAGCGCTGTCTGGAAACCTATCGCACGGCACCGGCACAGCTGGCACAGCGCAATGCCCAGGGCGATGCAGCCGATGTGGCCGCCCTGGCCCACCGCTGGCGTGGAGTGGCCGGCAACCTGCAGCTTGTGGCCCTGGCCGAAGCCTTGCAGGAGGTCGAGGGCCAGGCGCAGCACGGACATGCCGTGGCCGATGCGGCCCTGCACACCGTGGCGCAGGCCTGGCAGGCCGTCCAGCAGCGCTGTCTGGCCCTGGGCATGGCTGAACCGCAGGCCAGTGCCGGGATCTGGGTGTCCGTCGCCCCGACCACGGCGCTGCCTTCGCCCCTGGATGGGCAGGCCGAACGTGCGTTGGCCCAGGCGCTGGCCAGTCTGGAGCGTGGGGAATGGCCCGACCAGGGGCTGGCCGCCCTGGCGCCTTGGCTGCCTGCTGCCGTGCTGCAACCCGTGGCCCAGGCGTTGGAACATTTCGATTTTGAGCGTGCCGGCCAATTGCTGCGCCAGCACGCGGTATCTTCTTCACAGGCTGCCGCCCTATGATTGCTTCCCCAGACCATCGTCCCCGCCTTCTCCTGGTGGATGACGAACCGACCAACCTGCAGGTGCTGCGCCAGGTACTGCAGCAGGATTACCGCCTGCAGTTTGCAACCGATGGCAACCGGGCCCTGGCGCTGGCCCGGCAACATGCGCCGGATTTGATCCTGCTGGACGTGATGATGCCCGGCATGGACGGCCACGCCGTCTGCCGTGCCCTGAAGGCCGATGCCGGCACTGCCGCCATTCCGGTGATCTTCGTGACGGCGCTCAGCGATGTGGCCGACGAGGTCGGCGGTTTTGCTGTCGGCTGCGTGGACTACATCGCCAAGCCGATCAGCGCACCCATCGTGCGGGCGCGGGTGCGCACCCACCTGTCCCTGGTGCGCATGGATGAGTTGCGCGAAACGCGGCTGCAAATCGTCCAGCGCCTGGGCCGTGCTGCCGAGTACAAGGACAATGAAACCGGGATGCACGTCATCCGCATGAGCCACTTCTCCCAATTGCTGGCCCTGGCCGCCGGGTGCGACCCCCTGTGGGCCGAAGACCTGCTCAACGCCGCGCCGATGCACGACGTGGGCAAGATCGGCATTCCGGACGCCATCCTGCAAAAACCGGGCAAGCTGACCGAAGAGGAATGGGCCGTGATGCGCCGCCACCCGCAGATCGGCGCGGAAATCATCGGGCACGACCCCTCGCGCGTCCTGTGTCTGGCCCGTTCGGTGGCCCTGTACCACCACGAAAAATGGGATGGCAGCGGCTACCCGCATGGCCTGGCCGCAGAGGCCATACCGCTGGAGGCGCGTATCGTCGCCCTGGCCGATGTGTTCGATGCCCTGACCAGCGAACGTCCCTACAAGAAAGCCTGGCCGGCGCAGGAGGCCATGGCCCTGATCCAGTCCGAAGCCGGAAAGCACTTCGACCCTGCACTGGTCGCGCTGTTCGTGCCGCTGGTGGACGAGCTGCTGACCATCCGTCAGCGCTGGGGGGACTGACCACCGGAGGGGACATCGCGAGCTGCCCCGGGTTTGTCAAAGAGTGCAAAGCACGTCGATGAACCCGGCAGCAATCGGTAAGGTTTTATTACACTTCGGCCCCTTCCCGCCGGTTCTTGCAGGGCTGCAAGTCGTGCGGGGAAAAAGCCGGTCGACCGGCGGTGCCCAATGTCAGGCGGGGCAACAGCAAATCTGCGCCGTTGGAATGCGCTTGAACATTTATTTTCCAATCCTGTTTTCATTCTCGCCCCAAAGGCGTTTTCTCCATGCGCAAGAACCTGCCCGTTACCCAGAACAATTACGACTTTCCGGCGCACCAGACCCTGATTTCCATCACCGATACCAAGGGCCGCATCACCTACTGCAATGCCGACTTCATCGAGGTGAGCGGCTACACCCAGGACGAACTGCTGGGCCAGCCTCACAACCTGCTGCGCCACCCGGACATGCCGTCCGAGGCGTTCCGGGATTTCTGGGAGACGATTCAGAAAGGCATGTTGTGGAGCGCCGTCATCAAAAACCGGCGCAAGAACGGCGACCACTACTGGGTGCGGGCCAATGCCACGCCCATGCGCGATGGGCAGCGCATCGTCGGCTACCTGTCGGTGCGCACCCGTCCCAGTGCCCAGGAGGTTGCGGCCGCAGAAAAACTCTATGCCGCCATGAACCAGGAAGCGGCGGCCGGGCGGCGCATCCACACCCTGCAACGCGGCGCGGTGCGCCGGGGCGGTCTGGCGGGGCGGATCTGGGGTGGGCTGCGCCCGGGGTTCGAGGGCAAGCGCAACCTGCTGCTGTTGCTGTCCGTCTGCGGCCCGGTACTGGCCGCGCTGCTGCAAACGCCCTGGTGGGGCGTGCTGCTGGCCGCTATCGCCACGGCCACCCTGGCGGGTTGGGGGCTGGCGCGGCTGACCTTGCGCCCCGTCCGGCAGGTGCTGGAGGTTTCGCGCCAGCTGGCCAGCGGGGACTTGTCGCAATTCGTGGCCGTGCCCGAGCATGGCCTGGGGCGGCGCCTGCTGCTGCCGGTGGCGCAACTGGGGCTGTCGATCCGCACCGTCATGGCCGATGTGCGCGAAGACCTGGCGCAATTGCAGGGCCAGGCCGGGGAAGTGGCCAGCGGCAGCCACGATCTGGCCTCGCGCCTGGAGGCGCAGGCCAGCAGCCTGGAGCAGACCGCTGCCGCCATGGACCAGATCAACAGCACCGTGGGCCAGACCGCCGACCTGGCCAGCAACGGCGTGGCCTTGGCGCGTGAGACCACGGCCAGCGCCGAGCGCAGCCAGGAAGCGATGCGCGGCATGGCCGCGACCATGGGGGAGATCACCGACTCGGCCCGGCGCATCGGCGACATCATCCAGACCATCGAAAGCGTGGCCTTCCAGACCAACATCCTGGCGCTGAATGCGGCGGTGGAAGCGGCCCGCGCGGGCGAGCAGGGGCGCGGCTTTGCCGTGGTGGCAGCCGAGGTGCGGGCCCTGGCCGGACGCACCACCGGGCTGGCCAAGGAGATCAAGGATTTGATCGACGAATCGCAAACCCGCGTGGCCGCCGGCAGCACCCGCGCCCAGGAGGCCCGCACGCGCATGGACGAGGCCCTGGCCCAGGTGCAGCAGGTCGGTCAGGTGCTGGAACACATCAACACGGCAGCCCGCGAGCAGGCGCTGGGCGTGCGCCAGATCAGCGAGGCGGTGCAGCACATGGACCAGATCACCCAGCAGAACGCCGGCGTGGTCAGCCAGATGGACGCCTCGGCCAAGCGGATGCACGCCCGGGCCAGCGAGGCGCGGGACAACATCCGCGTATTCCGCCTGGCCAGCGGCGAACACACGCACGCCGAAACCGATGCCGTTGCCTTGCGCCAGCAAAGCCGTGCCCGCAGCGACGCGGAGGCTGCTGTAGCGCTGGAGTACGCGTAAACACGGTCTAAATACAAACCCGTGCGACCTTGGCACATCATCCCTGGCGCAAGGGTGCAGGGGCAGGGCTTTCCCAGGCCCTTTCCCTCTACAGCAAACGGGGAAGAATCTGATATGAATGCAAGCACTTCAAGAAATCTTGGAAAGGGCTTGCGATGCGTACCAACCTGCCTGTTACCCAGCGGAACTACACCTTTCCGGTGCACAAGACCTTGATTTCGGTGACAGATACCAAGGGCCGGATCACTTATTGCAATACCGATTTCATCGAGGTGAGCGGCTACACCCAGGATGAACTGCTGGGCCAGCCGCACAACCTGCTGCGCCATCCGGACATGCCTGCCGAGGCCTTCCGCGACTTCTGGGACACCATCCAGAAAGGCCAGCTGTGGAGCGCCATGATCAAAAACCGGCGCAAGGACGGCGACCATTACTGGGTGCGGGCTAGTGCCACGCCGATGCGCAATGGCGAAAAGGTGGTGGGCTATCTTTCCATCCGCACCTGCCCCACAGCCCAGGAAATTGCCGCAGCGGAAAAGCTGTACGCCACCATGCGCGAGGAAGCGGCAGCGGGGCGGCGGGTGACGGGCCTGCTGCGCGGAGGCGTCGTGCGGGTGGATGTCTGGGGGCGCTGCGCCACCGGGGTCAAGCCCGGGCTGGACACCAAGCTGAATTTGCTCATGGGCACGGCGGCGCTGGGCCCCTTGCTGGCGGCGCAACTGGGCGCCCCGTTGTGGGGCATGTGGCTGGTCGGGGGAATCGGCGTGGTGGTGGCCCGCACGGTTCTGGAGCATTCCATGCGCCGGCCCATCCGCCAGGCAGTTTTTGCGGCCCGCGACCTGGCCAGTGGCGACCTGACCACGTTTGTCAAAGTGCCGGAAAGCGGCGTTGGACGGCGGCTGATGCTGCCCATTGCCCAGATGGCCTTGTCCACCCGCACCCTGATTGGCGATGTGCGGGCCGATCTGGACCGGCTGCGCGAGCAGGCCCAGCAAGTGGCCGGCAGCAGCCAGGAAATGGCGGTGCGCCTGGAAAGCCAGGCCAGCAGCCTGCAGCAGACGGCAGCGGCCATGGACGAAATCACCGGCACCGTGCAGCAAACCGCCGAGCGGGCCGACCAGGGCGTGCGTCTGGCCGGGGATACCACGGCTGCCGCCCGGCGCAGCCAGGAGGCCATCGTGCAGATGGGCAGCACCATGGGGCAGATCAGCGAATCGTCGCGGCACATCGGCGACATCATCCAGACCATTGAAAGCGTGGCTTTTCAGACCAACATCCTGGCGCTCAACGCCGCCGTGGAAGCGGCCCGCGCGGGCGAGCAGGGCCGGGGTTTTGCCGTGGTGGCCAGCGAGGTGCGGGCCCTGGCGGGGCGCACGACGGGGCTGTCCAAGGAGATCAAGGATTTGATCAACCAGTCGCAGCAGCGCGTGAACGCGGGCGAGCGCACCGCCCAGGAGGCCCGCCAGCGCATGGACGAGGCCCTGGCCAAGGTGCAGCAGGTGGCCCAGATGCTGGACGAAATCGACCATGCCGCCCGCGAGCAGGCGCAGGGCGTGCGCCAGGTCAGCCAGGCGGTGCAGCACATGGACCAGATCACCCAGCAAAACGCCGCCGCCGTGGCGCAGATGGACCACAGCGCCCAGGCGATGCGCCAGCAGGCCGTGACCGCCTACGAAAACATGCGCGTTTTCCGCATTGCCGAGGACGACATCACCCACGCCGAGCTGGATGCGGTGGCGCTGCGCAAGCAGCACAAAGGCTTGCTGGTGGGGATGGATGATTAAAATTGATAGCTTTTTCCCCTTTTCAATCAAGGATTTCAGGCAATAAACAGCCTGAAATCCCCGTATTTACAGCGGAACCAGCTATTACTGCCGCGCAGTGCGTACCGAGGGCGGCAACTGCATCGGGTGACTGGTGCGCAGCGGGTTGATGTCCAGCCCGCCCCGCCGGGTGTAGCGGGCGTACACCGTCAGCTTGATCGGGCGGCAGCGCTGCCAGATGTCCATGAAGATGCGTTCGACGCATTGCTCGTGGAACTCGTTGTGGTTGCGAAAGCTGACGATGTAGCGCAGCAGCCCTTCCTGGTCGATTTGCGCTCCGCTGTAGCTGATCTGCACGCTGCCCCAGTCGGGCTGGCCGGTCACCAGGCAGTTGCTTTTCAGCAGGCGGCTGGTCAGCACTTCGGTCACCGGCGCTTCGTCGTGGTTGGCGTGCAGCAGTTCGGGGGCGGGGTGGTAGTCGGTGCATTCCACGTCCAGGCGGTCCAGGTTCAGGCCGCTCAATTCCTCGATGGCCTGCTGGTCGAAATCTTCCGGCGCGATCAGGCGCAGGCCGATGCTGCCCGTCTGGGCGCTGCCCTGCCAGGCGGCAGCGCTCAGGTCGGTGCGCAGGTGCTCGCGCACGGCGTCGATGCTGGCAAAGCGGGTGTTGTTGAAGCTGTTCAGGTACAGCTTGAACGACTTGCTTTCGATGAGCTGCGGCGTCTCGCACGGGATTTGCGCCTGCAGCAGCGCCACCTGCGGCTTGCCGCGCAGGTTCAGCCACGAGACTTCGTAGCCCGTCCACAAATCCGCGCCGAAAAACGGCAGCGCCTGCCCCGGGGCCAGCCCCAGGGCGGTGCGGTTGGTCTGGCGCGGCAGGGGAAAGAGCAGGCTGCGGTCGTACTGGTCGGCGTAGGCGCTGGCCTTGCCCAGGGGCGATTGGGTGGGGGAGGGGTCGGGTGCCGTCATGGTGCTTTTTCAGCGGCGCAGCATACTGCGGTGGAAGAACAGGGCAATGCCCGCGAAGGCCAGCAGACCCAGCCAGGGGGCGGCGGCAAAGTCGGCGCCGACCAGCGCCAGGGGGGCGTCCTGGCCGCTGAAGCCGATCACGGCGGCCAGCAGCAGGCCCATCAGGCTCTCGCCCACGATCAGCCCGGCGGCCAGCAGCAGGCCGCGCTCTTCGGCAGCGGCCGCCCAGTCCTGGCCGTGGCGGGCGGCCCGTTGTTTGATCGCGCGTTGAATGCACCAGCCGAGGATGGCGCCAAAGGTCAGCGTCAGGCCGATGGTCGGCGGCAGGTAAATGCCCAGGCCTACGGCCAGCGGGGGCAGGGCGCCCCGGCCGCTGCGCCGCAGCAGGGCGTCCACGGCAATCGCCACGGCGCCGATGGCCACGCCCAGGCCGAGCATGGCCCAGTCCAGCCCGCCGCTGAAAATGCCGCTGGCAATCTGCTGCATCAGCGTGGCCTGCGGGGCGGCCAGGGCCTGGGCCTCGTCCATGCCTGCACGCGGCAGGGCGCCGGCAAAGCCGTAGGCGTTGTAGAGCAGGTCCAGCACCGGCGGAATCACCAGCGCCCCGACCACGCAGCCGATGATCAGCACCACCTGCTGGCGCCAGGGCGTCGCGCCGACGAGGTAGCCGGTTTTCAGGTCTTGCAGGTTGTCGTTGGAGATGGCGGCCATGGCCAGGATCACCGACACCATGAACAGCACCAGCGCCACGCCCATCTGCCCGGCAATGCTGCTGCTGAAGGCCGGCACCAGGCGGTGCAGGGCCAGCAGGGTTAGCCCCATCAGAATCGTGGCGATGATGCCGATGCCCGAAATCGGGCTGGCCGACGACCCGACCAGCCCCGCCATGTAGCCGCAGGCTGCGGCGACGAGAAAGCCGAAGAAGGCCGCAAACACCACGCACAGCGCGGCCAGGGCCAGGCTGCTGGCGGTGCCCAGGTCGGGCATGTGCTCCTGCACGAATTGCAGGGTCACGCCCAGCAGCACGGCCAGGGCCACGCCGCCGATGGCCAGCATCCAGCCACGGGACAGGTCTTTGTCGGTCTCCCCCTGCAACTGCGGCGTGCCGGCCGTGCCGCCCGTGGGCTGGTTGGCAATAGCGCGGAGGATGGGGCGGATGAGCGAGGCCACCGTCCACAGCGCGGCAATGGCGATCACCCCCGCGCCCATGAAGCGCACCTTGCTGGCCCACAACTGGGTAGCCAGGGCGTTCAGGCTCTGGCCTTCGGCCAGGGTGGCGTGGGCGGTCAGCCACGGCACGGCAATGCCCCAGCAGACGATCAGCCCCAGCAGCACGGCGATACCGGCGGCGGCGCCCATCAGGTAGCCGGCGGCCAGCAGCGCGGGGGAGAAACCGGCGGCGACGCGAAACACCACGCCCCCGGCGGGAATCCAGAAATTGACCGCTTCGCCCAGGATGCGCAGCCCGCCGCTGAAAAAGCTGAACAGCGCCGCCAGCCCCGTGCCCCAGCCCAGGTTGCGCAGGCTGGCGCTGGCGTTGGCTGCATGGCTGCGCTGGGCCTGACCGACGCGCAGCACCTCGGCGGCGGCCACGCCTTCGGGGTAGGGCAGGCTGGACTGCACCACCATCACCCGGCGCAGCGGAATGGTGTACAGCACGCCCAGCGTGCCCCCGGCGGCGCAGATGAGGGCGGTCTGCCAGAACGGAAAGCCGTTCCACAGCCCGAGCATCAGCAGCGCCGGCAGGACGAAAATCACCGCCGACAGCGTGCCCGCTGCCGAGGCCTGGGTCTGCACCAGGTTGTTTTCCAGGATGTTGGAATCCTTGAAGCGGTACAGCAGCGCCATGGAAATCACCGCTGCCGGGATAGCCGAGGCAAAGGTCAGGCCCACTTTCAGGCCCAGGTAGACGTTGGCGGCAGTGAAGGCCAGAGTGATGACGGCGCCCAGAAGGACGCCGCGCAACGTAAATTCACGCAAAACAGGAGGGGAAGTCATAAGCATCGGACATGCAGGGGCGAATCAGGCCGCATGGCGGCGGAAAACCAGTCGTTGGGGGGTGGAGAGGGCGGCGGTGAAGGCATAGCCTTCCAGGTCGAAGCCTTGCAACTGCTCGGGGGTGCGCACGCGGTGCTGGATGGCCCAGCGGGCCATCAGCCCCCGGGCACGCTTGGCGTAGAAGCTGATGATCTTGTACTGGCCACCTTTGCCATCCTCGAACACGCACTCCACCACCGGCGCCCGCAGGGTTTTCAGATCGACCGCCTTGAAGTATTCCTGCGAGGCCAGGTTGATCACCACCGGGGCGGCTTCCTGCGCCTGCTGGTCGTTCAGCGCCTGGGCGATGCGGCTGCCCCAGTAGGCATACAGCGTGCTGCCGTGGGGGTTGGCCAGCCTGGTGCCCATCTCCAGCCGGTAGGGCTGCATCCAGTCCAGCGGGCGCAGCACGCCGTACAGGCCGCTCAGGGTGCGCACATGCTCCTGCGCCCAGGCCAGGTCATCCAGGCCCAGGCTCCAGGCGTCCAGTCCTTCGTAGACATCGCCGTTGAAGGCAAACAGCGCCTGGCGGGCATTCTCGGCGGTGAAGTCGCTCTGCCAGGCGGCGTAGCGGGCCACGTTCAGGGCGGCCAGGGGGTCGCTCAACTTCATCAGCGCGGCCACTTCGGCGGGACTGCGCTGGCGCAGGATGTCGATCAGCGCCTGCGCCTCGGGGATGAACGCGGGCAGGGTGTGCGGGAGCTTGTCCGGCAGGGGGCGGGTGTAGTCCAGCGCTTTGGCGGGGGAGAGTAAAAACAGCATGGCGCAGTCTCGGAACGGGTTGGTGGTCTTTCCGGTTAAAAAAACAACGGGGGCACCCGGCCCCCGTCGTGTTCCTGGAACGCGGCGGCGTTCCCGCCCGTCAGGCGTTGCGGGCAGGGTCCGCTTCGAAAGGCAGGCGCATGTCGGCCAGGTCTTTGCGGGTTTCTACCAGGATCAGCGGCACATCGTCCAGCACGACCGGCGCAGGGCGCTCGCGCGGGACGCGCACCGGGGCCGGTTCGGCCGCAATGGCGGCCTGCACGGCAGCGATTTTTTCTGCGTCGGACTGCACCCATTGCAGGCCCGCTGCCTGTGCCAAGGCACTGAGCTGGTCGGTGGGCAGGGCATAGGGTGCGGCAGATTCTATGGTTTCAGGAGCTGCTTGCGCTTGATCTACCACAATTTCAGCAGCTTTCTCCTCTGAAACAGCGATGGGTTCAGCAGGAACAGCTTCCGTAACCGTAGCATCGGCGGCTGCCGGCACTTCCGTCGGCACGGCGGCGGCAGTTTCTGCTGCGGCCTCTGCCGGGGCGGTGGCGGCGTCGGTCTCTGCCTCTGCTTCTACTTCTGCGGTCGGCAGGACATTGGCAAAGTAGCTGCGGCGCGGGGCAGGGGCAGCGTCCTGCGGGACTGCATCGTCATGCTCGGCCACGGCAGGCAGGGCGATGTCGAGGGGCGTGCTGTCCAGCGGCTCGTCGGCAGCCTGCTCGTCGCGTGCAGCGCGTTCGCTCCGGTTGCCCCGGCGGTCGCGCCCGTAGCGGTCACGGCTGCGGCGGCCATTGCGCGGGGCGGTTTCTTCCCCATTGGTTTCCGGGGCCGGGCTGGTGTCGATGACGGTATCCACGGCTGCCGAAGTGGCCTCTACCGGGGCGCTGGCTTGCGCTTCCAGCATGTCGGGGTGGGTGGGCGCAGCTTCGACCGGACGGCGCTCACGGCGCGGGCGGCTGGGACGGCTGTCCTTGCCGGCGTCGTCGGTGGCAGCATTTTCCTGCTCGGCGCTGCGGGGCTTGCGGCTTTCGCGGCTGTCCCGGCCTTCGCGGCTTTCGCGCTGCGGGCGGTTGTCGCTGCGCTCGCCGTTGCTGCTGCGTTCGCCGCGGCGGCTGCGGCTGTCGCCGCGTTCCTGGCTGCGTTCTCCGTTGTCGTCGCGGTCATTGCTGCGGCTGCGTTCGCCACGTTCGCTGCGCTCACCGCGTTCGGGGCGCTTGCGGCCGTCGCCAGTGCGTCGGCTGGCCGGTTTGCTGGTGGCGGCGGCGGCGGGCGGCGGCGCGACCGGTGCTGCGGGCGGCGTGCCAAAGCCGAACAGGCTTTTCAGCCAGGCAAAGAAGCCTTGCTCCTGCACGGCAGGCTGGGTGCTGGCGGTCGCAGCGGCCGGGGCCGGTTTGTGCGGTGCGGGTGCCGGTTGCGGCGCCGGCGGGGCGTCGGGCAGCACGCCCTTGATGACCGGGGTCTGGCGGTTGGTCGGCTCTTGCGAGCGGCGCGTGACCGGGGTGGCGTCCTCGATCTCCTCGGCCAGCTGGTAGCTGGCCTGCAGGCTGTCCAGGCGCGGGTCGTCGTGCTTGAGGCGCTCCAGGCGGTAGTGCGGCGTCTCCAGCCCCTTGTTGGGCACCATCAGCACGGCAACGCGCTGCTTGAGTTCGATCTTGGAGATTTCCGCGCGTTTTTCATTCAGCAGGAAGCTGGCCACTTCCACCGGCACCTGGCAATGCACGGCGGCGGTGTTGTCCTTCATCGATTCTTCCTGAATGATGCGCAGGATTTGCAGGGCCGAGCTTTCCGTGTCGCGGATGTGGCCGGAGCCGCTGCAACGCGGGCAGTTGATGTGGGCGCCTTCGGACAGCGCGGGCTTGAGGCGCTGGCGGCTCATTTCCATCAGGCCGAACTTGCTGATGGTGCCGAACTGCACGCGGGCGCGGTCCTGGCGCAGGGCATCGCGCAGGCGGTTTTCCACCTCCTTGCGGTTGCGCGACTCTTCCATGTCGATGAAGTCGATGACGATCAGGCCGCCCAGGTCACGCAGGCGCATCTGGCGGGCCACTTCGTCGGCGGCCTCCAGGTTGGTGCGGGTGGCGGTTTCCTCGATGTCGCTGCCCTTGATGGCGCGGGCCGAGTTCACGTCCACGCTGACCAGCGCCTCGGTGTGGTCGATGACGATGGCTCCGCCCGAGGGCAGCTGCACGGTGCGGCTGTATGCCGATTCGATCTGGTGTTCGATCTGGAAGCGCGAGAACAGCGGCGCATCGTCGCGGTAGCGCTTGACGCGGTTGGCATGTTCGGGCATGACGTGCGCCATGAACTGCTGCGCCTGCTCGTAGATGTCGTCCGTGTCGATCAGGATGTCGCCGATGTCGTTGTTGAAATAGTCGCGGATGGCGCGGATCACCAGGCTGGATTCCTGGTAGATCAGGAAGGCGCCCTTGCCCGCCTTGGCCGCGCCGTCGATGGCGGTCCACAGCTTCAGCAGGTAGTCCAGGTCCCATTGCAGTTCGGGGGCGCTGCGGCCGATACCGGCGGTGCGGGCGATGATGCTCATGCCCTTGGGGTAGTCGAGCTGGTCCATCGCCTCTTTCAGCTCGGCGCGTTCCTCGCCCTCGATGCGGCGCGAGACGCCGCCGCCGCGCGGGTTGTTGGGCATCAGCACCACATAGCGCCCGGCCAGACTGATGAAGGTGGTCAGCGCTGCGCCCTTGTTGCCGCGCTCTTCCTTTTCGACCTGGATGATCAGCTCCTGGCCTTCCTTGATCACTTCGTTGATGCGGGCCTGGCTGGGCGAGACGCCCTCGGCAAAGTATTGGCGCGAGATTTCCTTGAACGGCAGAAAGCCGTGGCGCTCTTCGCCGTAATCGACGAAGCAGGCTTCCAGCGAAGGCTCGATGCGCGTGACGACGGCTTTGTAGATGTTGCCCTTGCGTTGCTCGCGGCCTTCGATTTCGACTTCGTAGTCCAAGAGCTTCTGGCCATCGACAATGGCCAGGCGGCGCTCTTCGGTCTGGGTGGCGTTAATCAGCATCCGTTTCATGATGCACTTCCTTTTCTATGGGTGGACGCGCCGGCCAGGGGCCAGCGTGCCTTTGAATCAAGACGACAAACAGTCGTGCCTGTGAAAAGCATGCAGTACTGAAACGAAACAGGCCGCCCAGGGCGCACCCCTTGCCGGATTTAGGCAAGCAAAGGAGGCGGAGGCAGGGCGCAGGGGGCCAGCACAAACGAGTGGATGCGCCCAGGTGCGGGCATACGGGCCACGGCCTGCGCATCCAGGTCAGCGGGCTTGGACGTGCGGACGCGCACGGGAGGATGCCCCGCAAACGCGCCGATGAACCAAGAGAGAAAAGCCCACATACCTATGCTGGTGTCGTAAAACGGCTGCGGCCCGAAAAAACAGGAGGCTGCAGCCGGGAAAAAATTCGTTCAGTGTTGCAATGCGTTCACGGGTGAAAATGCGTACCTTGTCAGCTTTGAGAGCTGTTTTTACTTGGAAAGCACATTTCAAGCATCGACCGGCCTACGCCTTAGTAACGGGTGCTTGGATCAAAAATCCAGAAAATCAACCACTTACATATATTGACGCGCAGGTGAAGCACATTATAAAGGGGATGCAGCCCCCACTGCCCGCTGCCGCAGCGCCCGCCGTGCGCTGGCTCCAGGTTGGCGAGGAGGACGCCGGCCAGCGCCTGGACAACTTTCTCATCCGCCATCTGAAGGGCGTGCCCAAGACCCACGTCTACCGCATCATCCGCAGCGGCGAGGTGCGCATCAACAAGGGCCGCTGCGCCGCCGATACCCGCGTGCAGGCCGGGGATACGGTGCGCGTGCCGCCGGTGCGCGTGGCCGAAAAAGCGCCGGAAACCGCTGCCGCCCCGGCACGGGAATTTCCGATTCTGTTCGAGGACGAGGCCTTCATCGCCCTGGACAAGCCGGCGGGCGTGGCCGTGCATGGCGGCAGCGGCGTGAGCTTTGGCGTGATCGAGCAGTTGCGCCGTGCCCGGCCGCAGGCGAAGTTTCTGGAACTGGTGCATCGGCTGGACCGGGAAACCTCGGGCATCCTGCTGGTGGCAAAAAAGCGCTCGGCCCTCAAAGCCCTGCAAGACCAGTTCCGCGAGCGTTCCACCGGCAAGACCTATCTGGCCCTGGTGCAGGGTGCGTGGCCGGCGAACAAGAAAGTCATCGACACCCCGCTGCACAAATACCTGCTGCCCGATGGCGAGCGGCGCGTGCGCACCACCACCGCCGACGACCCCGATGCCATGACGGCGCTGACCCTGGTGCAGCTGCGCCAGGGGCTGCCGCCGCGTCCGCTGCAAGGGCTGCCCGCCATGAGCCTGCTGGAGGTGACGATCAAGACCGGGCGCACCCACCAGATCCGCGTGCATCTGTCCAGCCAGGGCCACGGCATTGCGGGGGACGACAAATATGGCGACTTCGCCCTGAACAAGCGCCTGCCCAAGCAGGGCCTGAACCGCATGTTTCTGCACGCCTGGCGGCTGCGGCTGAACCATCCGGTGACGGGGGAGTCTTTGACCCTGCTGGCCGAGCTGCCGCCGGAATTGGCGCAATTTATTGACTTTTGAGAGGAATACCGTGGCACAACGCCGTTTTGATTTGCTGGCCTTTGACTGGGATGGCACCCTGTTCGATTCCACCGTGGCGATTACGCGCAGCATCCAGCAGGCCGTGCTGGACGTGGGCGGGCAGCGCCCCAGCGACGAGCAGGCGGCCTACGTGATCGGCATGGCGCTGGGGCCGGCGCTGGCCCATGCTGCGCCGGACGTGCCGCGGGAAAAGCACACCGAACTCTCCAACCGCTACCGCTACCACTATCTGAAATTGCAAGCGCAGGTGACCTTGTTTGCGGGCATCGAGCCGTTGCTGGGCGAGTTGCGCTCCCGTGGGCATTACCTGGCCGTGGCCACGGGCAAAAGCCGGGTGGGGCTGAACAGCGCCTTGCAGCAGGCGCAACTGGGTGCCTTGTTCGATGCCACGCGCACGGCGGACGAAACGGCGGGCAAGCCCAACCCCCTGATGCTGCATGAACTGATGGCCGAGCTGGACGTGCCCGCCGAGCGCGTGCTGATGATCGGCGACACCACGCACGACCTGCTCATGGCCCGCAATGCCGGCTGCGCCAGCGTGGGCGTGGCCTACGGGGCGCACGATGCGGCCATGTTTGCCCAGTGCCCGCCGCTGTTTACCGCGCAGACCGTGGCGCAACTGCGCGATTGGTTGTGCAACCACGGCTAAATCGGGGTTTTGCCTGAAGGGCGCTGGCATACACTGGCGCCCTTCTCTTTATTTGCTTTAGCAGGATAGGCATCCATGAACGCATTGCCGCCCTCGGGAGGGCCCCAGCAACCCGGACAAGACTTGTGGCAGCAGCCAGGGCAGAACGGTGCGGATGCCGGGTGGGAGCGCGACGTGCTCGAACGCCTGGTGTTTGCCACGGTCAACGAGCAGCGGGCGGCCCGCCGCTGGCGGATTTTCTGGCGTCTGGTGTGGATCGGCCTGGCGGGTGCCGCCATCTGGTTTTTCAACAAGGAGGGGGCGACCACGGCCGTCTCCGGCCCGCACACGGCGGTGGTGGAGATCAAGGGCGCCATCGCCAGCGGTGCCGATGCCAGCGCCGAATCGGTCAATGCCGCCATGCGCTCGGCGCTGGAGGATTCCGGCTCGCGGGCGCTGGTGCTGCTCATCAACTCGCCCGGCGGCAGTCCGGTGCAGGCCGGCATGATCAACGATGAAATCGTGCGTTTGAAAGCCCTGTACCAAAAGCCGGTGTATGCCGTGGTGGAAGAAAGCTGCGCCTCGGCGGCCTACTACATCGCCGCTGCTGCCGATGAGATTTACGTGGACAAGGCCAGCATCGTCGGCAGCATCGGCGTGCTGATGGACGGCTTTGGCTTTACCGGCACGATGGAAAAGCTCGGGGTCGAGCGGCGCCTGCTCACCGCCGGGTCGAACAAGGGCATGCTCGACCCGTTCAGCCCGCTGACCGATGAGCAGCGCGTCCATGCTCAGCAGATGCTGGACACCATTCACCAGCAGTTCATCGACGTGGTGAAGCAGGGCCGGGGCAAGCGCCTGCATGAAACCGACGAAACCTTCAGCGGCCTGTTCTGGACGGGCGAGCAGGCCGTGGCCCTGGGGCTGGCCGACAAGCTGGGCTCTCTCGACTCGGTGGCCCGCGACATCGTGCAGGCCGAGGAGATCATCGACTACACCCGCCGCGAGAACATGGCCGAGCGCCTGGCCAAGCGCTTTGGCGCCGCCCTGGGGGCCGGTGCCGTGCAGGCCGGTAAAAGCTGGGGAGTGACGATTCATTAAAAAAAGGAGCTGTTTGCGCTGATGAATAAACGATTTCAGGTGCTATTAATCCTGAAATTCTTGTTGAATCAGCGGAAATAGCTCCTTTTTTATTGGCCAAAGGCAAACACGGTCGGAACGTGCTTGTCCGGCTGCCAGGTCTGGCGACGCCAGTCGGCCACGCTGCGCGACTGGATGGCGGCATCGGCCAGGGTCAGGCCGCTGGCCACGGCCAGCCGGGTGCCCGGTTGCAGCGTGGCCAGCAAGGCCTGCCACAGGGCCGGGTTGCGGTACGGGGTTTCGATGAAGATGTGCGCCTGGCCGGTCTTCAGGCTGACGCTTTCCCACTGGCGGATGTGCTGGCAGCGCTCGGCACCGTCTTGCGGCAGGTAGCCGTGAAAGGCAAAACTCTGGCCGTTCAGGCCGCTGGCCGCCAGCGTCAGCAGCAGCGAAACCGGCCCGACCAGCGGCACCACCGTGGCCCCCAGGTCGTGCGCCGCACGCACCACCGAGCTGCCCGGGTCGGCCACGGCGGGCATCCCGGCCTCGCTGACCAGCCCCATGTCGTGGCCATTCAGCAGGGGGTCCAGCAGTGCCCGGGCATCCCAGGCCGGGGCCGCACCGCCGCCTGCGTGGTCGCCTTTTTTATGCACGTGGCGCGGCAGCTCCCGAATGTCCTGCGCCTGCAGGGGCGCGGCCAGCGGGGCCAGGGCGTCGATGCGTTTCAGGTAGGCGCGGCAGCTTTTCGCGTTCTCGCAGACCCAATGGGTCAGCCGCGCCGCCTGCTCCAAGGTGGCCGCAGGCAGCACCGCATCCAGCGGCGTCTGGCTGGCGCAGCCGAAGTCCAGGGGCGCGGGCACCAGGAACAGCCGCCCCATAGTCAGAGGGATAGTGTGCGGCGCAGTCACGGCAGCGGCACCCCGGCCTCGCGCAGCAGGCGGGCGGTGGCAATCAGCGGCAGGCCGATCAGCGCCGTCGGGTCGTCGCTGTGGATGGCTTCCAGCAGGCTGATGCCCAGGCTTTCGCTTTTGGCGCTGCCCGCGCAGTCGTACGGCTGGTCGATGTGCAGATAGCGCTCGATCTCGGCATCGCTCAGGGTGCGGAACTGCACCGTCACGCGGCTGGTATGGCTTTGGCAGAAGCCGTCGTGCTGGCACACCACGGCAATCGCCGTGTGAAAGACCACGCTGCGGCCCCGCATGGCCTGCAATTGCGCCACGGCCCGGGCGTGCGTGCCCGGTTTGCCCAGGGCATGGCCGTCCAGGTCGCACACCTGGTCGGAGCCGATGACGATGGCATCGGGGTACACCGCCGCCACGGCCCGGGCCTTGGCCAGCGCCAGGCGCTCGGCCAGCTGCGGTGGGGTTTCGCCCGGCAGGGGCGTTTCATCGATCAGGGGCGCGGCGGCGGTAAAGGGCAGGCGCAGGCGTTGCAGTAATTCACGCCGGTAGCGCGAGGTGGAACCCAGAATGATCGGGCGAACCAGAGAGGGGGAGGGGGGGGAGACATCAGGCATGGGCGGATTCTCTTACACTGCCGCCCTATGTCGAAAGAACCCAAAGCATTCAACGCCCAGCACATCGATATCGCCGCCTTTGCCCGCGGGCAGGAGTCTCTGACGCAACAGACCTCGGCAGCGGCGTTTCCCCGTCTGGCCGAAGAGCTGCAAGGCGATCCGGCTGCGCAGCCGGTGGCCTGGCAGGCCCAGGGGCAGTGGCACGCGCAAACCGGCGGGGCGGGCCAGCCCTGGCTTGATCTGGGGGTGCAGGCCACGGTGACGCTGACCTGTCAGCGCTGCCTGCAGCCGGTGGAAGTGCCGCTGGATGTGCAGCGGGCATTTCGCTTCGTCAAGGATGAAGCCACGGCCGAAGTGCAGGACGAGGAAAGCGAAGAAGACCTGCTGGTCATCAGCCGCGACTTTGACCTGCACGCCTTGATCGAGGACGAGCTGCTCATGGAGCTGCCCCTGGTGCCCCGGCATGAACAGTGCCCCCGGCCGCTGGTCTTGAACGATGCAGTCACCTCGGCGCAGGAGGTTCAGGAACGCCCCAATCCCTTTGCCGTGCTGGCGCAGTTGCGCCAATCCCCGGATGCTCCAGGCGACAAGGATTGAGTTTGGGCTATAATCTAAGGCTTCGCGCGAAACCCCTCGTGTCTTTAATGGGCTGATCGCGTTTTTACCAACCCCTTAAGACCCAGGAGCCATCATGGCTGTTCAACAAAACAAAAAGTCCCCTTCCAAGCGCGGTATGCACCGCTCGCACAATGCACTGACCACCCCGGGTACCGCTGTGGAAGCCACCACCGGTGAAGTGCATCTGCGCCACCACATCAGCCCCAACGGCGTGTACCGTGGCCGCCAAGTGCTGAAAAACAAAGCCGAAGCTTAAATCCAGCATTGGCTGCCGAAGCAAAGCCCGCAGCTACCCTGTAGCGCGGGCTTTTGCCTTTGGGCGGTTGGCAGAAACAGAACAAAGAGTTACCGATGATCACTTTAGCCGTCGATTGCATGGGGGGCGACCATGGCCCGAGCGTTACCCTGGAGGCCTGCCGGAAATTTCTGGCCACCCATGCCGATGTCCACTTGCTGCTGGTGGGCAAGCCCGAGGCTTTCGGCGCCTGGATTGCCCATCCCCGCGCCAGTGTGGTCGCCGCCAGCGAGGTGGTCGCCATGGACGATGCGATCGAAGTGGCGCTGCGCAAGAAAAAAGATTCTTCCATGCGTGTTGCCATCCAGCAGGTGAAGGATGGCAAGGCCGATGTGGCGGTATCTGCCGGGAATACAGGCGCTTTGATGGCCATTGCCCGCTATCTGCTGAAAACCCTGGACGGCATCGACCGTCCCGCCATTGCCACGCAGATGCCGCATGAAAAAGGCGGCGCTACCACGGTGCTTGACCTGGGGGCGAATGTGGACTGTCAGCCCGAACACCTGCTGCAATTTGCCGTCATGGGCGCAGCGCTGGTGTCGGCCCTGCAACCGGGCGGGCAGGAACCCCGTGTCGGCCTGCTCAATATCGGCGAGGAAGCCATCAAGGGCAATGAAGTCATCAAGCGCACCGGGGAGCTGCTGCGTTCTGCCGGACAGGCCGGGGCGCTGAATTTTTACGGCAACGTCGAAGGCAACGATATCTACAAGGGCACTGTCGATATCGTGGTGTGCGACGGTTTTGTCGGCAACGTGGCGCTCAAGGCCAGCGAAGGCGTGGCGGCGATGATCGTCGGCGGGCTGAAGCAGGAGTTCAAACGCACCATCTTTACGAAAATTGCCGCCATCGTTGCCTATCCGGTGTTAAAAGCCTTGATGTCCCGTATGGATCACCGGCGCTACAACGGTGCAGCGCTGCTCGGCCTGCGCGGCCTGGTGTTCAAGAGCCACGGTTCGGCCGATGCCCAGGCCTATGAACACGCCCTCAATCGTGCGTATGATGCGGCTCGCAACCAGCTCCTGGACAAAGTCCGGGGGCGTATCGTTGCCGCAGCACCGCTTCTGGCGGCTGCCACCACCTCGGCGATTGCCGCTTAAGTCTTGCCATGACATCTGTTCCTCGTTTTGCACGCATCACCGGCACGGGCAGCTATCTGCCGCCACGCCGTATCACCAACCATGAACTCGCGGCCGATCTGGCCCGGCGCGGTGTGGCAACCTCGGATGAATGGATTGTCGAGCGCACCGGCATTCATGCCCGCCACTTTGCCGATCCCGGCGTCGCCAGCAGCGATCTGGCCTTGCCGGCCTGTCAGCAGGCCCTGGCGGCGGCGGGCGTGCAGGCGCAGGAAATCGACCTCATCATCGTCGCCACGTCCACCCCGGACATGGTTTTTCCCTCCACCGCCGCCATCCTGCAGCGCAAGCTGGGCATCACCAACGGCTGCCCGGTGTTCGACGTGCAGGCGGTGTGCAGCGGTTTCGTCTACGCCCTGACCGTGGCCGATGCCATGATCCGCGCCGGCAATGCCCGCTGCGCCCTGGTCGTCGGGGCCGAGGTGTTCAGCCGGATTCTGAATTTCGACGACCGCACCACCTGCGTGCTCTTTGGCGATGGCGCCGGGGCGGTGGTGCTGCAGGCCTCCGAGACGCCCGGCATTCTTGCCAGCGACCTGCACGCCGATGGGCGTCATACCGACATTCTGTGCGTTCCCGGTCATGTCAACGGTGGTCAGGTGCTGGGTTCGCCGCTGCTGGTCATGGATGGGCAGGCCGTTTTCAAGATGGCTGTCGGCGTGCTGGAAAAAGCCGCCCGCACCACCTTGACCAAGGCCGGGGTCGATGAAAGCGCGATCGACTGGCTCATTCCCCACCAGGCAAACATCCGCATCATGCAGAGTACGGCCCGTAAGCTCAAACTGCCGATGGAAAAAGTCATCGTCACCGTGCATGACCATGGCAATACCTCGGCAGCGTCGATTCCCCTGGCACTGGACCATGGGGTGCGTTCCGGCCAGATCCATCCCGGCCAGAATGTTCTGCTCGAAGGCGTCGGCGGTGGTTTCACCTGGGGTGCGGTTTTTGTAAAAATGTAGCTGTCAGCGCTTTGCTGGCAAGCGTTCCCCCTGATTTTTCTGAAAAAATAAAAGACCATGAAAAAGTTTGCTTTTGTATTTCCCGGCCAGGGTTCGCAGGCCGTAGGGATGCTGGATGCCTGGGGCACGCACCCGGCAGTGCGCCAGGCTGTGCAGGAAGCTTCCGACGCCCTGGGCGAAGATCTTGGTGCCTTGATTGCCAGCGGCCCGAAAGAGGCCCTGGCCCTGACCACCAACACCCAGCCGGTGATGCTGTTGGCCGGTGTCGCCGCCTGGCGCGTATGGCAGGCCGAAGGTGGCGCCTTGCCCGATGCCGTGGCGGGGCACTCCCTGGGCGAATACTCTGCCCTGGTGGCGGCCGGGGTGTTGACGCTGTCCCAGGCGATTCCCCTGGTGCGCCTGCGTGCTGCGGCCATGCAGGAGGCCGTGCCGGTGGGCACGGGCGCCATGGCCGCCGTGCTGGGGCTGGAGGCCGACAAGGTCAAGGCCGTCTGCGCCCAAGTCACGGCAGACCTCGGTGGTGCCGAAGTGGTCGAAGCCGTGAATTTCAACGACCCGGGGCAGACCGTGATCGCCGGTTCCAAAGCCGCAGTGGAAGCCGCTGGTGCCGCCATGAAAGCCGCCGGGGCGAAGCGTGCCCTGCCGCTGCCGGTGTCGGCCCCATTCCATTCCAGCCTGATGCGTCCGGCGGCAGAAAAATTGCAGGCAGCCCTGACGCAGGTGACTTTTTCCGTCCCGCACATCGACGTCATCAACAATATCGACGTGGCCGTGGTGCAGGACGGTGCGGCCATTGCCGATGCGCTGTACCGCCAGGCCTTTGGCCCGGTGCGCTGGGTGGAAAGCATCCAGGCCATGAAGGCGCGGGGCATCACCCATGTGGTCGAATGCGGCCCGGGCAAGGTGCTGGCCGGCATGGTCAAGCGCATTGATGCCGAGCTGGTGGGCGCGGCTTTGTACGATCCGGCAACGCTTGCTGAAGTGAAGGAGTTATTGGCATGACAGACAACAACCGTTCCATTGCCCTGGTCACCGGGGCGACCCGGGGGATTGGCGCCGCCATTGCCCGGGAGCTGGCCGGCCGGGGCTATACCGTGATCGGCACGGCCACCACGGACGAGGGTGCCCAGCGCATCAGCGCTGCCCTGATCGATCAGGGCGGGCGCGGCG
Organism: Comamonas nitrativorans; assembly: GCF_042654765.1. Taxonomy (NCBI): domain Bacteria; kingdom Pseudomonadati; phylum Pseudomonadota; class Betaproteobacteria; order Burkholderiales; family Comamonadaceae; genus Comamonas; species Comamonas nitrativorans. The sequence goes on along the minus strand of NZ_JBHSEW010000009.1, from coordinate 92,705 downwards.
TCAAACTGGACGTGAACGATGCGGCCAGTGTCGATGCGCTGATTGATGGCATCGTGAAAAACGATGGCGGTTTGCATGTGCTGGTGAACAACGCCGGCATTACCAAAGACCAGATCACCATGCGCATGAAGGATGAGGACTGGGATGCCGTGCTGGACACGAATCTGAAAGCCGTATTCCGACTGAGCCGTGCGGCTATTCGCCCGATGATGAAGCAGCGTTTTGGCCGCATCATCAGCGTCACCAGCGTGGTCGGCAGCATGGGCAATCCCGGGCAGGCCAATTACGCTGCCGCCAAGGCCGGTGTGGCCGGCATGAGCCGTGCCCTGGCACGCGAGCTGGGCAGCCGCAACATCACCGTAAATTGTGTGGCGCCTGGTTTTATTGCTACAGATATGACGGCTGTTCTGCCCGAAGAGCAGAAAAAGGCGCTGGCTGCGCAAATTCCGCTGGGCAAGCTGGGCGAACCCGGCGACATTGCCCATGCCGTGGCGTTTCTGGCCTCTGCGCAGGCTGGATACATCACCGGCCAGGAATTAGCCGTCAATGGCGGCATGTACATGTAATTGCCGCTTTTTGCACGAAGTTATGCCGTTTCCTCGCGACGGCAAGCCGTTTGCAGGATTTCCTGCCGATGCGGCTAGAATCGCGGGTTCATTTACACAACCCCTGAGGGAAACCATGAGCGATATTGAAGCACGTGTCAAAAAAATCATTGCTGAGCAACTCGGCGTTGAAGAGTCTCAAGTCACCAACGAAAAAGCCTTCGTGGCCGACCTGGGTGCCGACTCGCTGGACACGGTGGAACTGGTGATGGCCCTGGAAGATGAATTCGGCATCGAAATCCCCGATGAAGACGCTGAAAAAATCACGACGGTGCAAAACGCCATCGACTACGCCAACACCCATCACAAGGCCTGAGTCCCCGCTGGGGCCTGCTACAGCGATAAGTAAAGGTTGAACGCATGAGCCGTCGTCGCGTTGTCGTGACCGGCCTGGGTTGCATCAGTCCCGTGGGCAACACGGTGGCGAGCGCCTGGGCCAATCTCTTGGCCGGTCAGTCCGGTATTGACCGTATTACCAAGTTCGATGCGGAGGCCTTCTCCTGCAAGATTGCCGGTGAGGTCAAAGGCTTTGACGTCGAGGAGTACATGAGCGCCAAGGACGCGCGTTCCATGGACACCTTTATTCATTACGGTATCGCTGCAGCAGATCAGGCAGTCAAGGATGCCGGCCTGCCTACGGGCGAGGCCTTGTCCGACGATCTGGCCACCCGCATCGGCTGCGTGGTGGGGTCGGGGATTGGCGGCCTGCCGCTGATCGAGAACACCCAGATCGAGCTGTCCAACCGCGGCCCGCGCCGCATTACCCCATTTTTCGTGCCTGCCTCCATCATCAACATGGTGGCCGGGCATGTGTCCATGCGCTTTGGTTTCAAAGGGCCGAACCTGTCGGTGGTCACGGCCTGTACGACCGGCCTGCACTGCATCGGCGAAGCCGGGCGCATGATCGAATACGGCGATGCCGACATCGTCGTCGCTGGCGGTGCGGAAGCCACCGTTTCGCCCCTGGGCGTGGGCGGCTTTGCCGCCATGCGGGCGCTGTCCACGCGCAACGACGACCCGAAAACCGCCTCCCGCCCCTGGGACAAGGACCGCGACGGCTTTGTGCTGGGCGAGGGCGCCGGCGTGCTGGTGCTGGAAGAGTACGAACACGCCAAGGCCCGTGGGGCAAAAATCTATGCCGAATTGAGCGGCTATGGCATGAGCGCCGATGCGGGTCACATGACCGCGCCGAACATGGACGGCCCGCGCCGCGCCATGCTCAACGCCATGCGCAACGCGGGGATCAATCCCGACCAGATCGGTTACCTGAACGCCCACGGCACCTCCACCCCGCTGGGCGACAAGAACGAAACCAATGCCATCAAGGCGGCGCTGGGCGATGCGGCGTACAAAACCGTGGTCAGCTCCACCAAGTCGATGACCGGCCACCTGCTCGGTGGCGCTGGCGGCATCGAAAGCGTTTTCACCGTGATGGCGCTGCACACGCAGAAGATCCCACCGACGATCAACCTGTTCAACCAGGATCCCGAGTGCGATCTGGACTACTGCGCCAATACCGCCCGCGATGCCAGGATCGATGTCGCGCTGAAGAACAACTTCGGTTTTGGCGGTACCAACGGCTCGCTGGTCTTCAAGCGCATCTGATATTGACGGCTGTGCTGGCAGTGACCGGTTTCAACCCGCTTCGGCTTGGCAACGGCTGAAGCGGGTTTTGCATTCATGACGCTGCGCCACCATAGCCCGCCACCGGTGCAGATGTGCGTTGCCCCCGGGCCGCTGCTGGGCGCAGGCGCTGCTGCCGTTGCCATCGCGGGGCTGCTGGCGCTGTCGTACTGGTGGGGCTTCAGCAGCGCGGCCTGGTGGCTGCGCGGGGCGGTGGCCGGGGTGTGGCTGGCGGCGGTACTGTGGGCTGTCCGGGCGTGGCAGCGTTTGCCGACCGGGGTCTTGCGCTGGGATGGGCAGGGCTGGCTTTGGCAGCCCCGGCTGCGGTCGGGTGAAACGGCCAATGAAAAGAATTTCGTAGCACTTACCGCCCTCCAGGTGGTGTTTGACATGCAGTTTGTACTTGGATTGCATGGCACGGTGGGCGCAAAGCGCTATTTTTTCTGGTTGCAGCGCAGTGCCAACCCTGGAGGCTGGGATGCGGCGCGGCGTGCGGTATATTCCAGCGCTTTGGTCACGCCGCCGCAGGCGGTGCCGTGACCGGCCTTTCTTCTTTTTCGCTTTGGCGTTCATGACGGTAGCCCCCTTGCCCCTTTCTTCCAACGACAGCGATCTGCAACTGGTGCAGCGCACGGTGGCGGGCGATCAGCGGGCGTATGAGCTGCTGGTGCTGAAATACCAGCGCCGCATCGAGCGCCTGGTGGCCCGCATGGTGCGCGACCACGATCTGGTGCAGGACATTGCCCAGGAGACGTTTTTACGCGCCTACCGGGCGCTGCCGCAGTTTCGCGGCGAGGCGCAGTTCTACACTTGGCTGTACCGCATTGCGGTGAATACGGCCAAGAAATTCCTCATGGACATGCGCCGCGACCCGGTGCTGACCGAAAGTGCCCTGGCACCGGTGCAGGACGACGAGGAAACTTTTCGCAACCGCCACGAACCAAGCACGGACGAGACGCCCGAGACGGTGCTGGCAGCGCAGGAAATTGCGGCTGCCGTGCAGGCGGCGATGGATGCTTTGCCCGAAGAATTGCGCCAGGCGGTGACGCTGCGCGAGATCGAAGGGTTGAGCTACGACGAGATTGCCCAGGCCATGGGCTGTCCCATCGGCACGGTGCGCTCGCGTATTTTTCGGGCACGGGAGGCGATTTCAGCGCGGGTCAAGCCGCTGCTGGAGCGCCAAACGGGCAAGCGGTGGTAACACGGGGATGCGGGCTGTCCGCAAACAGCAGGTAGAACCATGAAGGACGATGTAGTAAATACGCAGGAATTGCTTTCGGCTCTGGTCGATGGCGAGTTGACAGGGACTGAGCTGGAACAGGCTTTGGCCGTGGCCGAGGATGCCCAGGGGCAGCGCAATTGGCAGCTCTACCATTTGGTGGGCGATGTGCTGCGCTCGCCCGATCTGGCGCACCACAGCCAGCGCGATGTGCTGACCGGGCTGCGGGCCAAACTGGCGCAGGAGCCGCCGCTGCAAAGCACCCAGGAAACCGCTTTGCAGCTGGCGCCCGGCGTGTTGGAGCAGGTGCAGGCGCCCGCTGCGGTGCGGGATCAGGCGGCCAATGCGTCGGTGTTTCGCTGGAAGCTGGCGGCAGGCTTTGCCTCGATTGCGGCGGTGGCGGCCGTGGGCTGGCAGGTCATGGCTTTGCAGGCGGTGCCTATCAGCGGGGCACAACTGGCGCACAACGCGATGCCGGCGGCCCCGGCCGTCGTGGCGGTGGCGGCCGACGATGGCAAGACCGTGATGCTGCGCGACCCGAATCTGGATGCCCTGCTGGCCTTGCACGAGCAATACGCCAACCGCCCGGGCTTGCAGGTGCCGGCCGAGTTCCTGCGCAATGCCAGCCTGGCCCATGCGGGCGGCCCGCAGCGGGCACCGTAAACTCCTGTCCTTTCCTATCTTGTTCTGCGGGGCCGATCGGCCCCGTTGTCGTTTGAGGCGTTGTTGTGGTCACTCGCAAAAAAAGCAAGGCAGCGGCAGAGCTGCCCACGGTCAGTATCTCGGAGGGCGAAATCGCCCGTTATCTGCACCTGGGCACGCCCTGGGTGCAAGGTTCGATGCGCCTGAAAGACCCGTTCATGCTCGATCTGGAATATGTCCAGCGCATGATGGCCTGGCTGCTGTTCACGCCCGCCGACGAGGATTTGACCGCGCTGCACGCCGTGCAGTTGGGCCTGGGCGCGGCGGCGCTGACCAAGTTTCACCACAAGGTGCTGGGGATGCGCACGACGGCCATCGAGATCAATCCCCAGGTGATCGCCGCCTGCCGGGGCTGGTTCAAATTGCCGCCGGACAGTGCCAGCTTGCAGGTATTGCAGGCCGATGCGGCCGAGGAAATCCGTCGTCCGCACTGGCAGGGGGCCGTTCATGCGCTGCAGGTCGATCTGTACGACCACGATGCGGCGGCCCCGGTGCTGGACAGCCCGGACTTCTATGCCGACTGCCGCGCCATGCTGGCCCCGGAAGGCTGCATGACGGTGAACCTGTTTGGCCGGCGCAGCAGCTACGCCGCCAGTCTGGAGAAGATTTGCGCGGCCTTCGGGCCGGACAACGTCTGGGCGTTCAAGCCCACGCGCGAGGGCAACACCATCGTCCTGGCCCTGCGCGTGGCGCAGCCGCGCGACGTGCTGCAACTGCAAAGCCGGGCGCAGGCCGTGCAGGCGCAATACCAGCTTCCGGCGACGAAATGGTTGAAAGTGTTGCGTCCCGTCGTCGAAGACGTCAGCCAGGGCGGGCTGGAGCGTGGGCAATAACGGCACAATAGCCGGTTTCACTCGTCTTCCCCACCATGCCAGTTGTGCCCCAGCCTGCCCAGCACCCGCAACGTGCTTTGCTGCATAACGAAATCCACGCCCGCCCGCCGGAGTCGGTGCAGGCGCCTGCGGTGCTGACCCACATGGTCATGGTCTGCGACAGCGCCCAGCGCGAGGCCAGCCGCCAGCATCTGGCCGCCCTGCTGCGCGACCACCACCGCAGCGTGCCCGATGAGAGTACGACCCACGTGCGCGTCGACCTGGGCGGCCTGCGCGTGCGCTGGGAGCTGCACACCGAGTTTGTCAGCTGGACCTTCCAGGTAGCCCTGTCGGCCGATACGCTGCTGGATACGCGCACCCCGCCCACGGCGGCCGAGGAAGTGCCCCAGGCCTGGCTGGCCGCGCTACCGGGGCAGTGCCTGGGCTGCATCCACATCTGGCTGGTGCAGTCGGCGCAGTGCGGCAGCGGCGGCATGGAACAGGTGGTGGCGCAGTTGCTGAATGCGGACACGCTGGCCGGTTCCCTGGTGCATCGGGGGCAGACGCAGGTGTGTACCGACTTCGCCATCCACGCCGACGGCTGCTCGCGCATGTTGGTGCAGCCGGGGCCGGAGATTTCGGCCCCGCGCCTGGGACGGCTGGTGCAGCGCCTGCTGGAGATCGAGACCTACCGCATGATGGCGCTGCTGGGGATGCCTGCCGCCCGGCACGCCGTGGCCGTGTTGGGCCATGCCGAGCAGGAGCTGGCCGAGCTGGCCCAGGCCATCCGCCAGGCTGATCGCCGCTCCGAACCGGCGCTGCTCGACCGCCTGACGCGCCTGGCCGGGCAGGTGGAAAGCGAGTACGCCGCCAGCCATGCCCGCTTTTCGGCCAGCCGGGCGTATTTCGAACTGGTGGAAAAGCGCATCCTGGATTTGCAGGAGGAGCGCCTGTCCGGCTTTCTGAGTTTTCAGGAGTTCATGGCCCGGCGCCTGGCCCCGGCCCGCAGCACCTGCGAATGGGCGGCGCGGCGGCAGAACGCCCTGTCCGAGCGCGTCTCGCGCGTGAGCAACCTGCTGCGCACCCGCGTGGAGATCGAGCAGCAGCAAAGCAGCCAGCAACTGCTGGGCAGCATGAACGAGCGCCAGGCCATGCAGCTGAAACTGCAATCGACGGTGGAGGGGCTGTCGGTGGCGGCCATCACTTACTACATCACCGGCCTGATCAGCTATCTGGCCAAAGGGGCGCACGGCCTGGGCTGGCCGCTGTCGGCGGAAAGCACCGCGGCGCTGGCGATTCCGGTCGTGGCCTTCGGGGTCTGGTGGTCGCTGCGGCGGCTGCACCACAAGCTGTTTGGCGCCAAGCATTGATAAAAAGAAGAGCTGCTACCGCCTGACAGCACTTGGTTTGAGGTTTTAAGTTGTCTATAAATGAATCTGTGCCAGCGCAAGCAGCTCAGAAAAAAGTAGCGGTGGGCCTGACCCTGGCTGCCTTGGGCGCGGTGGGGTTCAGCGGCAAGGCCATCATCGTCAAGCTGGCCTACCGCTACGGGGTGGATGCCGTCACCCTGCTGATGTACCGCATGTTGTTTTCCCTGCCGATTTTCCTGCTCATGGGCTGGTGGGCCGGGCGGGGACAAAGGCCGCTGACGCGCCAGGACGGGTGGGGCATTCTGGGCCTGGGGTTTTGCGGCTACTACCTGGCGAGCTTTCTGGACTTTGCCGGGCTGGCGTACATCACCGCCGCGCTGGAGCGGCTGATTCTGTACCTCAACCCCACTTTGGTGGTGCTGCTGGGCTGGGTGTTCTACCGCCGGGGCGTCACGCGCGGGCAGCTTTTGGGCATGGCGCTCAGTTACGGCGGCGTGCTGCTGGTGTTCGGCCACGAGGTCGGCGCCCAGGGCGAACACGCCATCCTGGGGGCGTTGCTGGTGTTGGGCAGCGCCATCAGCTACGCCGTTTATCTGGTCTACAGTCACCAGCTGGTGCAGCGCCTGGGGGCACTGCGGCTGGTCGGGCTGGCCACCAGCGTGGCCTGCGTGCTGTGTCTGGCGCAGTTTGCGCTGATGCGCCCGCTGTCGGCGGCGCTGGTGCCCGCGCCGGTGCTGTGGCTTTCCGTCCTCAACGCCACCTTGTGTACCGCCGCTCCGGTGGTGATGGTGATGCTGGCGGTGGAGCGCATCGGCGCCAGCACGGCTGCGCAGGCGGGCATGATCGGGCCGCTTTCGACCATCGTCCTGGCGCTGTGGCTGCTGGACGAGGACGTCAACGCCTGGATGCTGGGCGGCACCGTGCTGGTGATGGGCGGTATCTACGTCTTTACCCGCATGGCGCGGAGACCGTGAACAGGTTCTTGGCAGAGACAATCCCTCTTTTCGTGAAGGAGAAAAACCATGGATTTAGGCATTGCCGGTAAATGGGCGCTGGTCTGCGCTGCCAGCAGGGGGCTGGGTTTGGGCTGTGCCCAGGCGCTGGTGGCCGAGGGCGTGAACGTGGTCATCAATGCCCGCACCGAAGGCCCTCTGCAGCAAGCGGCGGAAAATTTAAGAGCAACTGCCGCAGACCGGGCCAGGGCCAGCGGGCAGACAGCGCCGGCAGTCATCGCCGTGGCCTGCGACATCACCACTGCGGCAGGCCGTGCGGCGGTACTGAGTGCAGCCGGTGGCCCGGGGGTGGATTTCGATATTCTGGTCAATAACGCTGGCGGCCCGCCGCCCGGCGATTTCCGCGACTGGCAGCGCCAGGAGTGGATCAAGGCGCTGGATGCCAACATGCTCACCCCGATTGAATTGATCCGGGCGGTGGTCGACGGCATGGCGGCCCGGGGCTTTGGCCGCATCGTGAACATCACCTCCAGCGCGGTGAAAGCGCCGATCGACATCCTGGGCCTGTCCAACGGCGCCCGCAGCGGCTTGACCGGGTTCATCGCCGGGCTGGCCCGCTCCGACCTGGCGGCCCGGGGCGTCACCATGAACAACCTGCTGCCGGGCAAGTTCGATACCGACCGCCTGCAGGCCACTTTTGTCAGCACGGCAGCCAGAACCGGGCAGACGCCCGAACAGGTGCGGGCCAGCCAGCAGGCCCAGGTGCCCGCCGGGCGCTTTGGTACGCCCGCAGAGTTCGGGGCGATCTGCGCTTTTCTGTGCAGTCAGCAGGCCGGGTATGTGAACGGGCAGAACATCCTGCCCGATGGCGGGCTGTACCCCGGCACTTTTTGAGGATTCCGGGGGGCAGGCTCCGGGTGCCCCGGGAAGCTGGGCGCTCAGGCCGACAGGGATACCTCCGTCCGGGCCACGGTAGCAGTGCTGGCGGCAGCGGGGAGGGCCGTGGCGGGTGCGGCAGGAGCGGGCGCAGCCGTGGGCGTGCCGTCCAGCGCGGTACGCAGGCGGTCCATGTCCACGCCCTTTTCCCAGCGCGAGACGACCACGGTGGCCACGGCGTTGCCGATGAAGTTGGTCAGGGAGCGGCATTCGCTCATGAAACGGTCCACGCCCAGAATCAGCGCCATCCCGGCCACGGGCACTTCAGGCACCACGGCCAGCGTGGCCGCCAGGGTGATGAAGCCTGCGCCCGAGACACCGGCGGCCCCCTTGGACGAGAGCATGGCCACCAGCAGCAGCATGATCTGGTGGCCCAGGGACAGGTCGATGTTCGTCGCCTGGGCGATGAACAGCGCCGCCAGCGTCATGTAGATGTTGGTGCCGTCCAGGTTGAAGGAATAGCCCGTGGGCACGACCAGACCGACGATGGACTTCTTGCAGCCGGCCTTTTCCATCTTTTCCATCAGCGAGGGCAGGGCCGATTCGGACGAGGAGGTGCCCAGCACCAGCAGCAGCTCTTCCTTCAGGTAGCGGATCAGCTTGAACACCGAGAAGCCGCAGGCGCGTGCCACCGTGCCCAGCACCACCACCACGAACAGGAGCGAGGTCAGGTAGAAGGCCAGCACCAACTCGGCCAGATTCAGCAGCGAACCCAGGCCGAACTTGCCGATGGTGTAGGCCATGGCCCCGAAGGCGCCGATGGGCGCGGCCTTCATGATGATGCTGACCAGCTTGAACACGGGTTTGGTCAGCGTCTCGAAGAAGTGCAGCACCGGCTTGCCCGCTTCGCCCGTCATGGCCAGCGAGATGCCGAACAGCACGGCCACCAGCAGCACCTGCAGGATGTTGTCGCCCACGAAGGGGCTGATCAGCGTCTTGGGGATGACGTCCATCAGGAAGTTGGTCAGCGTCATGTCGTGGGTCTTGGCCACGTAGCCTTTCACGGCGGTTTGGTCGAGGTCGGCGGGGTTGATGTTCATGCCCGCGCCCGGCTGCACCACGTTGGCCACGATCAGGCCCACGACCAGCGCCAGGGTGGAGAAGGTCAGAAAGTAGGCCATGGCCTTGCCGAAAACCCGGCCCACGGCGCTCAACTGCGTCATGCCTGCAATGCCGGTGACGATGGTCAGAAAGATCACCGGCGCGATGATCATCTTGATCAGCTTGATGAAGGCATCGCCAAACGGCTTCATGGCTTCGCCGTAGGCCGGTTCGAAGTAGCCCAGCAGGATACCGGCCACGATGGCAAACACCACCTGGAAGTACAGCTGGCGGTAGAACGGGAGTTTGAGCTGGGCAATGGTCTCGGCATGAATCGGATGCATACGGAATCTTCCACGGGCAACGGTTGGCACCACGCAGGTGCGGATGGCTGGTTGTACCCGTCGCAGGCGAGGATGCCGATAACCCATTGGTATTAGATGGCGCGTCCATGCGACGGTCGGCGCTTGGACGCGCCCTGCGATCGGGGCACACTCGGAGCCATGCCTGCCCGCCTGCATCGCCGTTCACTCTGGATCACCGCCCTGCTTGTCGGCGGCATGTTGTCGAGCATGCTGGCCGTGGGCTGGCTGACGTGGCAGCACGCCCTGCGCAGCGAAAGCATGCTGTTCCAGCGCCAGCTGGCGGCACGCGCCCAGGCGCTGGTGCAGCGCGTGGACCGCTATCGCACCCTGCCCGAGGTGCTTGCGCTGGATATGGAGCTGCGCCAGGCGCTGCAGCGTCCCCTGGGCCCGCAGGAGGTGCAGGCACTCAACCGCAAGCTGGAGCGGGTGAACGGGGCCAGCCAGTCGTCCACCCTGACGCTGATCGACCGGCGGGGCATGGCCATTGCCGCCAGCAACTGGCAGCAGCCGCGCAGCAACGTGGGGCAGGACTATGGCTACCGCCCCTACGTGCAGCAGGCGCTGGCAGCGGGCAGCGGGCGCTTTTACGGCATCGGCACCACGACCGGCCAGCCGGGGTACTTTCTCTCGCAGGCCATTGACGACGATGCCGGGGCGGTCATTGGCCTGATCGCCATCAAGATCGAGCTGCACGCGCTGGAGCATGAATGGCCCGATGCCAGCGCCAGCGACGTGATGGCCGTGTCCGACGGCCTGGGCATCATCTTCCTGTCCAGCCACGCGGCATGGCGCTACCGTTTGCTGCGTCCGCTGACGCCGCAGGCCCAGGCCGAACTGGCCGCCACGCGCCAGTACCAGGGGCAGATCCTGGCACCCCTGGTCTGGCGCGAGCGCCAGCGCCTGGCCGACGGTGGCCGCCTCGTCACCGTGGAAGATGCGCAACTGCCCCGGCAGATGCTGCTGCACAGCATGGCCGTGCCCGGCACCGGCTGGCAGATGCACTTGCTGCACGACACCCGGGCCAGCGCCGCCACCAGCCGCTGGGCCGCCGCAGCGACGGCGGGCCTGTGGCTGGCGGGCATCCTGCTGGTGCTGTTCGCCCGCCAGCGCCAGCGCACCAGCCGCGTGCTGGAAGCGGCCCGCCAGCAGGCCGAGCGGGCCAACCGCTACAAAACCCGCTTTGTGAATGCCGCCGTGCATGACCTGCTGCAACCCTTGAACGCCGCCCGCATGTTCACCAGCCTGCTGCCCAACCACGTGCAGGACGAAGCGGGCCGCCGTGTGGCCGAGAGCATCGAGTCCGCCCTGGCCTCGCAGGACGCCATCCTGACCAGCCTGCTGGACATTGCACGCATGGAATCGGGCCAGCTGGAAGTGCATGTGCGTGACTTTGCCCTCGATGCCTTGCTGCAGGTGGTGCATAACAATTTTTGCCTGCTGGCCGACAGCGAAGGGCTGCAATTGCGCACCCATGCCTGCGCCCTGGTGGTGCGCAGCGACGAGGCGCTGCTGCGCCGCATCGTGCAGAACTTTGTTTCCAACGCCATCCGCTACACCCGCACCGGTCGCATCGTGGTGGGCTGCCGCCGCGTGGGCCGGCAGGTGCGCATCGAGGTGCATGACCAGGGGCCGGGCATTCCCGTCAGCTTGCAGCGCGAAATCTTCGAGGAATTTCGCCGCCTGGACGAGGGCCATGCCGACGACCGGGGCACCGGCCTGGGGCTGGCGATCGTCGAGCGCCTGGGCAAGCTGCTGGGCCATCCGATCGGCCTGCGCTCCACGCCGGGGCGGGGCAGCGTCTTCTGGGTGCAGGTGCCGCTGGGCGATGCCCGGGCCTTGCCGCCGGCGGCCCCCAGCGGGGTTCCGACGGGCCAGGAGGATGCGCCCCTGCAAGGCCGCGTGGTCTGGTATATCGACGACGACCACCAAACCTGCGCCGCCACCCGCGCCCTGTTGGAGCGCTGGGGCTGCGCCGTGCCGTGCGCCGCTGGCCCGCAGGAGGCGTTGGCCCTGGCGCTGGCCCACCCCCAGGCGGTGCCGCACCTGGTGCTGCTGGACGTGCATCTGGGCGGCGGCCTGTACGGCCCCGACTTCTATGCCCAGCTCGCGGCCCAATGGGGGCAGGCGCCGTCCGTCATTCTGGTCACTGCCGAGCACGATGCCGCCTTGCGCCGCCAGGCTGCCGAGCGCGGCTGGGGGTTTCTGGCCAAACCCGTGCGTCCGCCGGCCTTGCGTGCTTTGATGAGCCAGACCCTGCTGCGGCTGGGGGAAGGCGATGGACGCTGACATTCCGTCAGCGTGGGGGACTCATGCTTCCTGGTCGTTTTCCAGGCTTTTGACCAGCACGGCGGCCTGCGTGCGGGTATAGCAGCCGAGTTTTTTCAGGATGGCCGTCACATGCACCTTGACGGTGTTCTCGGCCAGCCCCAGCTCATGGGCGATCTGCTTGTTGAGCAGCCCGTCGGCCAGGCACAGCAGCACGCGAAACTGCTGGGGCGTGAGCTGGGCCAGCCGGGCGGCCAGGTCGGCATCGGCCTGCGAGCGCTCGGCGGCCATCGGCGGAAACCAACTGCCGCCGTCCAGCACGGCCGCCACGGCGTCGGCAATGTCCTGCCCGGAGGCGGATTTGGGGATGAAGCCCGCCGCCCCGAACTGCTGGGCGCGGCGGATGACGCGGGGATGGTCGTTGGAAGAGATGATGGCCACGGGAATGTGCGGGTACTCGCCCCGCACATGCAGTAAGGTGGAAAAGCCCCGCACGCCGGGCATGGTCAGGTCCAGCAGCACCAGCTCGACCTGCGGGTGCGCTTGCAGCGTGCTGCTGACGGCAGCGGCGCTGGCGGCCTCCAGCGTGGCGTATTGCGTGAAGCGCTCGCGCAGCACATGCAGCATCGCAGCGCGAAACAGCGGGTGGTCGTCGGCAACGAGCAGGGTGGGCTGTGACATCGCGGTGCAGTCCGGTCATGCCGCCGGCATCAGCGGCGGGACGCCACCCAGATGCCGCCCACGATCAGCACGAAGGCACCGGCGTGGTACAGCTGGGGCGCCTGTCCCAGCACCAGCACCGACAGAATGGCGGTGAACAGCGGAATCAGGTTGGCAAAAAAGCCCGCCACCGTGGGGTTGGAACGCCGCACCCCGGCGCCCCAGCAGCGGTAGGCCAGGATGGCCGGGCCGATGGCGATGAACAGCAGGGCAGCGGCCAGCGGCCAGCCCGGGGTCAGGTGAAAGCCGCCCAGGCCGATTTCTGCCCCGGTCAACAGTCCCGACCACAGCACGCCGAACACCAGCTGGGCCAGCAGGAAGGCGGCCCAGTCGCTTTTGAATTCCTGCGGGCCGGGCGCTTTGGTGAGCAGCCAGGTGTAGAGCGACCACAGCAGCGTCGCCAGCAGCATGAACAGGTCGCCGGGCACCAGCCGCAGGTGGCGCAGCACGTCGATATCGCCGCGCGTAAGCACCAGCACCACCCCGGCAATCGACAGCAGTGCCCCGACGATCTGGCGGCCACTGATGCTGGTGCCCCAGAACAGGCGCCCCAGGCCCATCATCCAGATCGGCATGCTGGCGCTGACCAGGGTGACGTTGAGCGGACTGGAGGTTTTCAGCGACAGGTACAGCAGGCTGTTGTAGCAGGCAATGCCCAGGAAACCCAGCACGGCATAGGCACGCCAGTGCTGCCACAGCGGACTGCCCTTGGCCAGCACGCGCCAGGCGATGGGCAGCAACAGCAGCACGGCCAGGGTCCAGCGCACGAAGTTCAGCGCGAAGGGTGAAATCAGGTCGTGTACCAGGCGGCCCACGATGGCGTTGCCGGCCCACAGCAGGGGGGCGGCGGTCAGCAGGGCGGCCGTGCCCAGGTTCAAAGGTGCGGTCATCGGGCGATGCTAATGCCTGTGCCGCCAGTGGCGCGGCAGCCGGCGCGGGAAGATGGCAGGGGTATCCAAGAACATCAGTGCAGGTCGCGCAGGCGCGGGGCGATGGCCCCGGCGGCTTCCAGCACCGGGTAGGCCAGGGAGCAGAGCAGGGAGTTGATGCGTTTCAGGTCGCTGATCATGTCGATGTGCAGGGCGCTGGTTTCGATGCTCTTGACCTTGCCGTCGGACAGGCGGTTGAGGTGGCTGGCCGAGTAGGCCAGCTCCAGATCGCGGAAACGTGCCTTTTCTTCCAGCAGGCGCTGCGCGTCGCGCACGTTGCCGCTGAGAAAGACGCTCATCGCCAGCCGCAGGTTGGCCACCAGATGGGCGTGCATGCGGTTGATTTCCTCCAGCCCGGCGCTGGAGAAGTCGCGGCCCTTCTTGATCTTTTTGTCTTCCACTTCCTGCAGGATGCGCTCGACCAGATCGCCCACCTGCTCCATGTTGATGGTGAAGTTGATGACTTCCGTCCAGCGCTGGCCCTCGCGCTCGTCCAGCTCGGCGCGGGAGATTTTGGTCATGTAGTACTTGATGGCCGAATACAGGTCGTCCACCTGATCGTCCAGGGTGCGCAGGTGCCGGGCCAGCTCGGCGTCGTTGTCTTCCCAGACTTTTTTCAGGCCGCCGAGCATGGTCTCGACGATGTCGGCCTGGTGCAGCGCCTCGCGGGCGGCGCAGGAAATCGCCAGCGATGGCGTGGCCAGCGCCGAGCCGTCCAGGTGGTGCGGGCGGGTGGACGAGGGCGCAGCCACCTCGGTGGGCAGGATTTTTTCCACCAGCCGGGCAAAGTGCCCGGTGAACTGCACGCACAGCAGGGCCACCACCAGGTTGAACAGCAGGTGGAACAGCACCACCTGTGCGCCGATATTGGGCACCAGGGGGGCGATGTAGGTCAGCCAGGGCTGGATCAGCCCGATCATGGCGGCCACGCCGACCACCTTGAACAGCAGGTTGCCCAGCGGCACCTGGCGCACCTGCACGCTGGATTTGAGCGTGGTCAGCAGCGCCAGCATGCCGCTGCCCAGATTGGCGCCCAGCACCAGTCCCAGGGCCACGTCGCCCGGAATGCCGCCGGAGCCGGCCAGGGCCGACACCAGCAGCACGGTAGCCAGGCTGGAATAGGAAATGATGGCCAGCACCGCACCGGTGATGATCTCCAGCGTGATGTCGCTGGTGACGGCCAGCAGCAGGGTGCGCACCGTCTCGGACTGGGTCAGCACCAGCGTGGCCTCGGTAATCAGGCGCAGGGCCAGCAGCATCAGCCCCAGGCCGATCAGCACGCGGCCGATACGGCCCACCTTGGTGTCCTGGCGGGCGACGTACAGCACCACGCCGGTGAAAATGCACAGCGGCGAGAGCCAGGACAGGTCCAGCGAGAACACCACCGCCATCAGGCTGGAGCCGACGTCCGCCCCCAACATGACGATCAGGGCCGAAGTCAGCGAAATCATCCCCTGCCCGACGAAGGCCGAGACGATCAGCGCCGTGGCGGTACTTGATTGCACGATGGCCGTCACCCCCACGCCGGAGAGCAGGGCCGTCAGCCGCGTGCTGACGCCTCGGGAAATCAGTTGGCGCAGGTTCGCGCCGAAGACCCGCAGGATGCCGGTACGCACCATCTGGATGCCCCACACCAGCAGGGCAATGGCGGCCAGGAGATTGAGTAGATGCTGCATAAAGCCTAAAAAACAAAGCCCGCCAATATACGCCCCGGCGGACAAGCCTGCTGGCCTCGGTTCACGGCGCGGCGGGCTTGCTGCTGCGGCGGCTGCGCAGCAGCTCGTCGAGGATGAGCAGCGCCGCGCCCAGGGTGATGCCCATGTCGGCCACGTTGAAGGCCGGGAAGTGGCGGCTGCCCCAGTAGAAGTCCAGAAAATCGACCACGTAGCCGTGCATCAGCCGGTCGATCACGTTGCCGATGGCTCCGCCCAGGATGCTGGACAGCGCCAGGCAGAACAGCTTCTGCCCGGGGTATTTGCGCAACTGCCAGACGATCAGCACCGTTGCGCCCGCGCCGATGCCGACGAACAGCCAGCGCTGCCAGCCGTCGTGGTCGGCCAGGAAGGAGAAGGCCGCGCCGGTGTTGTGCGCCCGCACGATGTTGAAGAAGCTGGTGACGGGCGTCCAGTCGCCCCACTGGTAGCGGGCCAGAATCCACTGCTTGGTGAGCTGGTCGATCACCAGCACCAGCAGCGCCCAGGCCAGCCAGGGCCAGATGCGGGGGCGGGTAGAAGAGGGGTTCATTGTTTCAATAGCTTTTCCCGCTTGAAATACAAGGATTTCAGCATGTTTGATACTTGAAATCCTTGCATATCCTGCGGAACAAGCTCCTTTTTATCAAGCAAAGTGGCGCACTTCGCCGCTGCCGTGCAGGTTGCTGTCGCAGCGTCCGCACAGCGTCGGGTGGGCGCTGTTGGTGCCCACGTCGGCGCGGTAGTGCCAGCAGCGTTCGCATTTGGCGTGGGTGCTGACCTGCACGTCCACCGCCAGGGCGTCGCCCGGTCGGGCCTGCGCGGCGCTGGTGATGAGGACGAACTTCAAATCCTCGCCCAGCGATTGCAGCAGGGCCAGGTCTTCCGGCTCGGCGCTCAGGGTCACTTCGGCTTGCAGCGAGGCGCCGACCTGACCGGCTTCGCGCCGGTTCTCGATTTCCTTGTTCGTCACGTCGCGGATGGCGCGGATGCGCTCCCACTTGGTCAGCAGCGCGGCATCGCCCGCAGGCAGGGTCTGGTAGGTTTCCAGGAAAATGGAGCTGCTGCTGCCGACGATCTTCCATGCTTCCTCGGCGGTGAACGAGAGGAAGGGCGCCATCCAGCGCAGCATGGCGTGCAGGATGTGGTGCAGCGCGGTCTGGGCGCTGCGCCGCGCCGCGCTCTTGGCGCCGCTGGTGTAGAGGCGGTCTTTCAGCACGTCCAGGTAGAAGCCGCCCAAATCCTCGGAGCAGAACAGTTGCAGCTTGGCGACCACAGGGTGGAACTCGTACACCTTGAAATGGCCCAGCACCTCGGCCTGGAACTGGGCAGCGCGGGCCAGCGCCCAGCGGTCGATTTCCAGCATCTGCTCGTAGGGCACGGCGTCCTGGGCGGCGTCGAAGTCGCTGGTGTTGGCCAGCAAAAAGCGCAGCGTGTTGCGGATGCGGCGGTAGGCGTCCACCACGCGGGCCAGAATCTTGTCGTCGATGGCCAGATCGCCCGAGTAGTCGGTCGAGGCGCACCACAGGCGGATGATTTCCGCGCCCATCTTGCTGCTGACCTCCTGCGGCGAAACGGTGTTGCCCAGCGACTTGCTCATCTTCTTGCCCTGGCCATCGACGGTGAAGCCGTGCGTGAGCAGGCCCCGGTACGGCGCCCGGCCAAAGATGGCGCTGGCCAGCAGCAGCGAGGAATGGAACCAGCCCCGGTGCTGGTCGTGGCCTTCCAGGTACAGGTCGGCCTCCGGCCCCTGGTCGTGGTGCATCCCGGCGTGGGTGCCGCGCAGCACGTGCCAGAAGGTGGAGCCGGAGTCGAACCACACTTCCAGAATGTCGGTGCTTTTGGTGTAGTTTTTGGCGTCCTGAGCGCCCAGGATGTCTTCCGTGGTCACGCGGCTCCAGGCTTCGATGCCGCCTTGCTCGACGATGCTGGCCGCCTGGTCGATGATCTCCATCGTGCGCGGGTGCAGCGCCCCGGTGTCCACGTGCAGGAAGAAGGGCAGCGGCACGCCCCACGAACGCTGGCGCGAGATGCACCAGTCGGGCCGGTTGGCGATCATGTCGCGCAGGCGGGCTTTGCCGTTTTCGGGGTAGAAACTGGTCTGCTCGATCGCTGTCAGGGCGATCTGGCGCAGGGTTTGCGCGGGTTTCTGCGCCGGGTCGGTGAAGACGCCCTCGCCCTCGTCCATGCGCACGAACCACTGCGCGGCGGCGCGGTAGATCACCGGCGACTTGTGCCGCCAGCAGTGCGGGTAGCTGTGCGTGATGCCGGCGGTGCCCATCAGGCGGCCCGCCACTTTGAGCGCATCGATGATGACCGGCACGGCCTTCCAGATCGGCTGGCCGCCGAACAGCGGGAAGTCCGTCGCGTACTGGCCGTTGCCCTGCACGGGATTGAGGATGTCCTGGTAGGCCAGCCCGTTGCCCACGCAACTGTTGAAGTCGTCCACGCCATAGGCCGGGGCGCTGTGGACGATACCGGTGCCGTCCTCGGCCGTGGCGTACTCGGCCACGTAGACGGGCGAGAGGCGGTCGTACCCCGCATCGACGTGCGCCAGCGGGTGCTTGAAGGGCATCCGATCCAGCTTCTGCCCCACGGCGGTAGCGATCACCTGACCGGCGATGCCCCAACGCTCCAGGCATTTTTCCACCAGGGCGCTGGCGACGACGAGCAGGCCGCGCTCGGTATCGACCAGGCTGTATTCCAGTTCCGGGTTCACGTTCAGCGCCTGGTTGGCGGGAATCGTCCACGCGGTGGTCGTCCAGATCACGGCAAAGGCGGGCTTGTCCAGTGTGTCCAGGCCGAAGGCGGCAGCCAGCCGGGCCGGGTCGGCGGCGGGGAACATCACGTCCAGCGTCTGGCTTTGCTTGTCGGCGTATTCGATTTCAAATTCGGCCAGGGAGCTGGCGCAGTCGAAACACCAGTAAACCGGCTTCAGCCCCCGGTAGATGAAGCCGCGCTCCATCACCTTCTTCAGCGCCCGCAACTGGTGCGCCTCGCTGGCGAAGTTCATGGTCTTGTACGGATGGTCCCACTCGCCCAGCACGCCCAGGCGTTGGAAGTCCGCCATCTGCTGGGCGATCTGCTCGGTGGCAAAGGCGCGGCCCTTGGCCTGCATCTCGTCGCGCGGCAGGTTGCGGCCATGCAGTTTTTCGATGGCGTTCTCGATCGGCAGGCCGTGGCAGTCCCAGCCGGGGGTGTAGAGCGCGTCGAAGCCTTCCAGCTGGCGGCTCTTGACGATCATGTCCTTCAGGATTTTGTTCATCGCGTGGCCGATGTGGATCTGGCCGTTGGCATACGGCGGGCCGTCGTGCAGGATGAACTTGGGCGCACCCTGGCGGGCGGCACGCAGTTGCTTGTAGACGCCTTGCTCGTCCCAGTCCCTGGCCCATTGCGGCTCGCGCTTGGGCAGGTCGCCGCGCATGGGGAAGGGCGTGTCGGGCATGTTCAGCGTGGCGCGGTAGGCGCTTTCCGGGGCGTTCTTGGCTTTTTTCGGGGCGGGCTGTTCGGACATGAAAAATCTTTCTCGCTTCAAGGCAAAGCCCAGGGCGCGGCCTGGGCTGGAAATTCAGGGGAAAAACCGGGGATGCCGGTGGAAATCCGTCGCGGTGATGATGCCGGGCATCAAATTCGGTCGCGCGTGGTCTGGCGCTGGGTTTGCGCGGGGGTCACGCTGGCGGCGGACAGTTGTCCGGCAAAAAAGGCGCGGGCATCGGCGCAGTCTTGCGCGATGCCCTGGGTGAGCGCATCCAGGCTGTTGTATTTCAGCTCGTCATGCAGTTTGTGCAGCAGTTCCACGCGGATGATTTTACCGTAGCCCCCATCGCCGCCCAGGTGCTGCGGCCAGTCCAGGCAATGCGTCTCCAGCAGCACGCGGCCGCCGTTCACGTCATGGGGGTCCAGGGACGGGCGCACGCCCAGGTTGGCCACGCCCGGCAGGGGCGCATCGGTCAGGCCATGCACCAGCACGGCGAAGATGCCGCTGGCGGCGGGCTTCCAGTGGTCGAAGCGCAGGTTCAGCGTGCGAAAGCCGTCGCCCAGGCCCGGGGCGCTCTCGGCCAGGCTGCGGCCCAGCTTGCGCCCATGCACGACGTGGCCGCTGATGGTGTAAGGGCGGCCCAGCAGGCGCTCGGCCTCCTGCATCTGCCCGGCTGCCAGGGCGGCGCGTACCTCGGTGCTGGAAACGCGCAGGCCATGCACCTCGTAGCTGTTCATGCGGGCCACTTCAAAGCCCTGGGCCTGCCCGGCGGCATCCAGCAGGGCGTAATCGCCCGCCCGCTTGGCGCCAAAGCGGAAGTCGTCGCCCACCAGCACGTAGCGGGCGCCCAGGCCGTCCAGCAGCACCTCGTCGATGAAGGCCTGGGGCGCCAGGCTGGCCAGCGCGTGGTTGAAGGGCAGGATCACCACCTGGTCCAGCCCGCAGACGCGCAGCTGCGACAGCTTGTCGCGCAGCGTGCCGACCCGGGCCGGGGCCAGCTCCGGCTTGCCCAGCACCCCGGCGAAGTAGTCGCGCGGGTGCGGCTCGAAGGTCACCGCGCAACTGGGCAGGCCGCGTTGGGCGGCTTCGGCCCGCAGCAATCCCAGCATGGCCTGATGCCCACGGTGTACGCCGTCGAAGTTGCCGATGGTCAGGGCGCAGGCCGGGGCCAGGCCCGCCTGCCGGTAGCCGAGGAAGATCTTCATGCCAGGGGGAAGGTGTGAGGATGAAAAAACAAAACCGCACAGTATAGGCCGTGCCCCGCAGGCTCAGTCGCCCAGGGAGCGGGTCAGCGCATCCAGGCGCTGCTGCAACTGCGCTACCTGGGTTTCCAGCAGGGTGACACGTTCGGTCAGGTCGGCCAGTCCGGTGGTGGCAGCGGCGTTAGCAACGGTGGCGTGGCTGGCGGCAGCCGCTGCGGGCAGGATTGGCTCCCCGCACAGCAGATGCGCCCAGCGGGCCTCGCGGGCGCCGGGGGCCTTGGGCAGCAGTTGCACCAGCGGGCCGCCTTTCTCTGCGCTGCGTTCTTGCAGTTCTTCCAGAAAAGCTTCGACCGAGGAGGTATCGGCAAAGCGGTGCCAGCGCTCGGCATTGGTGCGCAGCTCGGCGGCGGTTTGCGGGCCGCGCAAGATCAGCAGGCCCAGCAGGGCCGAGGCCTGGCTGGGCACGCCCAGCACGCGCTCGAAGTTGTGTTCCCAGCGCATGGCGCGTTGGCCGCTGACCTCGATGACCAGATGGCGCTCGCGCAGCGCATCCAGGGCGGCCAGGGCGTCGGCCTCGGTCAGTTGCATCAGCGGCTCGCGGCTGGTTTTCTGGTTGCAGCCGGACAGCAGGCTGTTCAGCGTCAGCGGATAGCTGTCCGGCACGGTGCGCTGCTTTTCCAGCAGCGTGGCCAGGACGCGGGCCTGTTCGGCGCTCAGGGGGGTGTTTTGGTGGTCAAAAGGCATGGCAGATGGCGAAATGGGATGGGGCAGGGATAATCGCGCCCTCTATGAAAAACATCGTGATTCTCATCTCAGGCAGCGGCTCGAACATGGCCGCTATTGTGCGTGCGGCCCAGCAGGGCGACTGGGCCGGGCAGTATGGCGCCCGCATTGCCGCCGTGATCAGCAACAAGGCCGACGCCAAGGGGCTGCAATTTGCGCAGGACAACGGCATCGCCACCGCCGTACTCGACCACAAGGCCTTTGCCAGCCGCGAGGATTTCGATGCCGCCCTGGCGCAGTTGATCGACCAGTACCAGCCCGCCCTGGTGGTGCTGGCCGGATTCATGCGCATTCTGACGCCCGGCTTCGTCGCCCACTTTGCCGGGCGGCTGCTGAACATCCACCCCTCGCTGCTGCCCGCCTTCACCGGCCTGCACACCCACCAACGCGCCATTGATGCGGGCTGCAAGTTTGCTGGCTGCACCGTCCACGTCGTCACGCAGGAGCTGGACGACGGCCCCATCCTGGAACAGGCCGTGGTGCCCGTGCTGCCCGACGACACCGCCGACACCCTGGCCGCCCGCGTGCTGACGCAGGAACACGTCATCTACCCGCGTGCCGTGTGCAACTTCATCAAAAACATCTAAAAAACCGCCATGCACCCTAAAGCCCTTCTGGAAGCCTGCGCCGAACTGGTGCAGCAAGTCATGTTGCTGCAACACCCGGCGGACAGCGTCGTCTCGCGCTTCTTTCGCCAGCACCGCAACCTCGGCCCGCGCGAACGCGCCACGCTGGCGGAAACCGCCTACACCGTGCTGCGCCATAAGCTGCGCTTCGAAGCCCTGGCCCGCTCCGGCAGCGGGGCGCGGGAGCGCCGCCTGGCGATCCTGGGCTTTGCCGGGCCGCGCACCCTGCTGCAAGCGGCCCTGAACCCCGCAGAAAAAACCTGGCTGCAAGAGTGCGACGCCGTGCAGACCGCCGACCTGCTGCCCCAGCACCGCCACAACCTGCCCCAATGGCTGGCCGAGGCGCTGCAAGCCCAGGTGGGCGAACAGTTCGACGCGCTGGCCGCCAGCCTGCTGGCAGCCGCGCCGCTGGATTTGCGCGTCAATACCCTGAACGCCAAGCGCGAAGCCGTCATCAAGGAACTGGCCGCAGAAGGCATCGCGGCAGAGGCTACGCCGTACTCCCCCTGGGGCCTGCGCGTTCAGGAAAAACCCGCGCTGACCCGGCTGGACGCCTTCCAGCAAGGCCGCATCGAAGTGCAGGACGAAGGCTCGCAACTGCTGGCCCTGCTGCTGGACGCCAAGCGCGGCGAGATGGTGGTGGACTTCTGCGCCGGTGCGGGCGGCAAGACCCTGGCCATCGGGGCGCAGATGCGCAACACGGGCCGTCTGTATGCCTTCGACGTGTCGGCCCACCGTCTCGAAGCCCTCAAGCCCCGGCTGGCGCGTTCGGGCCTGTCGAACGTCCACCCCGCCGCCCTGGCGCACGAGCGCGACGAGCGCGTCAAGCGCCTGGCCGGCAAGATCGATCGCGTGCTGGTCGATGCCCCCTGTTCCGGCCTGGGCACCCTGCGCCGCAACCCCGACCTGAAATGGCGGCAAAACGCGCAGTCCGTCGCCGAACTCACGGCCAAGCAGACGGCCATCCTGGACAGCGCCGCCCGTCTGGTGAAAAGCGGTGGCCGTCTGGTCTACGCCACCTGCTCCATGCTGCCCGAGGAAAACGAACGCATTGCCGAAGCCTTCCAGCAGGCCCACCCCGATTTCGTGGCGCTGGATGCGGGCGATACCCTGGCGCAGCTGAAGGTGGACAACGCCGCCAGCCTGTGCGCAGGCGGCGCCACCGGCACGCAATACGTGCGCCTGTGGCCGCATACCCATCAGGTCGATGGCTTTTTTGCGGCGGTGTGGCAGCGCAAGTAAAACGACGCAATAAAAATAGCTGCTTCCGCAGATAAATAGACAATTTCAAATAGTTTTATACCTGAAATCGTTTATTTATCTGCGGAAGCAGCTATTTTTTTAAGCTTCCTGTTCGCCGTGCGGCAAACCTGCCGCTCAAGCCAGTTGCAAGCGTGCTGCCGGGGCGGATTCCAGCGCCGTCGCGCCGTGCCCCAGGTCGAAGATGCTGACGGATTGCACCAGCGTCTGCGCCTGGCTTTGCAGGCTGCTGGCGGCGGCGGCCATTTCCTCGACCAGGGCCGCGTTCTGCTGGGTCATCTGGTCCATCTGGCTGATGGCGGCACCGACCTCGGCGACGCCCTGGCTTTGCTGGCTGGTGGCGGTGCTGATTTCCCCCATCAGCGCGGTGACGCGGCGGATGGCCTCGACCACTTCCTGCATGGTGGCCCCGGCGCG
The DNA here is from genome assembly GCF_042654765.1 of Comamonas nitrativorans. Taxonomy (NCBI): domain Bacteria; kingdom Pseudomonadati; phylum Pseudomonadota; class Betaproteobacteria; order Burkholderiales; family Comamonadaceae; genus Comamonas; species Comamonas nitrativorans. The sequence goes on along the minus strand of NZ_JBHSEW010000009.1, from coordinate 69,708 downwards.
GCCGGCCTGGGCGGTGCCGGCCTGCACGCGCTGCACGCTGTTGTCGATCAGCTGCTTGATTTCCTTGGCCGCTTCGGCGCTGCGCCCGGCCAGGGAGCGCACCTCGCTGGCGACGACGGCAAAGCCCCGGCCCTGTTCGCCGGCGCGGGCGGCCTCGACGGCGGCGTTCAGCGCCAGGATGTTGGTCTGGAAGGCAATGCCGTCGATCACGCCGATGATGTTGGCCATGCGCTCGGAGCTGGTGGCGATCTCCTGCATGGTGCCGACCACTTCCTGCACCACCTCGCCGCCGCGCTCGGCCACCTGCGAGGCGGACTGTGCGAGCTGGTTGGCCTGCTGTGCGTTGTCGGCGTTGTGGCGCACGGTGCTGCTCAGTTGCTCCATCGAGGCGGCGGTCTGCTGCAGGGCGCTGGCCTGCTGTTCGGTGCGGCTGCTCAGATCCAGATTCGCCTGGGCGATTTCCGCGCTGGCCCCGGCCACGCTTTCCGAGCCGCTGCGCACCTGCGTGACGACCTGGCGCAGTCCCCCGACCATTTCCTGCTGCGCCTGCAGCAGCAGGGCGGTTTCATTGGTGCCGGCCACGGGCGGGCGCTCGCGCAGCTGGCCCGCTGCCACGGCGCGGGACAGGCCGACCACCTCCTGCAGCGGCTTGGTGATGGCCAGTACGGTCGAGCGGGCCAGCAGTAGCGCGGCGGCCAGGGCCAGCCCGATGCTGAGCCAGACGCCGCTCTGGATGGCCGTAATGTCGGCATGGGCCTGGGTGACCGAGGCATTCAGGCGCTGGCTTTGCAGGGTCTTGAGCGCGGCGATCGCTGCGCCGTAGCCGTGCAGGATGCCGCCCACCTCGTCCATCAGGTAATTGCGGGCGCTGCCCTGATTGCCCTTGTCCATCAGGCCGATGAGGTGTTCCTGGGCCTGCACGTACTGCTGGCGCTGGGCCAGTACGGCCTGCAGCAGCGCCTGGCCTTCCGTGTCGGTGATGCGGGTTTGCAGTTGCTCCACCACTTCGCCGATGCGTTTGCGCGAGGCGTAAATCTGCTGCTTGAGCGCGTCGTATTCTTCCAGCCCCTTGACGATCAGCAGATCGCGCAGGGCCTCGGCGATGATGTGGCGGTTCTCGTCGACTTCATTGAGCATGGAGACATTGGGCATGTCCTGCTCGCTGATCTGGTTGAAGCCGTGGCCGATGGCGGCGCTTTTGTACAGGGCCACGGCCCCTTGCAGGCAGATCAGCAGGCTGATCAAGGCAAAGCCCAGGGTCAGGCGGGTGGCGATTTTCATGGGGAGGGCCTCCTTGTGGGGGGAGAGTCATCGGTGCGGGTAAGCACCTTCGTACCAGGCGGGTGTGCCAGAGCAAGCCGGGGTTTTTAGCAGGGGTAACACACTGTAAACAACAGGGGGAACCCCTATGGAGGCGCGGCCCCCTTGGGGAAATTGGACGAAAGTGTTAGAATTACCGGGTTTTGCATGGTGCAGAACGCACGTCGGGGCCTTTCCAGTCCTGGCGCAAGTCATTAGGGTGCGCAGCACCCGTTCATACCAAGGAAATACCATGATCGCTGCCTCTGTGAAGGCTGAAGTTGTCAAAGCCAACGCTCGCTCGGAAAACGATACCGGTAGCCCGGAAGTGCAAGTCGCACTGCTGACCGCCCGTATCAACGAACTGACCCCCCACTTCAAACAGCACGCCAAGGACCATCACGGTCGCCGTGGCCTGCTGCGCATGGTGAGCCGTCGCCGCAAGCTGCTGGACTACCTCAAGGCCAAGGATGCCGACCGTTACGTCGCCCTGATCGCCAAGCTGGGCCTGCGCAAGTAAGCACAGTGCCTGCGCACTTGACTCGGTAAGGAATGCCTGCGCTGGCCACGGTCAGCGCAGGCGTTTTTGTTTTTCATTCACCGGGGGATTGCAGAGCGAAGCTGTGTCATTCCACGTCGATACTTGCAAATCAATAGCTGCAAGCGTCGATCTGGAATGGCATCGCGATCTGTATCACCCTGAAAACCTTGCTACCCGTGCGGTAGCAGCTATTTTTAAAGGATTGATCGTTATGACCATGTTCAACAAAGTCACCAAAACCTTCCAGTGGGGCCAGCACACCGTCACCATGGAAACCGGCGAAATCGCCCGCCAGGCCAGCGGTGCCGTGCTGGTGAACATCGACGACACCGTGGTGCTGGCCACCGTCGTCGCCTCCAAGAACGCCAAGCCCGGCCAGGACTTCTTCCCCCTGACCGTGGACTACATCGAAAAGACCTACGCCGCCGGCAAGATCCCCGGCAGCTTCTTCAAGCGCGAAGCCAAGCCGTCCGAGCTGGAAACGCTGACCAGCCGCCTGATCGACCGCCCCATTCGCCCGCTGTTCCCCGAAGGCTTCTACAACGAAGTGCATGTGGTCATCCACACCATTTCGCTGAACCCCGAGGTGGACGCCGACATCGCCGCCATGATCGCCGTCTCTGCCGCCCTGTCGGTGTCCGGCATTCCCTTCAACGGCCCCATCGGTGCGGCCCGCGTCGGCTACATCAACGGTGAATACGTCCTCAACCCCGGCCAGACGCAGCGCAAGAACAGCCAGATGGACCTGGTCGTGGCCGGTACCGAAGCCGCCGTGCTGATGGTCGAATCCGAAGCGCAACAACTGCCCGAAGACGTCATGCTGGGTGCCGTGGTCTACGGCCACGAGCAAGGCCAGATCGCCATCAACGCCATCCACGAACTGGTGCGCGAGGCCGGCAAGCCCGTGTGGGACTGGCAGCCCGAAGCCAAGGACGAAGCCCTGATCGCCAAAGTGGCCGAGCTGGGCGAAGAAAAACTGCGTGCCGCCTACCAGAACCGCAACAAGCAGGTGCGCACCCAGGCGTGCCGCGAAGCCTACGCCTTTGTCAAGGCCGGTCTGACCGAGCAGGGCGTGGCGTTCGACGCCGTGAAGGTGGACAACATGCTGTTCGACATCGAAGCCCGTATCGTGCGCAGCCAGATTCTGGCCGGCGAGCCGCGCATCGACGGCCGCGACACCCGCACCGTGCGCCCCATCGAAATCCGCAACTCCGTGCTGCCGCGCACCCACGGTTCCGCCCTGTTCACGCGCGGCGAAACCCAGGCGCTGGTCATCTCCACCCTGGGCACCGAGCGCGACGCGCAGCGCATCGACGCGCTGGCCGGCGAGTTTGAAGACCGCTTCCTGTTCCACTACAACATGCCTCCCTTTGCCACCGGCGAAGTAGGCCGCATGGGCTCGACCAAGCGCCGCGAAGTCGGCCATGGCCGCCTGGCCAAGCGTGCCCTGGTGGCCTGCCTGCCGAGCAAGGAAGAATTCCCCTACACCATCCGCGTGGTGTCGGAAATCACCGAATCCAACGGCTCTTCCTCGATGGCCTCCGTCTGCGGCGGCTGCCTGTCGATGATGGACGCCGGCGTGCCCATGAAGGCGCACGTCGCCGGCATCGCCATGGGTCTGATCAAGGAAGACAACAAGTTCGCCGTGCTGACCGACATCCTGGGCGATGAAGATCATTTGGGCGACATGGACTTCAAGGTGGCCGGTACCACCGCCGGTATCACCGCCCTGCAGATGGACATCAAGATTCAGGGCATCACCAAGGAAATCATGCAGGTCGCCCTGGCCCAGGCCAAGGAAGCACGCATGCACATCCTGGGCAAGATGCAGGAAGCCATGGGCGAGGCCAAGGCCGAAATCTCCAGCTTCGCGCCTAAGCTGTTCACGATGAAGATCAACCCCGAGAAGATCCGCGACGTGATCGGCAAGGGCGGCGCCACCATCCGCGCCCTGACCGATGAAACCGGTTGCCAGATCAACATCGAGGAAGACGGCACCATCACCATCGCCGCCACCGAGGCCGCCAAGGCCGACGAAGCCAAGCGCCGCATCGAGGAAATCACCGCCGAAGTGGAAATCGGCAAGGTCTACGAAGGCCCGATCGTCAAGATTCTGGACTTCGGTGCCCTGGTGAGCGTGCTGCCCGGCAAGGACGGCCTGCTGCACATCAGTCAGATCGCCCACGAGCGCGTGGAAAAAGTCACCGACTACCTGCAGGAAGGCCAGATCGTCAAGGTCAAGGCGCTGGAAGCCGACGACAAGGGCCGCATCAAGCTGTCCATGAAGGCGCTGATCGAGCGCCCCGCCGGCATGCCCGAGCGCGAGCCGCGTGAACCGCGCGAGTACCGCGAACGTGCCCCGCGTCAGCCGCGCGAAAACCGCGAGTACCGCGAGCCGCGTGAACCCCGCGAGCAACGTGAACCGCGTGCCGAGCAGCCCAACCAGTCCGAACAAGGGTGATTGCTTGCATTAAAAGAGCTGCTGGCGCTGGTAAATAAAGCGTTGGCAGCTACTTTTATTCAGTTTTTGTTTTGGAGTAAGCGGAAAATGCTACAAAAATTGATAGCCGGTAACTGGAAGATGAACGGCAGCCTGGCCGCCAATCAGGCTCTGCTGGCCGACATCCTGGCCGGTCTGGCCGCGCAGGCGCCCGCGTGCCAAGTCGCCGTCGCCGTACCCGCGCCGTATCTGGCGCAGGTACAGCAGCTCACGGCGGGTTCGGCCATCGCCCTGGGGGCACAGGACGTTTCCGCGCACGCCAGCGGTGCCTTCACCGGCGAAGTCTCGGCACAGATGCTGGGCGACTTCGGCGTGCGCTACGCCCTGGTCGGGCATTCCGAGCGCCGCCAGTACCATGGCGAAACCGATGCCGCCGTCGCCGCCAAGGCGCAGGCCGCGCTGGCTGCGGGCATCACCCCCATCGTCTGCCTGGGCGAAACCCTGGCGCAGCGCGAAGCGGGCGAAACCGAAGCCGTGGTGCAGCGCCAGCTGGCCGCCGTGCTGGATGTCGTCGGCCAGGGTGTGACCCGTCTGGTCGTCGCCTACGAACCGGTCTGGGCCATCGGCACCGGCAAAACCGCCACGCCCGAACAGGCGCAGGCGGTACATGCCGCCCTGCGGGCGCAGCTCGTCCAGGCCAACAGCGCTGCCGCGCAAGTGCCGCTGCTGTACGGCGGCAGCATGAACGCGGCCAATGCCGCCCAGTTGCTGGCCCAGCCGGACATCGACGGCGGCCTGATCGGCGGAGCAGCGCTGAAAGCCGCAGATTTTCTACACATCATTGCTGCAGCGGCGTAAGTCACCGCACGGCAGGTATTTTTTCAAGGAGTCGCTATGCAGGGTTTTGCAGGCATCATTCTGGCGGTCCAGATTCTGGCCGCCTTGGGCATGATCGGTTTGATTTTGGTGCAGCACGGCAAGGGGGCCGACATGGGCGCTGCCTTCGGCGGCGGTGCCTCGGGCAGCCTGTTCGGTGCCAGCGGCAGTGCCAACTTTCTGTCGCGCTCCACGGCGGCCATGGCCACCGTGTTTTTTGTCGCCACCCTGGCGCTGGCCTACCTGGGCAATGCCCGTCCGACCAGCGTCGGCAGCGTGCTGGAAAACACGCCTGCCGTGGCACCGGCCGCAGTCCCCAGCGAACCGGCCCAGGGGGCCGATTTGATCCCGACCAACAAGTAGCCGAAAAGGGACAAACTTGAAAAGGTTCCCCGAAAAGGGGAATTTTTCAAGCTAGAATGCTTAGGTTTTTCGGGGTGAACTTGGTATCGATAGGTAACAAATCCTCCCGAAATTCCAGAGACAACGCCGTCGTGGTGGAATTGGTAGACACGCTATCTTGAGGGGGTAGTGGCGAAAGCTGTGCGAGTTCGATTCTCGCCGACGGCACCATCAACATAACAGCCTGCCCATGTATCAGGCCATGGTCGAGGGCAGGTCAATGCAAGCGGGAAACGCGACCTGTCATGAATCTCGATCAATATCTTCCCGTCCTTATTTTTATCTTGGTTGGCTCTCTGGTGGGTATCGGCCCGCTGGTTCTGGGCTACATCCTCGGGCCCAATCGCCCGGATGCTGCCAAGAATTCCGCCTACGAATGCGGTTTTGAAGCTTTCGAGGACGCACGTATGAAATTCGACGTGCGCTATTACCTCGTGGCCATCCTGTTCATCCTGTTCGACCTGGAATTGGCCTTTCTCATGCCGTGGGCAGTAGCATTGGACGATGTCGGGGTCACGGGTTTTGTGGCGGTACTGATTTTCCTGGCGGTTCTGGTCGTGGGTTTTGCCTACGAATGGAAAAAAGGTGCCCTGGACTGGGAATAAGTCGCCGGGCTGCCGGAAGAAGGAAAAGCAATGATTGAAGGCGTGATGAAGGAAGGCTTTGTCACCACCAGCTATGACGCGGTGGTGAACTGGGCCAAGACCGGGTCGATCTGGCCCGTTACTTTTGGTCTGGCCTGTTGTGCGGTGGAAATGATGCACGCCGCTGCGGCGCGTTACGACCTGGCGCGTTTCGGCGCCGAGGTGTTTCGTGCCTCGCCGCGCCAGTCCGACTTGATGATCGTGGCGGGCACGCTGTGCAACAAAATGGCCCCGGCCTTGCGCAAGGTGTACGACCAGATGGCCGAGCCGCGCTGGGTGCTGTCCATGGGCTCCTGTGCCAATGGCGGCGGCTATTACCACTACAGCTATTCCGTGGTGCGCGGCTGCGATCGTATCGTCCCGGTCGATGTTTACGTGCCGGGCTGTCCGCCGACGGCCGAGGCGCTGATCTACGGCATCATCCAGCTGCAGCAGAAAATCCGCCGCACCAACACCATCGCCCGGGTCTGAGGAGAACGTATGTCAGCCATTGCCATTGCTCCTGAGATCCTGCGTGCAACAGTAGCAAAAACCCTGGGCGATCTAGCCCGCAGCGTCACGCTCGAACATGGTGAAGTCACCGTCGAGGTGGCAGCTGCCAATTACCTGGCGGCGATGCAGAAATTGCACACCGCCCCCGGCTGCCAGTTCGAGCAGTTGATGGACTTGTGCGGTGTGGACTACTCCGCCTACAAGGAAATCGGTACCGACGGTCTACGCTATGCCGTGGTGTCGCACCTGCTCTCGATCAGCTTGAACCAGCGCGTGCGCGTGCGCACTTTCTGCCCCGAGGACGACTTTCCGGTGATCCCTTCGGTCACCGGGATCTGGAACGGTGCCAACTGGTTTGAACGCGAAGCTTTTGACCTGTACGGCATCTTGTTCGAAGGGCATGCCGACTTGCGCCGCATCCTGACCGATTACGGCTTCATCGGTCACCCTTTCCGCAAGGACTTCCCGCTGTCCGGCCACGTGGAAATGGCCTACGACGCCGAGCAGCGCCGGGTGATCTACCAACCCGTCACGATTGAGCCGCGCGAGATTACGCCTCGTATCATCCGTGAAGACAACTACGGAGGGCTGCACTGACCGACGCGCAACGCGTTGGCAGGCGAAAGAATCATGGCTGAAATCAAGAACTATTCCCTGAACTTCGGGCCCCAGCACCCGGCAGCGCACGGTGTGCTGCGTTTGGTGCTGGAACTGGACGGCGAGGTGGTGCAGCGTGCCGACCCCCACGTTGGCCTGCTGCACCGTGGTACGGAAAAGCTGGCGGAGTACAAAACCTACGTCCAGTCCCTGCCCTACATGGACCGTCTGGACTACGTGTCCATGATGTGCAACGAACATGCTTATTGCATGGCCGTGGAGAAGCTGCTCGACATCCAGGTGCCGGTGCGGGCGCAGTACATTCGCGTGCTGTTCTCCGAGATCACCCGTGTGCTCAACCACCTGATGTGGCTGGGCTCCAACGGGATGGATCTGGGCGCATCCACCGTGCTGATGTACACCTTCCGCGAACGCGAAGAGCTGTTCGATATGTACGAGGCCGTCTCTGGCGCCCGGATGCACGCGGCCTATTTCCGTCCCGGCGGCGTCTACCGCGATCTGCCGGAAACGATGGCGCAGTTCAAGCCCAGCAAGCTGCGCAACGCCAAGGCGATGGAGAGTTTGAACCGCAATCGCCAGGGGACGCTGCTCGATTTCATCGAAGACTTCTGCCAGCGCTTCCCCAAGCGTGTGGATGAATACGAAGCCCTGCTGACCGAGAACCGTATCTGGAAACAGCGCACCGTCGGCATTGGTGTCGTCACGCCTGAGCGTGCCTTGAACCTGGGCTTCAGCGGCGTCATGCTGCGCGGCTCGGGGATTGCCTGGGATTTGCGCAAGAAGCAGCCCTACGAGGTCTACGACCAGATGGACTTCGACATCCCGGTCGGCAAAGAGGGCGACTGCTACGACCGTTATCTGGTGCGCGTGGCCGAAATGCGCCAGTCCGTGCGCATCATGCAGCAGTGCATTGCCTGGCTCAAGGCCAATCCCGGCCCGGTGATTACGGAGAACCTGAAAGTGGCCCCGCCCAAGCGGGAAAGCATGAAGGAGGGCATGGAAGACCTCATTCACCACTTCAAGCTGTTCAGCGAAGGTTTCCGTGTTCCCGAAGGGGAAGCTTACGCCGCCGTGGAGCACCCGAAAGGGGAGTTTGGTATTTACATGGTCAGCGATGGTGCCAACAAGCCCTATCGTCTGAAAATTCGTGCGCCGGGCTTTGCCCACCTGTCGGCTTATGACGAGCTGACCCGTGGTCACATGATTGCCGACGCTGTTGCCATGATCGGCACCATGGACATCGTGTTCGGAGAGATTGATCGATGATTACGGAAGCAACCAAGGCGCGGTTTGCGCGTGAAGTGGCCAAGTATCCGCAAGGGCAGCAGCGCTCTGCCGTGATGGCGTGCCTGTCCATCGTGCAGCAGGAGCAAGGCTGGATCAGCCAGGAAAGCGAAGCGGAAATCGCCGCCTACCTGGACATGCCGGAAATTGCCGTGCATGAAGTCACCACCTTCTACAACATGTACAACCAGCATCCGGTGGGCAAGTTCAAGGTGGCGGTCTGTACCAATCTGCCCTGTCTGTTGCGCAACGGCTACGAGGCGTTGCGCCACCTGGAAGAAAAACTGGGCATCAAAGTGGGCGAAACCACGGCCGATGGCATGTTTACCCTGCAACAGTGCGAATGCCTGGGCTCCTGCGCCGATGCCCCGGTGATGCTGGTCAATGACCGCAATATGTGCAGTTTCATGGACGACCAGAAGCTCGATGCGCTGGTGGACGGTCTGCGTGCTGCGGAGGGCCAGGCATGACGATGAATGCTGCTGCGCAAGCGGTGCTGGCCAAGTTCGCCGCATCGGGCCAGGAAACGTGCTTCCACGACCGCCATATCAATCCGCAAATCTATGCCGGAATCAATGGCAACAACTGGTCGATCCAGGACTACGAAGCGCGTGGTGGCTACCAGGCGCTGAAAAAACTGCTGGGCAAGGACGGCGGCGCCGGCCTGACCCAGGACGAAGTCATTGCCACCCTGAAGGAATCTTCCCTGCGTGGCCGTGGCGGCGCGGGCTTTCCGACGGGCCTGAAGTGGAGCTTCATGCCCCGCCAGTTTCCGGGCGAAAAGTACGTGGTGTGCAACTCCGACGAAGGGGAGCCCGGCACCTGCAAGGATCGCGAAATCCTGATGCACAACCCCCACACGGTGATCGAAGGCATGATCATCGCCGGTTTTGCCATGGGGGCCTGTGCCGGCTACAACTACATCCACGGCGAGATTTTTCAGGCTTACGAACGCTTTGAAGCCGCCCTGGACGAGGCGCGTGCGGCAGGCTACCTGGGCAAAAACATCCTGGGCACCGACTTCAGCTTCGAGCTGTTTGCCCACCACGGTTTTGGGGCCTATATCTGCGGCGAAGAAACTGCCTTGCTGGAATCGCTGGAAGGCAAAAAGGGCCAGCCGCGCTTCAAGCCGCCTTTCCCGGCCAGCTTCGGCCTGTACGGCAAGCCCACGACGATCAACAACACCGAAACCTTTGCGGCCGTGCCGTGGATTCTGCGCAACGGCGGGCAGGCTTACCTGGAGTGCGGCAAGCCCAACAACGGCGGTACGAAGATCTTCTCGGTCAGCGGTGATGTCAATCTGCCCGGCAACTATGAAATTCCGATGGGTACGCCGTTTTCCAAACTCCTGGAACTGGCGGGCGGCGTGCGTACCGGGCGCAAGCTCAAGGCGGTGATCCCCGGCGGTTCGTCTTCCCCGGTGATTCCGGGCGACATGATGATGGAATGCACGATGGACTATGACTCCATCGCCAAGGCAGGCTCCATGCTGGGTTCCGGCGCGGTGATCGTGATGGACGATTCCCGCGATATGGTGGAGTGCCTGGAACGTCTGTCCTACTTCTACCAGCACGAATCCTGCGGGCAATGTACGCCGTGCCGCGAAGGGACGGGCTGGCTGTGGCGTGTGGTCAAGCGCATCAACCACGGTCAGGGCCGCCCTGAGGATATTGCCTTGCTCGACGATGTGGCTTTCAACATCATGGGCCGCACGATCTGTGCGCTGGGCGATGCCGCAGCGATGCCGGTGCGGGCGATGATCAAGCATTACCGCCACGAATTTGAAGCCAAGATTGCTGCTGCCCAAGCGGCTGCCAAGGCGGCCTGAGCGAGAGTTATATGGTTGAAATTGAACTAGACGGTAAAAAGGTCGAGGTCGCCCCCGGCAGCATGGTCATGCATGCTGCGGAAAAAGCCGGGGTCTACATTCCTCACTTCTGCTACCACAAGAAGCTGTCGATTGCGGCGAACTGCCGCATGTGCCTGGTCGAGGTGGAAAAAGCCCCCAAGGCTTTGCCCGCCTGCGCCACGCCCGTAACCCAGGGCATGATCGTGCGCACCAAGAGCAAGAAGGCTCTGGATGCGCAGAAATCGGTCATGGAATTCCTGCTCATCAACCACCCCCTGGATTGCCCCATCTGCGACCAGGGCGGGGAATGCCAGCTGCAAGACTTGGCCGTGGGCTATGGGGCCGGCGCTTCGCGTTTTGGCGAAGAAAAGCGCGTGGTCGAGCCCAAGGACATTGGCCCCCTGGTGTCCACCCGGGAAATGACCCGTTGCATCCACTGCACCCGTTGCGTCCGTTTTGGCGAAGAAATCGGCGGGGTGATGGAGCTGGGCATGGTCAATCGCGGAGAGTATTCCGAGATCACCACGGTGCAGGGCGATACCCTGGATTCCGAACTGTCCGGCAACGTCATCGACATCTGCCCGGTGGGCGCCCTGACCAGCAAGCCGTTCCGCTACAACGCCCGTACCTGGGAACTGTCGCGCCGCAAGTCGGTGTCGCCGCACGATTCGACCGGTGCCAACCTGATCGTTCAGGTGAAGAACCACCGGGTCATGCGCGTGGTGCCCATGGAGAACGAGGCCGTCAATGAATGCTGGATTGCCGACCGCGATCGTTTCTCCTACGAAGCGCTCAATAGCGAAGAACGCCTGACCCGTCCCATGATCAAGCAGGGCGGCCAGTGGCAGGAAGTCGATTGGCCCACTGCGCTCAATTACGTGGTCAAAGGCCTCAACCAGGTCAAGGACCAATACGGCCCGGCAGGCATTGGCGCTCTGGTCAGCCCCCACAGCACGCTGGAAGAGCTGTATCTGGCAGCCCAATTGTTGCGTGGTCTGGGTAGCGACAACATTGACTACCGCCTGCGCAACGCCCAGTTCAATGCCGCCGAAGGCGTGCGTTGGCTCGGGATGCCGATTGCTGCGCTGCAAGAGCTGCAATCGGTGCTGGTGGTCGGCTCCAACCTGCGCAAGGATCATCCTCTGTTTGCCCACCGGGTGCGTCAGGCCGCCAAGCGCGGTTGCAAGGTGTTTGGCATCAACGCCCAGGTGCATGACTGGGCCATGCCGGTGGCGGCCTCGGTCGTTGCGGCCAAGGATTGGGCCCAGGCCCTGGCCGATGTGGCTGCGGCGGTGGCCGAAGCCAAAGGCGTGCAGGCCCCGGTGGCCGGTGCGGCCAATGCCGAGGCGCAGGCCATTGCTGCCGCCCTGCTGGCCGGGGAACGCAAAGCCGTCTTGCTGGGCAATGCTGCCGCCCACCATGGCCATGCCGCTGAGCTGCTGGCACTGGCCCAGTGGATTGGCGAGCAGACCGGCGCCACCGTCGGCTACCTGACCGAAGCGGCCAACACCGTCGGCGCCCAGTGGGTGCAGGCCCAGCCGCAACAGGACGGCAAGAACGCCGGTGAAATGCTCGCCGGAGGTATCAAGGCTGCGGTCTTGCTGCATACCGAACCGGCGTTCGATGCCGCAGTGGGTGCGCAGGGGCTGGAGCAGGCCGATATGGTCATTACCCTGAGCCCGTTCAAAGCCAACATGGACATCAGCGACGTGCTGCTGCCCGTGGCGCCGTTTACCGAAACCTCCGGCACCTTTGTGAACGCCGAAGGCCGGGTGCAAAGCTTCCATGCCGTGGTCAAGCCCTTGGGTGAAACCCGTCCGGCCTGGAAAGTGCTGCGCGTGCTGGCCAACCTGCTGGAGCTGCCGGGCTTTGACCACGAATCGTCGCAAGACGTGCTGGTCGCCGCGATCGGTGCGGAAACTCAAGAAATTCCTAGCACCTTGCGCAGCAATACCACCAAAGTTGCAGCAAAAGTACCTGTAAACGAGGCTGCTGAACCGGTAGTAGCTAGCATTTATCAACTCGATGGAATCGTGCGCCGCGCCACGTCGCTGCAATTGACGGCCGATGCACGGTTGGCACGTGAGGGAGGTGCCGTAGCATGATTGATGCACTCAAGAATGCCGGCGCCGGCCTGGTGGCGGCGCCGTGGTGGACGGAAATGGCCTGGCCGGTGGTTTGGGCCTTGCTCGGCATCGTGGCGATTGTTGCGCCCCTGATGCTGGCCGTGGCCTACCTCACCCTGTGGGAGCGCAAGCTGCTGGGCTGGATGCAGGTGCGTCCGGGGCCGAACCGGGTCGGGCCGTGGGGGCTGTTGCAGCCTATCGCCGACGGCCTGAAGCTCCTGACCAAGGAACTGATCATGCCCACGGCAGCAGCCAAGGGTCTGTTCTATGTCGGGCCGGTGATGGCCATCATGCCGGCCTTGGCGGCCTGGGTCGTGGTGCCGTTTGCCCCCGATCTGGCGCTGGCGAATGTCAATGCAGGCATCTTGCTGGTGATGGCCATCACCTCGATCGAGGTGTACGGCGTGATCATCGCCGGCTGGGCGTCCAACTCGAAATACGCTTTCCTGGGTGCCCTGCGGGCTTCGGCACAAATGGTCAGCTATGAAATTGCCATGGGTTTCTGCTTCCTGATCGTCATCATGGTGACCAAGAGCATGAACCTGACGCAGATCGTCCTGGGCCAGGGGCAGGGGATGTTCGCCGACATGGGCCTGGGCCTGCTGTCGTGGAACTGGCTGCCGCTGCTGCCGATTTTCTTCGTCTACATGATTTCCGCCGTGGCGGAAACCAACCGCCACCCGTTCGACGTGGTGGAGGGCGAGGCCGAGATCGTGGCCGGCCACATGGTCGAATACTCGGGCATGGGCTTTGCCGTGTTCTTCCTGGCGGAGTACGCCGCGATGTGGCTGGTGTCGATTCTGGCGGCGATCATGTTCCTGGGCGGCTGGCTGCCCCCGGTGGCGGCGCTGTCCTTCATCCCCGGGTGGATCTGGCTGGGCCTGAAAACGGCGGCTGTCGTCAGCCTGTTCATCTGGATTCGTGCCACCTTCCCGCGCTACCGCTATGACCAGATCATGCGTTTGGGCTGGAAGATCTTCATCCCGGTCACCCTGGTGTGGCTGGTCATCGTGGGTGCATGGCTGCACTCGCCTTGGAATATCTGGAAATAAGCGGGGACACATCCATGGCTGCTGTTACTGCTGCACCTTTCTCTCTCAAGGATTTCTTCAAGAGTTTCATGCTGGTGGAACTCTTCAAAGGGATGGCTCTGACCGGGCGCTACGCTTTCGCGCCCCGCGTCACGATCCTGTACCCGGAAGAAAAAACACCACTGTCGCCGCGTTTTCGTGGCCTGCACGCCCTGCGCCGTTATGAAAACGGCGAAGAGCGCTGCATTGCCTGCAAGCTCTGCGAGGCCATTTGCCCGGCAATGGCCATCACCATCGAATCGCACCAGCGCGAAGACGGCACCCGCCGTACGACGCGCTACGACATCGACCTGACCAAGTGCATTTTCTGCGGCTTCTGCGAGGAAAGCTGCCCGACCGACTCCATCGTCGAGACGCAGATCTTTGAATACCACGGCGAAAAACGTGGCGACCTGTACTACACCAAGGACATGTTGCTGGCCGTGGGCGATCGTTATGAAGCCGACATCGCTGCCGCCAAGGCGGCCGATGCCAAGTACCGCTGAAGCGGCTCCTGATCCACAGAAAGACGCGAATCATGGACGCCAAAACTGGTTTCTTTTATTTCTTTGCAGCCGTATTGCTGTATTCGGCCCTGCGCGTGGTCACGTCGCGCAATCCGGTACACGCCGTGCTGCACCTGATCCTGGGCTTTTCGCAGGCGGCGGCCATCTGGCTGCTGCTGAAGGCCGAGTTCCTCGGCATCATGCTGGTCGTGGTGTACATGGGGGCGGTGATGGTGCTGTTCCTGTTTGTCGTGATGATGCTCGACATCCGCATCGACCGGATGCGCGAAGGCTTCTGGAAGCATTTCCCCGTTGCCGCTGCCGTCGGTGCCCTGGTGGCGCTGGAAATGGCGGTGGTGCTGATGGGCGGCTTCGGCACCCTGGATGAGGCCAAGCCCGCCGCCGAGCTGCTCAACGCCCAGGGACAGGTGCTGCCGTATTCCAATACCCAGGCGCTGGGACGGCTGATGTACACGGACTATCTGTTCCCCATCGAGGTGGCTGCCGTCATCCTGCTGGTGGCCATGATCGCCGCGATCGCCTTGACGCTGCGCAAGCGCAAGGATGCCAAGACGCCCGACATCACGGGCCAGATCGGCGCACGCGCCCAGGATCGCCTGACCCTGGTGAGCATGCCTGCAACCAAAGCGGCTGCCGCAGCCGCACAGGGGGAGGAGACCAAATGACGCTCACGCTGGGGCATTTCTTGACACTGGGCGCCATGCTCTTTGCCATTTCGGTGATCGGGATTTTCTTGAACCGCAAGAACCTGATCGTGCTGCTGATGGCCATTGAAATGATGCTGCTGTCGGTGAACATGAACTTTGTCGCCTTCTCCCATTACCTGGGAGACATGCACGGTCAATTGTTCGTGTTCTTCATCCTGACGGTGGCAGCTGCAGAAGCCGCGATTGGCCTGGCCATTCTGGTTCTGCTCTTCCGTAACAAATCCAACATTAATGCGGAAGATCTCAACGTCCTCAAGGGTTGAGTCACCGGTATTTATGCAAGGTTCTGAAGCATGAGTTCAACACTTTCTGCATCGATGCTGCTGGCGGTACCTTTGGCGCCGCTGGCGGGGTCCGTCCTGGCAGGTATCTTTGGTACTGCCTTTGGTGGCAACAAGTTTGGCCGGGGGGTGAGCCATTCGCTCACCATCCTGGGTGTCTTGCTGTCGTTCGTTCTCTCGGCACTGGTGTTCCAGGCCGTGGTCAATGGCGGGGCACGCTTTGACGCCACCATTTACGAGTGGATGGTGATCGGCGGCGTGAAGATGGAGATCGGTTTCCTGATCGACTCCATCACCGCCATGATGATGTGCGTCGTCACCTTCGTGTCGCTGATGGTGCATATCTACACCATCGGCTACATGGCCGACGATGACGGCTACAACCGTTTCTTTTCCTACATCTCGTTGTTCACCTTCTCCATGCTGATGCTGGTGATGAGCAACAACCTGCTGCAACTGTTCTTCGGCTGGGAAGCGGTGGGCTTGGTGTCGTACCTGCTGATCGGGTTCTACTTCAAGAAGCCCTCAGCCATTTTTGCCAACATGAAGGCCTTCCTGGTCAACCGTGTCGGCGACTTCGGCTTCATCATCGGCATCGGCCTGATCTATGCCTACACCGGTTCGTTCAACTACGGCGAGATTTTTGCCAAGCTGCCCGAGCTGCAAGCCACCATCCTGCCCGGCACGGGCTGGCTGCTGCTGTCGGTCACGGGCATCTGCCTGTTCATCGGCGCGATGGGCAAGTCGGCGCAGTTCCCGCTGCACGCCTGGCTGCCGGACTCGATGGAAGGCCCGACCCCGATTTCCGCGCTGATCCACGCCGCCACCATGGTGACGGCCGGTATCTTCATGGTGTCGCGCATGTCGCCCCTGTACGAGCTGTCGGATACGGCCTTGAGCTTCATCCTGGTGATCGGTGCCATCACGGCGCTGTTCATGGGCATCCTGGGCATCATCCAGAACGACATCAAGCGCGTGATTGCCTACTCCACGCTGTCGCAGCTGGGCTACATGACGGTTGCCCTGGGGGCTTCGGCGTATTCGGTGGCCGTGTTCCACCTGATGACGCACGCCTTCTTCAAGGCGCTGCTGTTCCTGGGGGCCGGCTCGGTCATCATCGGGATGCACCACAACCAGGACATCCGCTGGATGGGCGGGGTGCGCAAGTACATGCCCATCACCTGGATCACCTTCCTGCTGGGCAATCTGGCGCTGATCGGCACGCCGTTCTTCTCCGGTTTCTACTCCAAGGACGCGATCATCGAGGCGGTGCATGCCTCGACCCTGCCGGGTGCCGGTTTTGCCTACTTTGCCGTGCTGGCCGGGGTGTTCATCACCGCGTTCTACTCGTTCCGCCTGTACTGGATCGTGTTCCATGGCAAGGAGCGCTATGACCAGAATCCCGATGCCCACCATGGCCACGGGCATGACGACCACCACCATGGCCACGATGCCAAGCCGCATGAATCGCCCTGGGTGGTCACGCTGCCCCTGGTGCTGCTGGCGATCCCGTCCGTCGTGATCGGTGCGATTGCCCTGATGCCCATGCTGTTTGGCGACTTCTTCAATGGCGTCATCTTCGTGGACGGCAGCAAGCATCCGGCCATGGCCGAGCTGGCCGAGGCCATCCACGGCTGGGTGCCGATGGCCCTGCATGGTTTCACCGCCGCGCCGTTCTGGCTGGCGTTGGCCGGGGTCGTGGTGTCCTACGTGTTCTACATGGTCAAGCCGGAAATTCCGACCGCCATCAAGGCGGCTTCGCAGAAGATCGGCCTGTACCAGGTGCTGGAAGGCAAGTACGGCGTGGACTGGGTGTACGAAAACGTCTTTGCCCGTGGTGCCCGTGTTTTCGGTACCGTGTTCTGGCGGGTCGGCGACCAGGTGCTGATCGACGGTGCCGTGGTCAACGGCTCGTGGAAGCTGGTGGGCAAGCTGGCTTCCGTGGTGCGCTGGTTCCAGTCTGGATATATCTACCACTACGCGTTGGTCATGATCTTGGGCGTGTTCCTGCTCATGACCTACTTCGTGTGGCTCAACAAGTAAGGGAAGAAGAAAAATGGGTTTGTTGAGTCTTGCCATTTGGGTCCCGATCGCCTTTGGCGTATTGCTGCTGACGTTGGGACGTGACAGCCAGGCCGGCGCAGTGCGCTGGCTGGCGCTGATCGGTGCCGTGCTCGGGTTGCTCGTCACTGTCCCCCTGATTACCGGGTTCGATACCAGTTCTGCGCAAATGCAGTTCGTGGAGAAAGCCTTGTGGATCGAGCGCTTCAGCATCCACTACCACCTGGGGCTGGACGGGCTGTCGTTCTGGTTCGTGCCGTTGACGGCGTTCATCACCGTGATCGTGGTGATCTCCTCGTGGGCCAGCATCACCGAGCGCGTCAATCAGTACATGGGCGCCTTCCTGATTCTGTCCGGGCTGATGGTCGGGGTGTTCGCGGCGCTGGACGGCCTGCTGTTCTACGTCTTCTTTGAAGCCACGCTGATCCCCATGTACCTCATCATCGGTATCTGGGGCGGGCCGAACCGCATTTACGCGGCCTTCAAGTTCTTCCTGTACACCCTGCTGGGTTCGCTGCTGACCTTGATCGCCATCATCTACCTGTACAACGCTGCGGGTGGCAGCTTCGACATCCTGACCTGGCACCAGCTGCCGCTGGGCAAGCTGCCGCAAACCCTGGTGTTCTTCGCCTTCCTGGCCG
Organism: Comamonas nitrativorans; assembly: GCF_042654765.1. Taxonomy (NCBI): domain Bacteria; kingdom Pseudomonadati; phylum Pseudomonadota; class Betaproteobacteria; order Burkholderiales; family Comamonadaceae; genus Comamonas; species Comamonas nitrativorans. Next base: position 51,850 of record NZ_JBHSEW010000009.1, on the reverse strand, counting down.
CGTTTGCCGTCAAGGTGCCCATGTTCCCGGTACACACCTGGCTGCCGGACGTTCACGTCGAGGCGCCCACGGGCGGCTCCGCCGTGCTGGCCGCCATCATGCTGAAGCTGGGCGCCTATGGTTTCCTGCGGTTCTCGATGCCGATTGCCCCGGATGCCGCACGTGAGTGGGCCTGGCTGATCATCACCCTGTCGCTGATCGCCGTGATCTACGTCGGTGTGGTGGCCCTGGTGCAGAAGGACATGAAAAAGCTGGTCGCCTATTCGTCGGTGGCACACATGGGTTTCGTGACCCTGGGCTTCTTCGTGTTCAACGACATCGGTGTCTCTGGCGGCATTGCGCAGATGATTGCCCACGGCTTTGTCTCGGGCGCCATGTTCCTGTGCATTGGCGTGCTGTATGACCGCGTGCATTCGCGCCAGATCGCCGACTACGGCGGAGTGGTGAACGTCATGCCCAAGTTTTCGGCCTTTGCGTTGCTGTTCTTCATGGCCAACTGCGGCCTGCCGGCCACCGCCGGGTTCGTGGGCGAATGGATGGTCATCCTCGCGTCGGTGAAGTTCAACTTCTGGATTGGCGTGCTGGCCGCCTCGGCGGTGATCTGGGGCGCGGCCTACTCCCTGTGGATGTACAAGCGCGTGTACTTGGGCGAAGTGACCAACGACCATGTGAAGCACATGCAGGACATCAATGGCCGCGAGTTCCTGGTACTCAGTGTTTTGGCGGTTGCAGTGCTGTTCATGGGGATTTATCCCAAGCCCTTTACCGACGTGATTGACCCCTCGGTGCAGCAGCTGCTGCAACACGTGGCCCAGTCCAAGCTTCCTTAAAGACCAGACTGAACAGAGAGATTCCAAATGATTGACAACATCAGCTGGCTTGCCATCTACCCCGAGATCGTGTTGATGGTCATGGGCTGTGTGATTGCCCTGGCCGATCTGGGCGTCAGCAGCGCACGCCGTACCGGCACCTATGTGCTGACCATGCTGACCCTGGCCGTGGTGGCCATCATGCAGGCCATGTACGCCTCCAGCGGCAACACGGTGTATGGCTGGAGCAACATGGTCGTCTCCGACGCCATGGGCAACTGGCTCAAGTGCTTTGCCACCCTGTCCATGATGGTGGCCCTGGTCTATGCCCGCCCGTATTCCGCCGATCGCGGCATGTTGCGCGGCGGCGGGGAACTGTTCTCCCTGGCCATCTTCTCGCTGCTGGGCATCTTCATCATGATCGGCAGCAACCATCTGCTGGTGCTGTACCTGGGCCTGGAGCTGCTGACCCTGTCCAGCTACGCCATGGTGGCGCTGCGCCGGGACCATGAAGCCTCGGTCGAGGCCGCCATGAAGTACTTCGTGCTGGGCGCCATGGCCAGCGGCTTCCTGCTGTACGGCATGTCCATGATCTATGGTGCCACCGGCTCCCTGGACATCGGCGAAATCTTCAAGGTCATCGACGCGGGCGAAACCAAGCCGCAAATCCTGGTGTTCGGCCTGGTGTTTCTGGTGGCCGGTCTGGCCTTCAAGCTGGGCGCGGTGCCCTTCCACATGTGGATTCCCGACGTCTACCACGGCGCTCCCACCTCGATCACCCTGATCATCGGCAGCGCCCCCAAGCTGGCTGCGTTTGCCGTGGTGATGCGCCTGCTGGTCGATGGCCTGCTGCCCCTGGCCGCAGACTGGCAGCAGATGCTGGCCTTCATGGCGATTGCCTCGCTGCTGATCGGTAACCTGGTCGGCGTGGTGCAGACCAACCTGAAGCGGATGCTGGCCTACTCCACCATTTCGCACATGGGCTTTCTGCTGCTGGGCCTGATGTCCGGCGTGGTCGATGGCGAAGTGGATACCGGCACGGCCCAGACGGCCTACAGCGCCGCCATGTTCTACGTCGTCACCTACGTGCTGACCGCCTTGCCCGCTTTTGGCATCATCGTCCTGCTGGCCCGCGAAGGCTTCGAGAGCGAGGAAATCGCCGATCTGGCCGGCCTGAACCAGCGCAGCCCGCTGTACGCCGCGATCATGACCATCTGCATGTTCTCGCTGGCCGGCATTCCGCCGCTGGTGGGTTTCTACGCCAAGCTGTCGGTACTCGAAGCTCTGGTGGCGACGGGCCAGACCTTCAACATCGCCCTGGCCGTGTTTGCCGTGGTGATGTCGCTGATCGGCGCGTTCTACTACCTGCGCGTGGTCAAGGTCATGTACTTCGACAAGCCTTTGACCGCTGGCGACATCGTGGCGCCGATGGACGTGCGCTCGGTGCTGTCCTTCAACGGCCTGCTGGTGCTGGTGCTGGGGATTTTCCCCGGTGGCCTGATGGGGCTGTGTGCCGACGCCGTCGTGCGGGCGCTGACTTCCTGAGGCGTAGGCGCGTGAGTCAAACCGCTTCCATCTGGCTGGTGATCCTGGCGGCCTTTCTGGCCGCCAATCTCCCTTTTCTGAACGAGCGCTGGCTGCTGGCCGGTCCGCGTCCCCGGCACGGCGCCAAGCCGTTGTGGGCGCGGCTGGGGGAACTGCTGCTGCTGTATTTCCTGGTCGGCGGCATGGCCCTGGCGCTGGAACGCCGCGCCGGGCAGATTTACCCGCAGGGCTGGGAGTTCTACGCCGTCACCGGCGCCTTGTTCCTGACGCTGGCATTTCCGGGCTTTGTGTACCGCTACCTGGGCAAGCACCGCAGCTGAGCCCATTGCGCGTTTACCCTTAGAACCTGTTCACGATCTCGGCGCGAAGGGGTGCGGGATGCAGATCGGGATGATCTGCCAGGCGCAGACCGCAGCCATAGCGGTGCTATGGCGAGGATTTGCAACGCCGCAGAGCGCCCGAGGCCGCGACTGCACACCCGCGCGGAGATCGTGAACAGGTTCTTACGGCATCTCTTTGCAGATGCCGTTTGTTTTTCTTCCTCCTTTTTTAGTTTTAAAGAGGGGCTGCCATGAAGGTTTTTGACTTGCGCTGCGGCCAAGGCCATATTTTCGAAGGCTGGTTCGGCTCCGAAGCCGATTACCGGAACCAGCAGCAGCGCGGCCTGCTGCAATGTCCGTTGTGCGGCGACGAGGAAATTACCAAGGGCTTGAGCGCCCCCCGGCTGAACCTGGGCGCTGTGGCGCCGCACGCCGCAAAAACCACGGAAGCCCCCGCTGCCGTGGCGACCCTGCCGGACAGTGCGCCGGAAAAGCTCCGCGCCATGCAGGCGGCCTGGCTGCAACTGTCGCGGCAATTGGCCCAGGGCAGCGAAGATGTGGGCACGCGCTTTACCGAGCAGGCCCTGGCCATGCACCGGGGCGAACAGGAGGAAAAACCCATTCGCGGCCAGGCCACGCCCGCACAGGCCCGGGAATTGCTGGAGGAGGGTGTGCCCGTGCTGCCGCTGGCCTTGCCCAAGGTGAGCGGAGAAACATTGCAATAGCCCGCCCGCCAGTTCGCCGGTCTGCCGACCCGCCGGCACGGCGATTCAACAGACGATAAAAAATAGCCCCAACCGTAAGGATGGGGCTATTTTCATAGCTGTTTCCACTGATGAATAAACGATTTCAGATAGAAAACACTTTGAAATCGTTTATTTACCTGCGGAAGAAGCTCTGCTATTTGATAGTCATCATGCCGCAGCACGCAGCTCCTGGGCGGCGGCCACCATGGCTTGCAGCGCGGGGATGACTTCGTTCCACTGGCGGGTTTTCAGGCCGCAGTCCGGGTTCACCCACAGGCGTTCGGCGGGGATGCGCTGGGCGGCTTTCTGCATCAGTTGCACGATGTGCGCCTGGGTCGGGATGTTGGGCGAGTGGATGTCGTACACGCCGGGGCCGATCTCGTTGGGGTACTGGAAGTTCTCGAAGGCATCCAGCAACTCCATGTCCGAGCGCGAGGTTTCGATGGTGATCACGTCGGCATCCATGTCCGCAATGGCGGCGATGATGTCGTTGAACTCGCTGTAGCACATGTGGGTGTGGATTTGCGTGCCGTCCTGTACCCCGTTGGCGGTGATGCGGAAGCTCTCGATGGCCCAGTCCAGGTACTCGTGCCACTGGCTCTTGCGCAGGGGCAGGCCCTCGCGCAGCGCCGCTTCGTCGATCTGGATGACGCGCACGCCGGCTGTTTCCAAATCCAGCACTTCCTGGCGGATGGCCAGTGCCAGTTGCTTGCAGGTGGTGCTGCGCGGCTGGTCGTCGCGCACGAACGACCAGTTCAGGATGGTGACGGGGCCGGTGAGCATCCCTTTCATGGGTTTGGCGGTCAGCGACTGGGCGTAGGTGATCCATTCCACGGTCATGGCCCGGGGGCGGGCGATGTCGCCGAACAGGATGGGCGGCTTGACGCAGCGCGAACCGTAGGACTGCACCCAGCCGAACTGGCTGAAGGCATAGCCTTCCAGTTGCTCGCCGAAGTATTCGACCATGTCGTTGCGTTCGGCTTCGCCATGCACCAGCACGTCCAGGCCCAGGGCTTCCTGCTCACGCACGCTGCGGGCGATTTCTTCCTGCATGGCTTTCTGGTAGTCGGCAGCGCCGATGCGTCCGGCCTTGAAGTCGCTGCGGGCGCGGCGGATGTCCGGCGTCTGGGGGAAGGAGCCGATGGTCGTCGTCGGGTAGGCCGGCAGGCGCAGGTGGGCGGCCTGCTGCTGGGCACGCGCGGCATAGCTGCTCTGGCGCTGGCCCAGGGCGGCGGTGATGGCAGCCACGGCGGCCTGCACTTCGGGGCGATGCACGCGCGGCGAGTTGCGGCGCTGGGCCAGGGCGGCGGCGTTGGCGGCCAGCTCGGCCTGCACGCTGGCGCGGCCCTGGTTCAGCGCCTGGCCCAGCACTTGCAGCTCCTGCAGTTTCTGTTTGGCGAAGGCCAGCCAGTTTTTCACCTCGGGGTCGAGTTTTTCTTCGCTGTCCAGATCGACGGGCACGTGCAGCAGCGAGCAGCTCGGCGCCAGCCACAGGCGCTCGCCCAGGCGTTCGGCCAGGGGTTCGAGCCAGTCCAGGGTGGCGCCCAGGTCGGTCTTCCAGATATTGCGGCCACTGATCACGCCCAGCGACAGCACCTTGTGCGCCGGCAGCAGGCCGATGAGCTGCTGCACGTCGCCCGCATCTTGCGTCGCATCCACGTGCAGACCGGCCACGGGCAGGTTGGCGGCCAGGTATTTGTTGTCCAGCAGTGGGCCGAAGTAGCTCGCCAGCAGAATCTTCACCTTGCTGCTCTTCAGCTGGTGGTAGGCGGTGTTCAGCGCGTGCTGCCAGTCGGCGTCCAGCTCCGTCACCAGGATGGGTTCGTCCACCTGCACCCACTCCACGCCTTCGGCGGCCAGGGTGTCCAGCAACTGGGCGTACACGGGCAGCAGGCGCTCCAGCAGGGCCAGCTTGTTGCTGTCGTCCTTGGCCTTGCCCAGCGCCAGGTAGGTGACGGGGCCGACGATGACCGGCTTGGGGTTCACGCCCTGGGCGCGGGCCTGGGCCAGTTGCTGCACCAGACGGCTGGCGTTGAGCGCAAACCGGGTGTCGGCGGTGAACTCGGGGACGATGTAGTGGTAGTTGGTGTCGAACCACTTGGTCATCTCGCCCGCGGCCACGCCGGTGCTGTCGCCTGCGCTGCGGCCCCGGGCCACGCGGAAGTATTGATCCAGTTCGCTGCCGGGCAGGTTGCGCACCCGCTCGGGCAGGTGGCCCAGGGTGAAGCTCATGTCCAGCACCTGGTCGTACAGGGCGAAGTCGCCCACGGGTACCCAGTCCAGCCCGGCTTGCAGTTGCCAGTGCTGTTCGCGCAGCCAGGTGCCCAGGGTGTTCAACTGCTCGGCGCTGGCTTCGCCGCGCCAGAAGGCTTCCAGGCCGAATTTCAGCTCGCGCTGGGCGCCGATGCGTGGGAAGCCAAGGTTATGAATGATGGTCATAAGGATTGCTTTCTTTCCAATGGTTGGTTCGATGGGCGCAATCCTAGGCGTCCTGGTACATGAAGTAAAATGGTAATAATTCAACTATCCATTATTTTTGTTCATGATTCTGGAGCGCATTCATCTGGCCATCGTGCTGGCGGTTGAGCAGCACGGCTCCCTGACCGCAGCGGCGCAGCAGTTGTACGTCACCCAATCGGCCCTGAGCCATAGCGTGCGCAAGCTGGAAGAGCGCCTGGGCACCGCCCTGTGGCTGCGCGAGGGGCGCAGCCTGCGCCTGACGCCTGCGGGGCAGCAACTGCTGATCCTGGCCCGGCGGGTGCTGCCGCAACTGGAGCAGATGGAGGCCAAGCTGGCGCAGATCGCCCAGGGCCAGCGCGGCAGCCTGCGCATCGGCATGGAATGCCACCCGTGCTACCAGTGGCTGCTGAAGATCGTCGCCCCCTACCTGGCGGCGTGGCCGGACGTGGATGTGGACGTGAAGCAGAAATTCCAGTTCGGCGGGCTGACGGCGCTGCTCGATTACGAGATCGATCTGCTCGTCACCCCCGACCCGGTGTACCAGCCGGGGCTGGTCTTTACCCCGGTGTTCGATTACGAGCAGGTGCTGGTCGTCAGCAGCCGCCATCCGCTGGCCCGGGTGGATTACGTCCGGCCCGCCGACCTGCAACGCGAAACGCTGATCACCTACCCCGTCCCGGCGGAGCGGCTGGACATCTTCACCCAGTTCCTGCTGCCCGCCGGTACGGCGCCTGCCGCGCACAAAAGCATCGAAACCACCGACATCATGCTGCAGATGGTGGCCAGTGGCCGGGGCGTGGCCGCCCTGCCGCGCTGGCTGGTGCTGGAATATGCCGAGCGCCTGGACATCCGCCCCGTGCGCCTGGGGCCGCAGGGCGTGGCCAAGCAGATTCACCTGGGCGTGCGCAGCGATGAGCAGGGGATCGATTACCTGGCGGCCTTCATCGCCCTGGCGCAAAGCCACGGGGATTGATAGAACGATAGCGGCTACCGCTGATAAATAAAAGGATTCACGGTGTTTTATTTCTGAAATCGTTTATTTTTCAGCGGAAGAAGCTCTTGTTCTTGATACGTTGCGCCGCCCTATCATGTTGCCTGAGACCTGTTCCAAGAAAGGGCTGCCGCCATGACCATGTTCGATTTCTCTGCCGCCACCCCCGTCCTTGACCCCCGTCTGGCCCAGGTGCTGGAATACTGGCTGGGCAGCGAACAGCCCAGCAACGCCAGCGCCCTGGCCCGGCAAGGCCTGTGGTTCACCAAGTCTGAGGCCACCGACGAGGAAATCCGCAAGCGCTTCGGTGCCGTGCTGCTCGAAGCCCTGGCCGGCAGGCTGCAATCCCAGGCGCAGCACCCGCTGGGCTGGCTGGCGCTGATCATCGTGCTGGACCAGTTCACGCGCAACGCCTACCGGGGCACGGCCAAGGCGTTTGCGGGCGATGCCCTGGCGCTGGCCCTGGCGCAGCAGGGCATCGATGCCGGCAGGGATCAGGACCCGGCCATCCCGCTGGTGGCACGGATTTTTCTCTACCTGCCGCTGGAGCACGCCGAAGACGCCGCCTTGCAGACGCACAGCGTGATTGCCTTCGAAGACCTGGCCGCGCAGGCGCAGGAAACGGGGGATGCCCAGGTCGGCAGCTTTCTGGCCGGCACCCTGGATTACGCCCGGCGCCACCAGGCCGTGATCGAGCAGTTCGGCCGCTTTCCGCACCGCAACCGTGTGCTTGGACGCAGCAGTACGGCGCAGGAGGTGAAATACCTGAGCCAGCCTGGGGCCGGTTTTTAATCGATGTTTCTTTCTGTAACATAAGCCCCCTTGCGGAGCTTTCCGATTCCTTTTCACAGCGTTCTTTCTTATGGTCAAACTTTTCTCTCCTCTGCGCCATTGGCGCGTCGGCACGCGTTTGTTCGCTGCTTTCGGCATGGTGCTGGCCCTGCTGTTGCTGGTTGCCATAGTGGCGCTGTGGAATCTCAACGCCTTGAGCCAGATCACCCGCCAAATGACGCACGTGACCTGGGCGAAGTCCGATGCCGCTTCGCGGCTGGGTCTGATTGCTGCGCTCAATGCCAAGCGCACGGTCGAGCAGCTCGTCAGCGACCCGCAGCGGCGCCAGCAGCTGCGCGATGAAATCCTGGCCTCGCGCGAGGAGTTCGTCGCTGCGGAAAAGCGCCTCGAAGCGCTGGTCTACCTGGACGAGGGCAAAGCTCTGCTGAAGAAAATCGAAGAGGCCCGCAGCCTGTATGTGCAGTCGCAGGCCAAGTTTTATACCTTGCTGGATGCTGGTGATACCGAAGCTGCCGTCAATGAATTGCAGAGCGTCACCTTGGTGCAACTCGCATTGATGACGGAGCATTGCCGCGCTCTGGGCGATTTGCAGCAACGCATTGCCCAGGAAGACGGTGCCCGGGCCGAGGCCGATGCGGATCTGGCCCGCTGGATCGTGGTTGTTACCGGCGTGATCGCTGCCATCCTGGGCATGGTGCTGGCCTGGGGGATTACCCGTTCCATCATCCAGCCGCTAGGCCAGGCCGTCGGGCTGGCCCAGTCCGTGGCCCAAGGGCGGCTGGATAACGCAATCGATATCGTCAACTCCGACGAGACCGGCGATCTGCTCCAGGCCCTGCGCAACATGGACCGCAGCCTGGCGCACATCGTCACCGGTGTGCGCCACGGCAGCGACTCCATTGCCACGGCGGCCGTCCAGATCGCCACCGGCAACCTGGACCTGTCCAGCCGCACCGAGGAGCAGGCCAGCGCCCTGGAAGAAACCACCGCCGCCATGCAGGAGCTGTCCGGCACCGTCACCCAGAACTACGACAGCGGCAAACAGGCCGCCGCGCTGGCCGAAAGCGCCGCCAAGGTCGCCGTGCGCGGCGGGGAAGTGGTGGCCGAAGTGGTGCATACGATGGAGGCGATCAACACCTCCTCGCGCAAGATTGCCGACATCATCGGCATCATCGACAGCATTGCCTTCCAGACCAACATCCTGGCGCTGAACGCCGCCGTCGAGGCCGCCCGTGCGGGCGAACAGGGGCGGGGCTTTGCCGTTGTTGCCAGTGAAGTGCGTGCCCTGGCCGGGCGCAGCGCCGACGCGGCCCGCGAGATCAAGGGGCTGATCAGCGAATCCGTCGGCAACGTCACCAGCGGCAGCACCCAGGTGGAAAAAGCGGGCAGCACCATGGACGAAATCGTCGTCAGCGTGCGCCGGGTGGCCGATATCATGGGCGAGATCAGCGAAGCCAGCCAGGACCAGAGCATGGGCATCGCCCAGATCAACCAGGCCATGCAACAGATGGATCAGGTCACGCAGCAAAACGCCGCCCTGGTGGAAGAAGCCGCTGCGGCGGCCCAGTCCATGCAGGCCCAGGCATCGGCCCTGGTGCAGGCGGTCAGCGTGTTCCGCCTCGTCCAGGGCGGCCGGGGGTCGGCGCGGGCCGCTGCCGTGCCGTTGCAGCTACAACAGGGGGGGTAGTTATGGCGTATTTCGAGTGGGCCGATGACATGGTCATCGACAACGGGGTGATCGACCAGGAGCATCGCGTGCTGGTCGATCTGGTCAATGAGCTGCACACCGCCACCAGCCGGGGCATGGGGCAGACGGTGGTGGCCTCCATCCTGCGCCGGGCCATCGACAGCACGCGCGAACACCTCACCCACGAGGAAGACATCATGGCCCGCGAGGGCTTCCCCGACCTGGAGGAACACAAGCTGCGCCACCAGGAATTCATGAACAGCCTGTACGACCTGGAGCGCCGCCTGCAAACCGGCGGCATCACCGTGGCCGCCCAGCTCTCGCGCGTGCTGCGCGACTGGCTGTCGCTGCATATCCGGCGCGGCGACAAGGAGCTGCGCCGCTTCGTCCAGCGCCGCGAGCGGGAGCAGGAGCGGGCCAAGTTGCAGGCCAAAATCCAGGGCCGGACGCAGGCCGCAGGGCAAATCGGCATGCAGGCCGGGAAAAACGGCGCGGGGCGTTTGCCGGGGAAGTGAAGAATGCCCGCCCGGATAAATGGCCGCCGTTGCTTGTGCGTCGGGCAGCGGCGGCTTTTTAACTAGAATCGCCCGCTTTGGTGCCCGCCAGGCAGTTCTCTTGCCTGGCAGTTAAACGGGAAACATGGCCGCTGGCCTGCCTGCACGGCAGGCCGCGCAGCATGTACTGCCCCCGCAACAGTGAGCACGCCGGTCGCAAGACCACAGACCCGCCCCCAGGCCACTACAGCCCCGTGCTGTGGGAAGGCCGCCGGTCTGATGCGTGCCAGTCTGGATACCGGCCAAAAAGGTTCCAGCCTGCCCACCCGCAGGCTGGTGTGCGTGAAGCCTTGGCGGGGACGCCGGGGCCAACAAATTCCTCTCTTATGTATAACCTGATTTCCCCTTTGGGCAAGGCTGCCGGCGTGCGCCTGCCCGCCCGTTTTGGCATGGCCGCCGTGGCGCTGGCCGCTTCGTCCCTGGCCCCTACTGTTGCGGCACAGGAGGCCCGGCTGGCTGAAACCGTGGTCACGGCCACCCGTACCGAAACCAAGCTGGACGAGACGCTGGCGGACGTGCGCGTCATCACCCGCGAGCAGATCGAGGCCATTGGCCCGGGCCGCTCGATGGCCGAGGTGTTGCAGCGCCTGGCGGGCGTGCAACTGTCCAGCAACGGTGGCCGGGGGCACCTGCAAAGCGTGTTTCTGCGCGGGGCAGGCAGCAGCCAGACCTTGCTGCTGGTCGATGGCGTGCGTTATGGCTCGGCCACCACAGCGGCTCCGGCCCTGGCCAATTTGCCGCTGGAACTGATCGAGCGTATCGAAGTGGTCAAAGGCCCGGCCTCGGCCCTGTACGGCAGCGAAGCCGTGGGTGGGGTCATCCAGGTGTTCACCAAGCGCGGCCAGGGTGCGGGCAAGCCGTTCCTGGGCAATGCCGAAGTCACGCTGGGCGACTATGGTCACAAGTCCGGCGCAGTCGGGCTGCGCGGCGAACAGAACGGCTTTGACTATCAGCTGAACCTGAGCCGTGTGACCGAGCATGGCATTTCCGCCACCAATGCCAACGACGGCGGCTACGACCCCGACCGCGACGCCTTCGACCAGACCGCTGCCCAGGTGGCCGTGGGCTATGCCTTCAACGCTGATTGGCGCGTGCAGGCGCAGTGGATGCAGTCCCGGGGCACGGTGTTCCTCGATTCCGGGCCGGGCAGCCATGACGACCTGCGTACCGAAGTCGGACGCGTGCAGCTCCAGGGTCAGGTGCTGCCGCTCTGGCGCAGCACGGTGTCGGTGGGGGAATCGACCGACAAGCAGATCGGCCTGCAGCAGGCTTGGGGCGACTACCACTTCACCACCCGCCAGACCGAGTACAAGTGGGACAACACCATCACCACCCCCCTGGGCGTGGTTCTGGCCGGGGTGGAGCGGCTGGAACAGAAGGTGGACACCTCGAACCACTACGCCGTCAACAAGCGGACGGTGGATGCCGTGTTTGCGGGCCTGAACGGCAGCGCCGGACGACATTCCTGGCAGATCAATGTGCGCAACGACGACAACTCGCAATTCGGCGACTTCACCACCTACGGTCTGAGCTATGGGCTGGAGCTGGTGCAGGGGCTGCGTGCCTATGCGGCCCACGGCAAGAGCATGAAGGCACCATCGTTCAACGATTTGTACTATCCCGCTCCCGGTATGTCGTGGGGCGGTAATCCAGACCTGGTGCCGGAGAAAGGCAAGAACAACGAAATCGGTCTGCAATGGAGCCAGGGTGCACACAGCGCCAAGCTGCTGCACTTCGACAACAAAATCCAGAATCTGATTGCATCCGGCAGTACCAGCATGGCCAACGTGGCAGGCACGACGCGCCTGAAAGGCTGGAGCGTGGAATACGGCTTTGCCTTTCAGGGCTGGGCTGTGGCTGCCGCCTACGACTACTTGGATGCCAAGCAGGCCGATGGCCAAACGCCCGTGCGCCGCGCCAAGCACCAGGCCAGCCTGAATGTGGACAAGCAACTGGGCGCCTGGCGCCTGGGCACCAGCCTGCTGCACGTGGGCAGCCGCAAGGATACGGATTTCAAACCCTGGCCTGCCGTCCCCGTCACGCTGCCTGCCTACACCACGGCGGACGTCTATGCCGAATACCAGTTCACCCCCGAATGGTCGTTGCAGGCGCGTATCGCCAATCTGGGCAACGTCCGCTATGAAACCGCCTATGGGTACAACCAGTTGGGCCGTGCCGGCTATCTGACGCTGAAATGGGCCATGCGCTGACAGCGGTGCGGGCGGCGGCCTGCCGGTCGTTGCGCTGCCTGGGGGCCGGGCTGCTGCTGTGGGCCGCAGCGGCTGCGGTCTGGGCGCAGCAGACCGTGCCACCCCGGCGCATCGTCTCCCTGCTGCCCTCGGCCACCGAAGCGGTATGCGCCCTGGGCGCTTGCGACCGGCTGGTGGGGGTGGACGATTTTTCCCTCGACCCGCCCCAGGTGCAGGCGCTGCCCCGCCTGGGCCGGACGTGGGAGCCGTCGATCGAAGCGGTGGTGCAATTGCGCCCCGATCTGGTTCTGACCGGGCGCACGCCGCCCGTGCAGCAGCGCCTGCAAGCGCTTGGCTTGAACGTGCTGGAGGTGGACGCCACCACCGTGGCCGACGTGCAGGCGGCCCTGCAGCGCATCGATGCGGCCCTGCAACTGGGCCGGGCCGATGCGCTGTGGGCCGGTTTGCAGCACCGCTTGCAGCAGCAGGCCGCAGCCGTGGCCCGTCAGCGCCAGGGGCTGCCGGCATTGCGGGTGTATATGGAAGTGGACAACGCCATGTATGCCGCCGGGCCGGATTCGTTCATGGGGCAATTGCTGGCGCAACTGGGGGCGGACAACATCGCACCGCCCAGCGCCACCGGGTTTCCGCAGCTCACGCCGGAGTATGTGGTGCGGGCCGACCCTGACCTCATCATCCAGTCGCACGCGGCCAGTGTGCGGGCCTTGGCCGGGCGCCCGGGATGGCGCAACCTGAGGGTGTTGCGCCAGGGTCAGGTGTGCCAGCTCAACCCGCAGGAAAGCCGCACCGTCACCCACCCCGGCCCCCATCTGGACAAGGCCGCAGCCATTCTGGCGCAGTGCCTGAATCTGGCCGCAACCACCGGAAAAGCACCAGGAGAACACCATGAAACCCAGTAAAAGCTATGGGGAGCTGTGCTACCCCTTCATCCACGAGACTTCGACGCTGTGCGATTTTGAAATGGTCACCGACGAGCTGTGCGCCCTGATCGGCATGGCCTTGTCTGCCATGCCGCCGGAAATGGCCGATCTGGCTGCCGACCTCGACCGATTGCAGCCCCTGGCGTTTCACGTCAATGGCTCGATGCGCGGCAGGCTGGCGGTGGAGGAGGCCGACGTGCAATGGGTGGTGCAGCGCCTGCGCCATTACCAGGATGAGCTGGGCGAGCGCCAGCACACCTTCATCCTGCCCCGGGGCACGGTGCCGGTGCCGCAATTGCATCTGGCCCGCTCGTGCGCCAAAAAAGCCATCCGTGCCCTGGTGCGGGTCGAGCAGGAGGGACATGCCATCCCTGACGTGCTGCCCCGCATGTGCAATGCCATGTGCAATCTGTTTTTCCTGATGACGCTGGTCGTCAATCGCCGTCGCGGGGTGGAGGAAGTGCCCTTCGTCAGCAAAAGCTACAAGGTGTAGCCCAGGGGCTTTAGAACGTGTTCACGATCTCCGCGCGGGTGTGCAGTCGCGGCCTCGGGCGGTTTGCGCCTGGCAGCCCATCCCGATCCGCTTCCCGCACCCCTTCGCGCCGAGATCGTGAACACGTTCTTACCGCCGTGTCGCCAGCCAGCACAGAATCGCCCCGCCGCACACCATGGCCGCGCCCTGCCAGAAGGCCCACGATAGCGCGGCCCCCAGCAGCCACACCGACAGCGCCGAGGAAAGCACGGGGATGAAGTACGAAGCCCCCGCCAGCACGGTGACGTTGCCGTGCAGGATGCCCACGTTCCAGGCCGCGTAGCCAAAGCCCATGGCCCCGGCGGCCAGCAGCAGGTAGACGATGGCGGAAAGGTTGAAATCCATGCTGGCGCCACTGGCATCACCCTGGAGCAGGTATTTGGCCCACAGCACCAGCGACACCAGGATGAAGAAGGGCGTGACGCCGTTCTTGCCATTGGCGATGCGGGCGGTGACGGTGCAGTAGCCGGCCCAGATCAGCGCCCCGGCCAGGGCCAGGCCGTAGCTCAGGGGGTTGTCCTGCACGTTCCGCCACATACCGGGCAGGTCGAAGCCCTGCTCGCCGCCCAGCACCCAGCCGATGCCGACGATGGACAGCACGAAGCCCGGCGCGATCAGCCAGTTGGCCTGCTGCCGGTTGAACACAATGGCCGCGACGATGGTGAAGGTGGGCCACAGGTAATTGACCATGCCCACCTCGATGGCCTGCTGCGCCGTGTTGGCGTAGCCGATGGACAGGGCCAGGCACAGCTCGTAGGCGACGAACAGCAGGCTGCCCCAGAGCAGGTAGCGCGGCGGAAACGCCCGCAGTTCGCGCGGCCTGGCGCCGCCCACGGTCAGCAGCAGAAAGACCGAGGCCACGCTGTACATCATGGCCGCCCCGCCCGTGGGGCCGAGGTGGTCGCTGACGCTGCGGATCAGGCCGACGATGGAACTCCACAGCACGATGGCGACCAGCCCGATCAGGGTGGCCCGGTTCTTGTTTGGCATGGGTAATCGGTAAATTTTTTGGAAAGAAATAGCTGCTTGCGCTTGTATATATTGGTTTTCAGATAAATAAATACCTGAAATTCAATGATAACAAGCAGTAGCAGCTATGTTTTTAGTCCTGCGTATCGATCCAGATGGTCTTGATCTCAGTGTACTGGTCGTGTGCCCACTGGGATTTGTCGCGGCCGCCGAAGCCGGACTCCTTGTAGCCGCCGAACGGCGTGGTGATGTCGCCCTCGCCAAAGCAGTTCACCGTGACCACGCCCGCATGGATGGCGCGTGCGACCTTGATGGCATTGCGCAGATCGTCCGTATAGACCGAGGCCGCCAGGCCGTAGACCGAATCGTTGGCCAGGGCAATCGCCTCTGCCACCGTTCTGAACGTGGTCACGGCCAGGATGGGGCCGAAGATTTCTTCCTGGAACAAACGGCTGTCCCGGCCCACGCCATCGACCACGGTGGGCTGCACGAACACGCCCTGCTCGGTCTGGCCGCCAAAGGCCACGGCAAGCTTTTCCTCTGCCGCATGGGCGAAGTAGGCGCTGACCTTCTCGAAATGCGCCTTGCTGACCATGGCACCCAGGCGGTTGTCGGGGTCCAGCGGGTCGCCCATCTTCCAGTCGCGCATGTGGGCGCCGATGCGCTCCAGCAGCGCAGCCTTGATGTCCTCATGCACGATCAGGCGCGAGGAGGCCGAGCAGTTCTCGCCCATGTTCCAGAACGCGCCTGCCACGATGTGCTGGGCAGCGGTGTCCAGGTCTTTCACGTCGTTCAGCACGACGGCCGGGTTCTTGCCGCCGCACTCCAGCACCACGCGCTTGAGGTTGGATTCCGCCGCGTATTGCAGGAACAGACGGCCCGTGTCGGTGGAGCCGGTAAAGCTGACCATGGTCACGTCGCGGTGGCGGCCCAGCGGCTCGCCCACGTCGCGGCCGCCGCCGGGCAGCACGTTGAACACGCCTGCGGGCACGCCAGCTTCGTGCGCCAGCTCGGCCACGCGCAGCGCGGTCAGCGTGGTTTCCTTGGCGGGCTTGACGACGATGGAGCAGCCCGCGGCCAGCGATGGGCCGATCTTCCAGGCCAGCATCAAGAGCGGAAAGTTCCACGGCAGCACCAGGCCGACCACGCCGATCGGCTCGCGCACCACCAGGGCCAGCGCGTTGCTGCCGACCGGGGCCGTGTGGTCGTAGAGCTTGTCGATCAGCTCGGCGTGCCAGCGGATGGTGTGGATGGCCTCGGGCACGTCGGTGTTCTGGCATTCGCGGATGGGCTTGCCACTGTCCAGCGTCTCCATCACGGCCAGCTCGTGGGCGTTTTGCTCCAGCAGGTCGGCAAAGCGCAGCAGGATGTGCTTGCGCTCATTGGGCGACAGGCGGCTCCAGCGGCCATCCTCATACGCGGCCTTGGCGGCGGCCACGGTGACGTCCACGTCCTCGGGGCCGCAGGCGGCGATCTGCGCCAGCGACTGGCCGGTGGCCGGGTTGGTCGTCTCGAAGGTCTTGCCCGACAGCGCGGGGCGGAAAGCGCCGTCCACAAAAGCCTGCGTCGGCAGCTGGATGGATTGGGCCAGGGCCGCGTACCGGGCGGCGGTCAGCAGTTCGGCGGCCATCAGTGCTTGCCTCCGGTGATGGCGGCCACGTCGCTCTTGAGCTTGGCGACCACGGCTTGCAGGCCCTGCTTTTCTGCGTCCGTCATGCCTTGCAGAGGGGCACGCACGCCGCCGGTTTTCAGACCGGCCAGCTCGCAGCCGTACTTGATGGACTGGACGAACTTGCCGCCTTCCAGGAAGTCCATCAGCGGCATCAGCGCAGCCATGATGCGGCGGCCCTTGTCGAAGTCTTTTTCGACCACGCAGGCTTCGTACAGCGCAATGTGTTCGCGCGGGATGAAGTTGGAGCCCGCGCAGACCCAGCTGCGTGCGCCCCAGGCAAAGAACTCCAGCGCTTGGTCATCCCAGCCGCAGGACAGGGCGATCTGCGGGAACTCGCAGGCCAGCATGTGCAGCTGGCCGGTCTGGCCCGAGCTTTCCTTGATGGCGACGAAGTTCTTCGACGCTTGTGTCACGGTCTGGAAGAACTCGCGGCCCATGGACATGCCCATGCGGCCCGGGTAGTTGTAGAGCATGACGGGCAGGCCCGCAGCGGCGTCGATGGCCAGCGCATGGGCGGCGTTCTCGGCCTCGGTCGGCAGCGCGTAGGGGGGCGTGCCCACCAGAATGGCGTCGGCCTTGAGCACCTTGGCCAGTCTGGCGTACTCCACCGATTCCTCGGTACGCACCGCGCCGGTGCCGATGATGAGCTGGGCGCGCGTGCCGATCACCTCCTTGGCGTAGGTGGCCAGCTCCAGGCGCTCCTGCGTGGTGTGGGCGTAATACTCGCCGGTCGAACCCGCGATGACGATGCCGTGGACGCGGGCGGCGATCAGCGACTCCAGCACCTCGGCAAACGCAGCCTTGTCGATGCTGCCGTCGGCGGCCAGGGGGGTGATGGCGGGGGTGTAGATGCCTTCGAATTGCATGATGATTTCCTTGAAAAAATGCCGCCAATCCAGCCTGTGGCGGCACACAGGTTGGGGGAATTAACGGTTGAGCGAAGCGGCGTCTTCCAGGCTCATGCCACGGGTTTCCGGGGCCAGCCAGATCGACACCAGCAGGCCGACGATGGACACCGCCGCCGCCGCATACATGGTGTGGCCGATGCCGATACTGGCCAGCGAGAGGGGCACCAGCCAGGTGCCGACTGCCGCGCCGATGCGCGAGATCGACGCCCCGATGCCCACGCCGGCGGCCCGGATGTCGGTGGGGAAAATCTCGTTCGGGTACACCAGTTGCAGCACCTGCGCACCGCCGATGAACAGCGCGTACAGGCCGAAGAAGGTCAGCACCAGCCACTCTGCGGCGTCCGAGAACGTGCCCAGGCCCAGCAGCGCCAGCGCCGACAGCAGAAAGCTCCAGATCAGCAACGGGCGGCGGCCCATGCTGTTGACCAGGGGGGTGGCAACGATGCAGCCCACCACGAACAGCAAGGTGATGGCAATCGAGCCATAAGCGGCCCAGTCGCCCGTCAGGTGCAGGGCATCCAGCACCTTGGGCACGAAGGCATAGACGGCGAACACCGGAATCACCGAGCAGGCCCAGAACACGCCGACGAACATCAGGCGCTTGCCGTAGCCGGACTGGATCAGCGTGCCCAGGGACACTTTCTTTTCCGCCGCCACGACCGGCATGTTGGCCAGGGAGAAGCCGGGGCCGTAGACCTTTTTGATGACGCCATCGGCCTGTGCATGGCGGCCTTTGCTGACCAGCCAGCGGGCCGATTCCGGCGTGCCCAGGCGCACCAGCAGCAGCGGCACGCCCAGCAGCGCGGGGCTGGCCAGCACCCAGTGCCAGCCGTCCGGGCCGGCGGCGCTCAGGATGGCGTTGCCTGCGATGTAGGCCAGCGCCGCACCGGCAAACCACAGAATCGTCAGCGCCGCCAGCCGGGGGCCACGGCTTTTGCTGGGCAGAAATTCCACCAGCAGCGAGCTGGCCACCGGGTATTCGATGCCCACGCCGATGCCGATGATGAAGCGCAGGAGGAAGATCGCCAGCGCCGATTCCACCCACAGGTGCGCCAGCGAACAGACGATGAACAGCAGCGGCGGCACGAAATACAGCTTCTGGCGCCCCAGCTTGTCGGTGAGCCAGCCGCCGAAAAAGCCCGCGAAGAAAATGCCCAGCAGCGCCGAGGCGGCAATCATGCCTTCCCAGAAGCCGGAGAGTTTCAGTTCCGCCGATACCTGCATCAGGGCCACGCCGATAATGCTGAGAATATAGCCATCCATCACCCAGCCGCCGCCCGAGCGCACGGTAAGCAATTGGTGAAAGCCGTTCAATGGCACATCCTCGATGGATGTCGTGTTTTTTTGCATGGTGATTATCTCCAGTCGTTGTAATGAGAATAGGGGGCAAAAATCCCGCTGAATGAATGGCAGCATTCAGCAAAAAATGAGAAAAATAAAAAGTTGAATCCGGCGGTGCCTGAATCAGGCTTCCCTGCCCGCCCGCATCTGGCCCCACCACAGCGTGGCATTCACGCCGATGGACAAAAACGGCTCGGGCGGCAGCCGGTTGGGGCCGGAGGTGTCCAGCAGGAAGTCCATCAGCGGGTGGTACTTGTTTGCCACCATGTCGGCCAGCAGCATCCCCGTGACGGTGCCGCGCGTCACGCCCAGGCCGTTGCAGAACAGGGCGCCGTAGACCCTGGGCGCAAGCTGGCCGAAAAAGCCCTTGTGGTTCTGCGTCAGCGCCAGCGAGCCGCTCCAGGTGTATTCGAACTCCACCTTCGGCAGCATCGGAAAACGCCGCTCGAAGGACTGGCGGTGGTTGCGGGCGAAGCGCTCCAGGCAATGCGGCTTGGACTGCTGGCCGGGGTTGAAGCTGAAGCTGTTGCGCATCAGGATGCGGTTGTCGTGCGTGCGGCGCACCGTGCTGCCGAAGGGGTCGGCGGGAATCACGCCCCAGAAGGGCTGGCCGCCCAGGGCGGACTGCTCGGCCTCGGTCAGTGGCCGGCTCAGGCTGGCGTACAGGTACATGGGCAGCACCGTGCCCTTGAGAAAGCCGAAGCGGGCGCCAAAGGCGTTGTTGGCCAGGATGATCTGGTCGGCCACGATGCGGCCATTGGCGTGAGTGAGTGCTACCTTGTCGCCATAGTCCACTTCGGTGATCGCCGTGTTCTCGTGCAGGGTGACGTTGCCGGGCAGGCTGTCGGCCAGCCCCTTGACCAGGGCGGCGGGCTGCACCAGGGCCGTGCCGGGGGTGAACAGCGCCTGGCGGTAGAAGGCCGTGCCGATGTGCGCGGGCAGGTCTTTGCCGGCAATCATTTCGTAAGGCTCGCCCAGCTTGTCCAGCCCGCGCCGGTAGGCGTCCAGCACGGCAATGCCGCGATTCTCCACCGCCGCCTGGTATTTGCCGCTGGAGCGCAGGTGACAGTCGATGCCGTGCTGCTCGACCAGATCGCGCAGCGTGTTCTGGCCCAGGCGGTTGAGCTGGAGGGTGGTCTTGGCGATCCCGATGTCGCCGATGTAATCGTCCGCGCCGATGTCGTGCGGCAGGTCGATGGCAAAACCGGCATTGCGGCCCGAGGTGCCGAAGCCCACCTCCTGCGCCTCGATCAGCACGATTTCATCGCCGGGAAAATTCAGCGCCAGTTGCCGTGCCGCAGCCAGGCCGGTAAAACCGGCGCCGATCACCGCCCAGCGGACGGCTTTCTCGCCGCGATGGGCGGGCCTGGGCAGACGGGCCGGGGCGGTATGGAACCAGCCGCACCGGGCGTCGTCTTTGGGTGTCACGCTTACTTTGGTCATTCAAGTCCCCTGTTATTTTCCGATTTGCAAATGCCGTGCAAAAACCAGCGTGTTATTCAATGGCACCCAGGCTTTGCAATATCCCGTCTGGAATAAAAAATAACCCCTCTAGCGGATATAAACGGGTGTTTCACTTCCTAGGGTTATTACCTAGATAATGTTTTTTCCAGGCGGACGAAGTCTAGGTATTCTGAAAACACTGCACAATTAACATTTCCGGCCATGAATTGATAACCTGGTGTTATGAATAATCCCCCCGCCTCCGACCAGACTTTGCTCAAAATGCCCTCGCTGCGGGCCGTGCGCTGCTTTGTGGCCGCTGCGCGTTACCAGAGCTTCACCCGCGCTGCCGAAACCCTGTGCGTCACCCAGGCCGCCATCAGCCGCCAGATCCGCGAGCTGGAGGAACACCTGGGCACCGCCCTGTTCGAGCGCACCGGGCGCTCGGTGCGGCTGACCACGGCGGGTTCCATCTTTTTCGACGCGGCGCAACTGTCCTTTCTGAACATCGCCCAGGCGGCGGCGCGTATCCGCAAGGACTACGGCGGCAACGCCCGGCGCACGCTGCAGCTGTGCTGCTCGCCCGCGTTCTCGGCGCTGTGGATGGCGCACCGGCTGCCCAGCTTTTTCAGCGCCAACCCGGACATCGACCTCGACCTGGTCACCACGCAGAACTTTCTGTCGCTGGAGCCGGGCATCCAGCCCGACATCTTCATCACCAAGATGTCGCGCCTGCGCGATGGCTACGCCAGCGTGCCGCTGTTCCACGACCGCATCTACCCGGTCTGCACGCCGCAGTACCTGGGCGAGCACCCCGAAATCGCCAACCTGGAAGCACTGCGCAACGGCGTGCTGCTCAACCTCAGCCCCTATGGCCGCTCCCAGGTGGCCGAGCATGTGGACTGGAGCGTGTGGCTGGCCGTGCATCGCCTGGACATGGAAGACCGCCTGAAGAACGGGGCGCATTACTTCAACGCCAACGACTACAACCTGCTGATCCAGATGGTCTTGAGCGGCCAGGGCGTGGCGCTGGGTTTCGACCATCTGGTTCGCCCGCTGATCGACCAGGGGCTGCTGACCCGGCCCGTGGTGCAGGAGCTGGTGCTGGAGGAATCGCGCCACTACTTTGCCTACCGCGAGGACAAGGCGGGCGACGACGCGCTGGGGCGGTTCAGGAACTGGTTCTTCGCCTACAGCGGCGTGGCGGCGGCGTAGTGGGACAAAGGATGCGAATGCCTCTGCTTACGGCACGCATCCAGAACGCTGGCCCCCGGGAATTGCCGGCGGGCTTTGATTCCCGAGGCCCGGTGCGGGATACTCCCGGCTTTACAACCCTTCAGAGTTCATACCATGCAAGGCCATCCCGAAGTCATCGACTACCTCAAAGAACTCCTGCGCGGCGAGCTGACGGCCCGTGACCAGTACTTTGCCCATTCGCGCATTTACGAAGACCAGGGCCTGAGCAAGCTGTTTGCCCGCATGGACCATGAAATGCAGGAAGAAACCCAGCACGCCGATGCCCTGCTGCGCCGCATCCTGATGCTCGGTGGTCGCCCCGACATGCGTCCCAAGGAGCTGAACCTGGGCGAGAACGTGCCCGACATGCTGCGCAAGGATCTGGCGGCCGAATACTCGGTGCGCGACAACCTGCGCAAGGGCATGGCCTTGTGCGAACAGTACGGCGATTACGTCAGCCGCGACATGCTGCTGCAGCAATTGCGCGATACCGAGGAAGACCATACCTACTGGCTGGAAAAACAGCTGGCCCTGATCGAACAGGTGGGGCTGCAGAACTATCTGCAAAGCCAGATGTAGGCTTTTCCAGGCGCCGGGCGATTGCGTCTGGCGGTCACTTCAAGCCGGTTTCGTGCGTATGGAACCGGCTTTTTTGCGCCCTAATTTGTTGCATACGCAACCAAATTGCCGGGTTATTGGTTGCGTATGCAACTAATAATTTGGATACTTCCCTCTCGGCGTGGCGGGCAAAGGCCCGGCACGGAACCAGGATTCATGCTTATGACCACTCTTCGCACTGCTGCCCAGGATCCGTTCGATCTGCCTCTGGACCGCATGTTTACCTACCGGCTGCACATGCTGGGCAAGTTGTCGGACCCTTCGAGCCAGCACGCCTACGTGCAGGAGACGGGGCTGTCGCTCAGTGACGGGCGGTGCCTGATCACCATCGGCAGTTTTGAGCCGTTGTCCGTCAAAGACCTGGCCCGGCGATCCAATCTGAATAAAAGCCAGGCCAGCCGCGCTGCCCAGGCGCTGGTCGAGCAGGGACTGGTCAGCAAAACGGAGAGCGTTGCGGATGGCCGGGGGGTGGTTCTGGCCTTGACGCCCGCAGGCAGGGAGCGTTGCGCGGCGGCCCATGCGCTGGTTCTGCGCCGCAATCGGGAGATTTTCGGCTGCTTGAGCACCGCCGAGCTGGAGCAGTTCAGCGCCCTGCTCGACCGCCTCATTGCCCATAACGTCCGCGCCTGATTGCCTGCATCGGCGCTTGGTGGCGTGCCCGCACGATTTTTCTGATTTTTTACCTGGAGACAAACATGCACCAACCCACTACAGAGCCGCGTCCGTCCATTTACTACCCGTATGAGGTGTTTGCCCCGTGGCTGCCTTCGGCCCACGGGCCGCAGGTACGTCAGCAGGTCGTTATTGTGGGGGCCGGCCCGGCAGGCATGGTCACGGCTCTGGAGCTGGCCCGCCACGGGATTGCCAGCGTGGTGCTGAATGCCGAGTTGCAGTTTTCCCAAGGCAGCAGGGCAATTGTGTTCACGCGCCGCTCGATGGAAATCCTGCAACAGGTGGGGGTGGCCGATCGCATGACGGCGGCCGGTCTGCCCTGGCGGTTTGGCAATTCGTTCTATCGCAACCAGCTGTGTTTCCGTATGGAAGCGCCGCACGATGAGAATGATCGCTATTACCCCATGCTTAACCTGCAGCAGCAGTACCTGGAGCAGTACCTGTACGAAGCCTGCGCCGCCAATCCGTTGATCGACTTTCGCTGGGGCAACAAGGCTGCAGCGGTGACGCAGCACGACGGCTATGTCAGCGTGTGCGTCGATACGCCGGAGGGGGGGTACGTCCTGGAATCCGGCTGGCTGGTGGCTGCCGATGGCGGACGTTCCGCCATCCGCGAGGCTTGCGCGTTGCGCATGGAGGGGGCTTCGTACGAGGGCTTTTTCGTGATTGCCGACATCAGGGTCGATCTGCCCCTGCCGACGGAGCGCCTGGCTTATTTCGACCCGGACTGGAATCCAGGCAACACGATCCTGATGCACCGCGAGCCGCATGGCATCTGGCGCGTCGATTACCAGTTGCCCGAGGGCGAAACTCCGGAGGAAGCGCTGCGCCCCGAATCGCTCAAGGCGCGTATTGACGCCCAGCTGGAGATGATCGGCTTTGGCGGCACGCCCTGGGAGATGGATTGGAGCTCGGTTTATTCCGCCCGCACCCTGACGCTGCCGGACTACGTGCACGGCAATATCCTGTTCGTGGGCGATGCGGCCCACCTGCTGCCTATTTTTGGCGTGCGCGGGGCGAACACGGGCTTTCAGGATGCCCAATCCCTGGCCTGGCATCTGGCCTATACCCTCAGGGGGCTGGGCGGCGGCAAGCTGTTGGCCAACTACAGTGCCGAGCGGGTTGGCGCGGCGCGGGAAATTATTGACGAGGCGGGCAAAAGCACCCGTTTCATGGCCCCGCCGGCGGGTGGTTTCGCCCTGCTGCGGGATGCCGTGCTGTCGCTGTCGCTGACCGAAGAGTTTGTCCGTCCGCTGTACCACTGGCGTACTTCGCGTCCGCATGAGTACAGCCGTTCGGCGCTGAACAGCGCAGGCGACGACAACGCCCTGTTCACCGCAGGCCCGGCGCACGGAGCGCCGCCGCAAAACATCCGCTTGGGCGCGAACGACTACCTGCTCGACCACCTGGGGGGCGGCTTTGAATTGTTGTACTTCACCCAGGGCGAGGCCCTGCCCCGGCCTTTGCTGGCGGTGGTGGAGCAGGCCCGCGCACGCGGCCTGACGCTGCGCGTGACGGCCATCGGCGCGGCGCAGGCAGTGGCCGGGGCCGACCAGACCCTGGCCGATGCCAGCGGCCGGCTGCGCCAGCGCTACGGCGTGCAGGCCGACGGCGCGGCCTATCTGCTGCGCCCCGATCAGCACGTTTGCGCCCGCTGGCTGACGTTGGACGCCACGCGCCTGCAGGCGGCGCTGGCGATGATCTGAAAATCGATGCAATGAAGGAGCAACAAGCCATGACATCTCCCATCACTACCCTGACCCTGGACGGCCTGGAAACGGTGTACGACCGCCTGGCCCAGGCCATAGACCGCGCCGGAGAAGACAAGCGTGCGCTGTTTCTGGTGAAGCTGGCCCTGCTCAATGCCCAGGCGCTGGGCGACGCGGAGCTGTTCCAGCAGCAGATGGAGAAAGCACTGCTGAATTTATAAAAAAGATAGCTTCTATCGCTTGTCAGTAATTGTTTTCAGAATAAAAAATATCTGAATCGATTGTTATGAAAGCGGTAGAAGCTCATATTTTATTTGTTCACCTGCCCGTCCCCAGTCCGTTCAGCGCGGAGCCGGGGCAGTTCATCCGCGTGCCGGGGGCAGGCAGGCCAGCGCGGCCTGCACCAGTTGCTGCTCGGCCTCCGGCGCGTCGCAGGCGATGGTCTGGCGCTGGGGCATGGAGCGCAGCCAGGTGATCTGGCGCTTGGCCAGCTGGCGCGTGGCGGCGATGCCTTTTTCGCGCAGGCCGGGCAGGTCGGGCTGATCGGAAGGGAGGCCGCTGGCGGCGGCCAGGTCGAGCGCCTCCCACGCCTGGCGGTAGCCCACGCAGCGCATGCTGGGCAAATCCGGGTGCAGGTCGCCGCGGGCGCGGAGCTGCTGCACTTCGGACAGAAAGCCGCCCTCCAGCATGGCGTCGAAGCGCCGGGCGATGCGTTCGTGCAGCCAGGCGCGGTTCTCCGGTTCCAAGGAAAAAAAGGCACCAGCGCTTATGGGGTTTGCGCTGGCAGCTCTGGTTTTTGCCTGATGAAAGTGGGACAGGGGCTGGCCCGTGGTGGCCCACACCTCCAGGGCACGCTGGATGCGCTGGCTGTCGTTGGGGGCCAGCCGGGCGGCGGTGGCGGGGTCTACTGCGGCCAGCCGGGCGTGCATCGCGGGCCAGCCGTGCTCGGCGGCCTCGGCATCCAGCCGGGCGCGGGTGGCGGGGTCGGCGGCGGGCATGTCGTCCAGGCCGTCCATCAGAGCCTTGAAGTAGAGCATGGTGCCGCCCACCAGCAGCGGCACGGCGTGGCGCTGGCGGATGGCGGTAATCAGGCGCGTGGCATCGCGTACAAATTCGGCGGCGCTGTAGCTGTGCAGCGGGTCGAGGATGTCGATCAGGTGGTGCGGCACCCGGGCCAGCTCGGCGGCGCTGGGCTTGGCGGTGCCGATGTCCATGCCGCGATAGACCAGGGCGGAATCCACGCTGACGATTTCGCACCCCTGGCCGCGCAAGGCCAGAGCGGCGGCCAGGGCCAGGGCGGCGGCCGTCTTGCCGCTGGCGGTGGGGCCGGCGATGGCGATGCAGGGCAGGGCAGGGACAGTCACTGTGCAGGCTGGGAACGGCTAGGACGAAGGCGCGAATTTTTGCACAGGCCACCAGGCCACGATGGCCAGGGCGATCGAGCAGCCCCACACCCCGTACACCAGGGGCCAGATCGTGTTGTTGGACTGCTGGCCCAGCCACAGGCCAATGGCAAAGGCCAGCAACATCATCATGAACCCGTTGAACGCCGAGGCCACGCCCGCTGCCTGGGGAAAGGGCGCCACGCACCCCGTCTGGCCGCAGGGCTGGTGGATGCCGTGCCCCAGGGCGAAGATGTAGAACGGGCACAGCAGCGCCAGCGGGTGGTGCCAGCCCAGGAAGGCGGCACCGGCCAGCAGCGTGCCGCCGGTGATGCTGAGCAGGCCGCCGATGGCAACGGTGCGTTGCAGTCCCCAGCGGGCCATCAGGGCGCGGCACAGGAAGGTGCCCAGAAAGTACGCCAGCCCCGAGGTGAACAGCACCCAGCCGTAGTGGGTGCGGCTGAGTCCCAGCACGCCGATGAAAATGAAGGAGGACGTGGCCAGGTAGGTGAACAGGCCGCCGTAGGAGGCCGTGGTCAGCAGGGAGTACGACCAGAACGTGGGATGGCGCAGCACCAGGCTCCAGGTACGCACCAGGGTGCCCGGTTGCAGTGCCCGGGGGTTGGGGCGGGCCAGGGTCTCCGGCAGATACCGCCAGACCAGAAGCAGGCAGGCCAGGGCATACACCGTGACGGCGGCCAGCGGAGCCCGCCAGCCCAGCATCTGGGCCAGCAGGCCGCCCACCGGGGCGCACAGGCAGGCCACGACGCCCAGCCCGGTCAAGGCCTTGGACATGGCCCGTGCCCCGGCCACGGGGTCGTACAGGTCCCGCACGATGGCACGGGCACACATCACCACGGCGCCCATCGCCGCGCCCTGCACGGTGCGCCACAGGATCAGCCAGTCCATGCTGGCGGCGGCCACGCTGCCCACCGAGGCCAGGGCGTACAGCACGATGCCGCAGAGCAGGATCGGGCGACGGCCAAAGCGGTCGGACAGCGGCCCCCAGACCAGTTGCGAACAGCCGAAGGCCAGCAGCAGGGCACTCAGGGTGAGCTGCCCTGCGGCCACGGTGCTGCCCAGGGCCTGCGTCAGGGCGGGCAGGGCGGGCAGATAAACGTCGGTGGTGACGGGCTGCAGGCTCAGCAAGGCGGCCAGTACGACGATGGTGATGGCCGCCCGGGCCGTGCGGGCGGCAGGGGCAGATGCGGTGGGAACAGGCATGGCAATGCGGCCGGAGTGTAGCGCTGCTATGCCTGTGCGTCGGGCTGCTGCTCGGGGGCAGCCTGTTGGAAGGCGGGCAATTGCTCGCAGGCGGCCACGATGCGGGCGATGGTGGGGTAGTTCTCCAGCGGGCAGCCGAAGCGCCGGGCATTGAACATCTGCGGCACCAGGCAGCAGTCGGCCAGGGAGGGGCGGTCGCCGTGGCTGAAGCGCCCGGTGGCGCCGCTGCTGGCCAGCATGGCCTCCAGGGCGTCCAGGCCCGTGCATACCCAATGCTGGTACCAGGCGGTTTTCTGGGCCTCGGTCGTGCCCAGCTCCTGCATCAGGTAGCGCAATACGCGCAGATTGTTGAGCGGGTGGATCTCGCAGGCCACCGCCTGTGCCAGGGCCCGCACGCGGGCGCGGCCCAGGGCATCGGCGGGCAGCAGGGCGGGGCGGTCGGGGTAGGCCTCGTCCAGATACTCCATGATGGCCAGCGATTGGGTCAGCACGGTGCCGTCCTCGGTGGTCAGGGCGGGCACCAGCTGCTGCGGGTTGATGGCTTGGTAGGCCGGGCTGTGCTGCTGCCCGCCGTCGCGCACCAGATGGACGGGGGCGCTGGCATAGGGCAGCCCCTTCAGACCCAGGGCAATGCGTACGCGGTAGGCGGCCGAGCTGCGAAAGTAGGTGTACAGAGTGAGCATGGGGAAAACAGGCCTCCTGGCTTTAATTGAGCATGTGGACGAGCCACAGCGAAAGCCCGGGCACCAGCATCAGCACCACCGTGCGCACCAGGTCGGACAGGATGAAGGGCAGGGTGCCCTTGTAGGTTTCCTTCATCGGCACGTCCTTGGCCAGGCTGTTGATGATGAACAGGTTCATGCCCACGGGCGGGGTGATGAGGCCGATTTCCACCACCATCAGCGCCAGGATGCCGAACCAGATGGCCTTGTCCGTCTGGCCCAGGCCCCAGAAGTCCAGCCCCAGCACGATGGGCAGGAAGATGGGAATGGTCAGCAGCAGCATGGACAGGCTGTCCATCACGCAGCCCAGCACCAGGTAGATCAGCACGATGCCCACCAGCACCAGCATGGGCGACAGGTCGGAGCTGAGCACCCACTGCGCGGCGGCCACGGGCATTTGCGAGATGGCGAAGAAGGCGTTGAGCAGGTCGGCGCCCAGCAGGATGAGGAAGATCATGGCCGTGGCCGATGCCGTGTCCAGCGCGGCATCGACGATGCCCTTCCAGGTCAGCTCGCGCATGAACAGGGCCAGGGCGCCGGTGGCCATGGTGCCGATGGCGGCGGCCTCGGTCGGGGTGAAGATGCCGCCGTAGATGCCGCCGATCACGGTGATGAACACCGCCATGATGGGCCAGACCTCGCGCAGGGTGCGCAGGCGCTCGGGCCAGCTCATGCGCGGCGCAGCCGGGCCGCTGCTGGGCGAAACGCGCACGTAGACCATGATGGCGACCATGTAGCCGCCCAGGGCCAGCAGGCCCGGCAGCAGCGCGGCGATGAACATCGAGGCCACGTTCTGCTCGGCCAGCACGGCGTAGATCACCAGCACCACCGAGGGCGGAATCAGCACCCCCATCGTGCCGCCCGCCGCCAGGGCGCCGGTGGCCAGCGCCGGCGAATAGTTGTAGCGGCGCAGCTCCGGCAGGGCCACCTGCCCCATCGTCGCCGCCGTGGCCAGCGAGGAGCCGCAGATGGCCCCGAACCCGGCGCAGGCGCCCACCGCACTCATCGCCACGCCGCCCCGGTAGTGGCCCAGGAAGGCGTTGGTGGCCTGGAACAGCCGCCGCGACAGCCCGCCGCGCGAGGCCAGGTTGCCCATCAGCAGAAACAGCGGCACCACCGACAGGTCGTAGACCGAGTAGCGGGCGAAGGCCATGGTCTTGGCGTAGTTGAACAGCGGGTCGATGCCCGCCACCAGGGCGTAGCCGATGCCCCCGGCCAGCAGCATCGCCACGGCAATGTGGATGCGGATGACCAGCAGCACCAGCACCAGCCCGCCCATCAGGAATCCGATCGTGACGCCGCTCATGCTGCACCTCCCTGGCCGTTGTCATTCATGTTGCGGCCCAGATTCCAGGCGGTGTAGAGGGCGGTGAGCGTCAGCAGGGCAAAGCCGGGGGCGATGGTGATGTGCGCCCACCACAGCGGCCAGTCCAGAATCATCGACGCCTCGCCGTTGCTGTAGGCGTCGATGGCGCCCGCCGTGCTGCGCCAGGTCAGCCAGGCGGCGACGAGGGCCAGAACCAGTGCGGTCAGGATGTCCAGCAGGGCGCGGGTGCGCGGGCTGGCGCCGTGGGTGAAGAAGTCCACGATGACGTGGGCGTTTTTCATCTGGGCGTAGGGCAGGAAGGAGGCAATGGCCAGCGAGCAGACGATCTGCACGATTTCCACGTCCCCCATGACGGGGGTATCGAACAGGGCGCGGCCCAGCACGCTCCAGGTACACAGCAGGCAGATGCCCACCAGCAGCACCACGCCGCACAGGGCGGAAAGCTGGGACCAGCCCAGCAGGAAACGGCCCAGCGCATCCTGCGGGGCCGCCGGGGCGCTGGAGGCAGATTCGCCTTCGGGGGGATGGAGAACTTCGGTCATCGGATATTCAATAAAAGAAGCTTCTACCGCTGGTAAACAAAGGATTTCAGATAAAAAAAACACTCTGAAATTCAATCAACAAGCGCGGTAGAAGCTATGGAGTTTTTATTTTGCGTACTTGGCAGACAGGGTTTGGGCGTCTTCCAGCATGGCCTTGCCGTCGTAGCCCTTGGCTGTCACTTCCTTCACCCAGTCGGTGGCGACGCGGGCGGTGGCTTTCTGGAAGCCCTCCACCTCGGCGGCGCCGATGGTGTTGAACTGGTTGCTCCGGTCTTGTGCCTGCTTGCGGGCGGCAGGGGCCGATTCATCCCAGACCTTGCCGACTGAGGCCGAGAAGTCCGCGCCGGAGTTGGCGTCGATCACCTTCTTTTGCTCCGGCGTCAGGCTGTCGTATTTGGCCTGGTTCATGGCGATGGTGAACAGCGTGGTGTACAGGCCGGGCTGCGGCGGGTTGATTTCCGAGTGGTACTTGGTCATCTCGTGCAGCTTCATGGTCGGCACCACTTCCCAGGGCATCACGTAGCCATCGACCACGCCCTTGGAGACTGCATCCGGCGTCTGCGGCATGGGCATGGCCACGGGGGTGGCGCCCAGGGCGGCAATCATCTTGTTGGTCAGGCGCGTGGGGGCACGCAGCTTCAGGCCCCTGAAGTCGGCCACCTTGGTGATGGGGCGCTTGTTGTTGTGAATCTGTCCCCGGTCATGCGTGTGGAAGGCCAGAACCTTCAGGCCCGCAAAGTCCTTCTGGCCGTACTTCTGGTAAATCTCCCAGGCGGCGCGGCTGCTGCCTTCGGCATCCTTGGTCAGGAAGGGGATTTCCATCACCTCCATCGACGGAAAGCGCCCGGCGGTGTAGCCCGGCAGCGTCCACACGATGTCGGCCACGCCGTCGATGGCCTGCTGGATCAGTTGCGTCGGCGTGCCGCCCAGCTGCATGGAGGGGTAAATCTGGCATTGCAGGGTGTTGTTGGATTCCTGGGCGATCTTGGCGCACCAGGGTTCCAGCACCTTTTGCTGCGACAGCGCGGTGGCGGGCCAGAAGTGGGCCACTTTCAGGATCACGGGGTCGGCGCTGGCGGCCAGGCTGGCGCTGGCGCAGGCCAGGGCGATGAGGGTTTTTTTCATGGTGCTTGTCTCCTTCGGTTTTGTGAAATTCAGCGGGCGCTCAATCCAGGCTGCGGGTGTCCACCGGGTTTTCGATGGTGCCGAAGATGTTCTGGCCCTGGGCGTCGAACATCTCGATGCGCACCACGTCGCCGTGGCGCATGAAGGGCGTGGCGGGCTGGCCCTGCTCGATGGTTTCGTAGGTGCGCACTTCGGCCAGGCAGCAATAGCCCACGCCGCCGTTGGCAATCGAGGAACCCCACAGGTTGCCCTGCTTGTTCGACACCGTGCCCGAGCCGATGACCGAGCCGGCGCACAGCGTGCGCGTCTTGGCCACGTGGGCAATCAGCTGGCCGAAGTTGAACGTCATGTCCACCCCGGCGTTGGGTTTGCCGAACAGTGCGCCGTTCAGATGCACCACCAGCGGCAGGTGGACCTTGGCGTCCTGCCAGGCGTCGCCCAGCTCGTCGGGCGTGACGGCCACGGGGCTGAAGGCGCTGGCCGGTTTGCTCTGGAAAAAGCCGAAGCCCTTGGCCAGCTCTGCCGGAATCAGGTTGCGCAGCGATACGTCGTTGACCAGCATCACCAGCCGGATGGCCTTGGCCGCTTCCTCGGGCGTGGCGCCCAGGGGCACGTCGCCGGTGACGACGGTGACTTCCGCCTCCATGTCGATGCCCCAGGCCTCCTTGGCGACGATGGGTGCACGCGGGGCGATGAAGCCGTCGCTGCCGCCCTGGTACATCAGCGGGTCGGTGTAGAAGCTCTCGGGCACCTCGGCGTTGCGGGCGCGGCGCACCAGCTCGACGTGGTTGATGTAGGCCGAGCCGTCGGCCCACTGCCAGGTGCGCGGCAGAGGGCTGTGGCAGGCGGCCTGGTCGAACGGCTGGCCTTCGATCGCGCCGCTGTTCAGCGCTGCGTACACCTGGCGCAGTTGCGGCTCCACCGTGGCCCAGTCGTCCATCGCGGCCAGCAGGGTGCGGGCAATGGCGGGCACGGCGCGGCAGCGGCTCAGGTCGCGGCTGACGACGACCAGGGTGCCGTCGCGGCCGCCTTGTTGCAGGGTGGCAAGTTTCATGGAGTGGGGTTCCTTCAGGTTGTTATTCCATTGCTCAATCATTCGAGTACGCGAAGGCGAAGCGCAGACAGTGCTGACGCACGGCAAGCGCAGCCGACAAAGTAATCGGATGATTGAGCAATGGAATTAGTTGGCGTAGCTGCCGTCGTGCATCCAGCGGGCATGTTCGGGCGCCTTTTTGGTGCGGTCCCATTCGTTGAGCATGTCCCACTTCACTTCGTCGAGCATTTTGTTCATCTTCGGCGTGGCGGTGTCGGCGGCCAGCTCCAGGCGGTGGCCCGAAGGGTCGCGGAAGTAGATGGACTGGAAGATGGTGTGGTCGGTGGGGCCGATGACTTCGATGCCGTCGGCTTCCATCTTCGCCTTCACCTGCATCATGGTGTCGATGGAATCGACCTTCAGCGCCAGGTGCTGCGTCCACGCCGGGGTGTTGGCATCGGACGGGGCGATCATCGGCTGCTTGGTCGGCAGCTCGAAGAAGGCCAGGATGTTGCTGCCGCCGATGTCGATGAAGATGTGCATGTAGGGGTCAGGCTCCTTGGTCGAGGGCACCTGGTTCTCGGCAATGGCGAGGATGAAGTTTGCGTCCAGATACTTCTGGTACCACTCCACGGTTTCCTTCGCGTTTTTGCAGCGGTAAGCGACATGGTGAACGCCGTTGAGAAAGGCCATGGTTGTCTCCTTGGTGGTGGTTGTGGCAGGTGGTGGGTTGTGGTGGCGGTTAATTCTGGAAGGGCTTGCGGGCAATCGCCAGCGCCTCGCGCAGCACGCCGATGTCGCCGATGTGGTTGGCCAGCAGCAGCACCAGGCGGGCATTGACGGCCAGGCTCTGCTCGTCGCTCAGGCCCTGGTGGGTGTCGATCAGGGCTTCGTAGAAATCGTCGCCGGGCGAATACGCCTGGAAGTAGCGCTTGCCGGGTTCTTGCAGGTTGGCGTCGGTGATCAGGGGCATGGCGGGGTGTCTCCTTGGATTTTTATGGGGTGCCTGGGCCGTGGGCCGTGGGCTGTTTTAGGCGCTGGCAGCGGCGTTGCCCGTGGCGCGGGCCACGGCGGCACGCACCCGGGCGGCGTCGAAGCTGCGCCAGCGGGCGGCAACGTGCTGGTCGGGGCGCACCAGGTAGCAGGTGCCCGGCTGCATGTCGTAGCGCTGGGCAATGGTGCCTTGTTCGTCCAGCAGCGTCGGCAGTCCGTGCCCGGCTGTGCCGGCGGTGTTCGTTTTTGCCACCACCACGGCCCGCACGCCGATGTTGTCGTGGGCCAGGGCGGCCAGCGCCCGGGCCTGGTCGGGGCCGATCTGGCTGGCGTCGTCGACGTAGCACAGCAGCTGGAATTGCGTGTCCATCTCGCCCAGCAGCCAGCCGGTGCGGCTGCCGGTGGCGGGGGCGTCGTCCATCGGTGCGCCGGGAATCATGTTGCCCGCGAAGGGTTCGGCATCCGGCGTGTTCAGCGGCGAATCGACCAGCCAGCTCGGCACCGACAGGCGGCCCGAGTTCACCAGGGCGCGGGCAAAGGGGTAGTCCTGCGCCAGCTCCAGCACGGCATTGCGGAAGGCCTTGCTGACGTTGCTCTTGGGCGTGATGAAGTCGGTGGAGCGCGTGGAGTTCATGATGTTCTCGTCGGCGGCGTAGCAGCGCTCGGCGCTGTAGCTGTCCAGCAGGGCGGCGGGGGCCTTGCCGTCCAGCACCAGTTTCAGCTTCCAGGCCAGGTTGTCCGTGTCCTGGATGCCGCTGTTCGCGCCGCGGGCGCCGAAGGGCGAGACCTGGTGCGCCGCATCGCCCACGAACAGCACGCGGTTGTGGTTGAACTGGCCCATGCGGCGGCACTGGAAGGTGTAGACGCTGACCCATTCCAGCTCGAACTCGCGCTCGTCGCCCAGCATGGCTTTGATCCGGGGGATGACGTTTTCCGGCTTTTTCTCGGCCTCGGGGTCGGCGTCCCAGCCGAGCTGGAAGTCGATGCGCCAGACGTTGTCGGCCTGCTTGTGCAGCAGCACCGACTGGTTGCGGTGGAACGGCGGGTCGAACCAGAACCAGCGCTCTGCCGGGTAGTCGGCCTTCATCACCACGTCGGCAATCAGGAAGCGGTCCATGAAAATCTTGCCGTCGATGTCCAGCCCCAGCATGGTGCGGATGGGCGAGCGGGCGCCGTCGGCGGCCACCAGCCAGTCGCAGGTCAGGGTGTAGGCGCCGTCGGGCGTTTCCACGCGCACGGTGGCCTTGTCAGTATCTTGCTCGACGCTGATGACGTTGTTCTTGAAGCGCATCTCCAGGTTGGGCAGCTGGCGGGCGCGTTGTACCAGGTAGTCCTCCAGGTAGTACTGCTGCAGGTTCACCATGCCGGGGCGCTGGTGGCCGTCCTGCGGGCGCAGGTTGAAGCTGAACACCTCGCCCTCGCCGAAAAAGGTGCGGCCCACGTTCCACGACACGCCCTTGTCCACGCAGGGGGTGCCGCAGCCCATGCGATCCAGCACCTCCAGCGCCCGCTTGGCGTAGCACACGCCGCGCGAGCCGATGGACACCGTGTCGTCGTTGTCCAGCAGCAGCACCTGCTGGCCCTGGGCCGCCAGGTCGATGGCCATCGACAGGCCCACCGGCCCGGCGCCGACCACCACCACGGGGTAGTGACCGCTGCGCTGCTCGGCCACTTCGGGCGGGCGCACGTATTCGAATTTGGGATAGGTGTAGGTGGATAGCATCTTGTCTCCGTCGGGTGTAATTCTTTTAAAAGATAGCTTCTACCGCGCGTATTTGCTATGTTTCAGATAGTTATGTATCTGAAGTCCTTTATTTATCAGCGGTAGGAGCTATTGATTTACGCTTGCTGCAGCGCGTGCCACATTTCCTTGTCGCGCTCGGCCGTCCAGATGCGCGGGTCGCGGATGCCGCTGGCCTCGTCATGGGCGCGGGTCACGTCGAAAGGCAGGCAGTGTTCGTAGATGAAAACGTGGCCGAACTTGGGGTCCATGTTTTTGCGCGTGTGCTGCATGCAGGCGTTCAGATCCATGCCCTGGGCCACGGCCTCCTGGGCGCTGGTGTAGAGCGTGCTGACGAAATCGCGCGTGTAGGCCAGCCCCTTTTGTACGTCCGCCGGGGTCAGCAGCGCCGGGCCACGGCCCGGAATCAGCTTGTCGAACTGCATGGCGGCCAGGTTGTCCAGCGTCTGCGGCCAGTCGGCCAGATAGGCATCGCCGGTGTAGCAGGCGGCATCGGCCTCCACCAGATCGCCGGAGAAGCAGATGTTCTGGCTGGGCAGGTAAACGATGGTGTCGCCCTTGGTGTGGCCGCGGCCCACCTGCTTGATCTTCACCTCCAGCTTGCCCAGCCATAGGGTCATTTCGCCCTCGAAGGTCATGGTCGGCCAGGTCAGGCCGGGCACGCTCTCGACGGCTTGGAACAGGCGCGGGAAGCGGCCGATTTCCGAATCCATGTCCTGCTGGCCGCGCTCGACGATCAGGTCGTAAGTGTCGCGGCTGGCGATGATCTGCTCCAGCCCTTCGCTCTTGTAGCCCGACGCGCCCAGCACGCGCACGGCGTGGTAGTGGGTCAGCACCACGTATTTGATCGGCTTGTCGGTGATCTCGCGGATTTTGGCGATCACGCCCTGCGCGGCCACCGGGGTGGCCGTGGCGTCGATGATCATGCAGCCGTCGTCGCCGATGATGACGCCCGTGTTCGGGTCGCCCTCGGCGGTGTAGGCGTAGGCGTTGTCGCTGAGTTTTTCCCAGCTGATCTTCTTTTCTTCCAGATCGGCCTGGGAGGCGAATTTCTTCTCGCTCATGGATGGTTCTCCTTGGATTGAATGGCAGTGCTTGGCTGCATTACAAAGGAGATCAATTTATGATTCAAACGGTTTTTTCTTATCAATTTATTTGTTTATCTTATGAATGTCACCCTGCGCCAACTGCACGCCTTCATCGCCGTGGCCCAGACGGGCAGCTTCACCCTGGCTGCCGAGCGCCTGTTCGTCACCCAGTCGGCCCTGAGCGGCCTGATCCGCGAGCTGGAAAACAGCCTGGGCCTGCGCCTGTTCGACCGCAGCACGCGGCGCCTGCGGCTGTCCGTGATGGGGCAGGAGCTGTACCCGCAGATCGAAAAAATCCTGCACGACCTGGAGGGCGTGGTCAGCGAGGCCGGCAACCTCAAGGCCCTGCAACGCGGCAAGGTGCGCATCGCCGTGCCGCAACTTTTGGCCTGCACCCTGCTGCCGGAGGTGATGTCCGGCTTCAAGGCCCGCTACCCCGGGGTGCAGCTGCGCATGGTCGATTGCGCGGTGGAAAGCGTCATGGCGCGGGTGTTTTCCGGCGAGGTGGACATCGGCATCGGCCCCGAGCGCGAAACCAATTCCGACATCGAGGCCGCCGAGCTGTTCACCCTGCCCTTCATGGTGGTGCTGCCGCCCGACCACCGGCTGGCCGCGCAGGAGCAGGTGGTCTGGCAGGACTTGAGCGCCCAGCCCCTCATCACGCTCCAGGGGCAATTCACCGAGTTGCTGGTCAGCGACGCTGGCGATGCGGCCCGCGACTTGCAGCAGGATTCCTTCATGCAGGTGACGTTCATGACCTCGGCCCTGGCGCTGGTGCGTGCCGGGCTGGGCATCACCCTGTGCCTGCCCTACGCGCGACTGCTGGTGGAGCAGAACGGCCTGGTCATGCGCCCGCTGGTTGCGCCGGTGGTGCGGCGCAGCTTCTGGACGTTCACCCGCAAGGGCCGTGCCCTGTCCCCGGCAGCGCAGGCGTTTCTGGAAGACCTGCGTGCCCGGCTGGGGCGCAATTGGGAATAAGCGGGAATGGATGAGGAAATAAAAAAAGCCCGCCTCGGAGTGAGGCGGGCTTGGTGCAGATCGTTAACCGTTTTTAACGTCTTTTGGTATCTGTTTGACGATTTTTAGATCACGCCCTGGCCCAGCATGGCATCGGCCACCTTGACGAAACCGGCAATGTTCGCGCCCTGGATGTAGCTGATGCTGCCGTCGGCGCGGCGGCCATGTTCCAGGCAGGCGGCGTGGATGCCGTGCATGATGCCGTGCAGGCGCTGATCGACTTCTTCGGCGGTCCAGGACAGGCGGATGGCGTTCTGGCTCATCTCCAGGCCCGAGGTGGCCACGCCGCCGGCATTGCTGGCCTTGCCGGGGGCGTACAGCACGCCGGCTTCTTCAAACACCTTGGCCGCTTCGTTGGTGCTGGGCATGTTGGCCCCTTCGGCCACGCACAGCACGCCGTTCTTGACCAGGGTGCGGGCGTCGGCTTCGTCCAGCTCGTTCTGCGTGGCGCAGGGCAGGGCGATGTCCACCGGAATGTGCCAGGGGCGCTGGCCTTCCAGGAACTGCGCACCGACCAGGGCGGCGTACTCGCTGGCGCGGCCATAGCGCTCGTTCTTGATTTCCATGAGCTGGGCCAGCTTCTCGGGCGTGAAGCCCTCGGGGTCGTACACCGTGCCGGCGGAGTCGGACACCGTCACCACCTTGGCGCCCAGATGCAGGGCTTTTTCCACGGCGTACTGCGCCACGTTGCCCGAGCCGGAGATGCTCACGCGCTTGCCGGCCAGCTCCTTGCCCCGGGTACCCAGCATCTCCTGCGCGAAATAGACCGTGCCGTAGCCGGTGGCCTCGGGGCGCATCAGCGAACCGCCAAAGGTCAGGCCCTTGCCCGTGAAGGTGCAGGCGGCGGTGTTGGTCAGCTTCTTGTACATCCCGGCGATAAAGCCCACTTCGCGGCCACCCACGCCGATGTCGCCCGCAGGCACGTCGGTATCCGGGCCGACGTGGCGGAACAGCTCGCTGGCGAAGGCCTGGCAGAAGCGCATCACCTCGGCCTGGCTCTTGCCCTTGGGGTCGAAGTCCGAGCCGCCCTTGCCGCCGCCCATGGGCAGGCCGGTCAGGGCGTTCTTGAAGGTTTGTTCAAAGGCCAGGAATTTCAGCACCGAAGGCGTCACCGAGGGGTGGAAGCGCAGGCCGCCCTTGTACGGGCCGATGGCCATGCTGTGCTGGATGCGGTAGCCGCGATTGACGTGCACCTGCCCCTTGTCGTCGTGCCAGCAGACGCGGAACTGGATCAGGCGCTCCGGCTCGACCAGGCGTTCGAGCAAGGCGTGGTCGGCGTAGTGCGGATTGGCGGAAATGAACGGCCACAGGCTTTCCATGACCTCGGTGACCGCTTGCAGGAACTCGGGCTGGTCGGGGTTGCGGCGGGCAACGTCATGCAGGAATTGGTCGAGGGTGGGGAGCGTCATGGGGAAACCGGCCTTTCATAGCGTTATTGCGATGCAGCAGATTATGCCAAAAACGTATGACCTCATGCAATCTGCATCGAGTCATCCTGGCATCACCGTTTGCGATACATCGCCGCGATGGCAGAAAAAAACGCTTGTACCCCGGAAGGCACAAGCGTTTGGCGTAATTTTTTGGATTGTGTTTTTACTCTGACTCAAAGGGCGTGGCACCCCCACTGCATGGCGTGGGCAGCCAAGCTATGCACCAATGTGCGTACATGGTGATTTTATTTAATGAAAACAAATACGCTTCATTATTATCTTGCTGATGAAAATGACAAGCGACATAAGAATCGAAAATTCCAACCAGTTATCCAGTCTTCTCTTCCATTTCCCAGTTATCAGACTTTTTGTCACAAGATAGCCGCCAAAAATTATTATCACCGTGGAAGTCATGACGATGAAATTTAGCAAAAAATCTTCAGCATTCCATGACTCCCATTGAATGCCAAGAAAATGGAGTGATTCTTTTGGAGAATTGTTCATGTAGTGACCGAATTATGAATTGTATTCTGTAACATGCAAAAAACCAATAAGCGTCAATCTTTTCTTCGCCCTGGTCATAACAACACTTGCGACCAGCGGCACAGTGGATGCTGCCAAAAAGCAAGCGAAGGCCAGACAGAAAATTGGTCAATAAAAAAAATAACACCACACCGAACAGGCATGGTGTCTAGAAACACATCAAAAGCATTGTGGGTAAGCTTGCATATTTTTCCGGATTTTTGATCATTATTCACCTCCTGTTGATCGTTCGCGTATTTCGTCTTTCCTTATGGTTTTCCAATCTTTACCTGCAACAACCAAGCACAATTCAATTTTTGCCTGCATGAGAGTATTTGCTTTGCAGCATCCATCGATCTGTTTTTCTTGTTCTTGCATCATTTAATGTAATAAATGATGCGACTAAGATTAAAAATCATTCTCGTATTGTATGTT
The DNA here is from genome assembly GCF_042654765.1 of Comamonas nitrativorans. NCBI lineage: Bacteria > Pseudomonadati > Pseudomonadota > Betaproteobacteria > Burkholderiales > Comamonadaceae > Comamonas > Comamonas nitrativorans. Next base: position 13,135 of record NZ_JBHSEW010000009.1, on the reverse strand, counting down.
ATTTTTGCCATGTATTTCTTATGTGAAATCGCCGCACTGCCTGCATTTGCGCACCGCAGTTCGCGGAAACAGGCCGCGGTCAGCGCTGTGATAGCGGAGGGTTGGGCTACGCCCTGCGGCGGATGCCGTTATTCCAGCTCAAAGGGCGTGGCGCCCCATTGCACGGTGTGCGCCACCAGCCCGTAGACCAGGGTGTGCGCGGCGCTGGTATCGATCAGGTGGGCCAGCATGGGGGCGTGCGGGGTGCTGTCGCAGCGCAGCAGCCAGTCGGAGGCGGGCGCAGCGCTGGTCAGGTCGGTGATGCACAGCAGCTGGATGCCCGTCCGCTGCGCCTGCTGGCCCAGCGCCAGCAGCGGCGCGGGCACGCCGCCCAGGGCGCACAGCACCAGGATGTCGCCACGGGCCAGGGGGGCCAGGGCGGTGTCCAGCGTCTGCCCGGCAGCCGGTTCGGCCTGCGCGGGCTTGCCCAGCGCCTGGGCCAGCAATTGGCACAACTGCTGGGCCAGCAGGTGATTGGCCCCCAGCCCCAGGGCGGTCACGCGCGGGGCGCGGTGCAGGGCGGCGGCGATGGCGTTCATGGTGCTGGCCGGGATTTGCGCCAGGGTGGCCCGCAGCTTGTCCTGCTGGGCCTGCCATAGCGCCTGGCTGTTGGGGGCGTTGGCGCTGGCCAGGGCGGCGGGGGGGAGGGGCAGGGTACCGGCGGCGTCGGCTTCCAGCCGGGCCTGGCGGCGGGCTTCTTCATAGCTGCCGTAGCCCAGGTGGCGCACAAAGCGGGTGATGGTGGCGTTGGAGACGTCGGTGATCTGCGCCAGCTCGCTGGCGCTGTAGCTGCCCAGGTGGATGGGCGTGTCCAGCACCAGCAGGGCCAGCTTTTTCTCGGTGGGCGAGAGCTGGTCGAGCATCTGACGCAGGCGGGCCAGGAAGGGCGTGGCGTTGGGGTGGGCGGGTTGGATGGGCATGGCAGAAGTCGATGCGAAGGCAGGGCAGGGGCGATGCAAAACGGCAGTGCAAAACGGCGGTGCGGTCGGCGGTGTTGTTCAGCGCCCGCGCAGAAAGAGGGCGTCCAGCTCCGGCATCGTGAGCTGCCGCCAGGTGGGGCGGCCGTGGTTGCACTGGTCGGAACGTTCGGTCTGTTCCATCTGGCGCAGCAGGGCGTTCATTTCTTCCAGGCTCAGGCGGCGGTTGGCCCGCACGGCGCCGTGGCAGGCCATGGTGGCCAGGATTTCGTGCCGGGCGCGGGCAATCAGCGTGCTGGCTTCGTGCTGTTGCAGTTCGGCCAGCACGCTGCGGGCCAGCTCCACGGCATCGCCTTGCGCCAGCAGGGCGGGGACGCAGCGCACGGCCAGGGTCTTGGGCGAAAACGGCGCAATCTCCAGCCCCAGGGTGTGCAGGCTGGCGCTGTGCGCCTCGGCGGCGGCCACTTCCTGCGGCGTGGCGGCGAAGGTGGCGGGGATGAGCAGCGGTTGGCTGGCAATTGGCTGGTCGTTGCCCAGCTGCGCCTTCAGGCGCTCGTAGACGATGCGTTCGTGCGCGGCGTGCATATCGACGATGACCATGCCCTGGGCGTTTTCCGCCAGGACGTAGACGCCGTGGATCTGCGCCACGGCGCGGCCCAGCGGCCAGTGGCCGGGGGCCGCTGGCGCGGGGGCGGCCACGGCGGTCGCCGGGGGGCCTTCCTGCACTGTCAAGGGGGGGGCGTCGGCACGGTCTGTGGCGGGCGGGGTGGCGAAGCCCGCTGTGGGGGCCGGGACTGCGGTGGGGATGGGGGCGGTTGCGGGCAGTGCAGCCTCGCGCAGCGGTGCCCACAGGGCTTGCAGCTGGGCCGGTTGCAGCGCCCCGGCAGCGGTGTTCAGCGGGATGTTGTGCTGGTACTGGGCCGGTACGCGGGCTGCTGCCGTTGTGGGCGTCGCCGTGGGCGGGATGGGGGCTGCCGTCGGTTCGGTCTGTGTCAGCAACTGGGCGCGGGGCACGGCCAGGGCATCTTCCACGGCGTGCTTGACGGCCTGGTGGACTTCGCGGCTGTCGCGAAAGCGCACTTCGATCTTGGTGGGATGTACGTTCACGTCCACGCGCAGCGGGTCGATCTCGATATACAGCGCGTATACCGGCTGCTTGTGCCCGTGCAGTACGTCCTCGTAAGCGGCCTTGGCGGCGTGGCTGATCACCTTGTCGCGCACGAAGCGGCCATTCACATAGCTGTATTGCTGGTCGCCCCGGTTGCGGGCGGCGTCCGGCAGGCCCGCGCGGCCATAGACGGTGATCGCACCGTTGTGGAACACCCGCTCCACCGGCAGGGATTGATCGACGAAGTCCTGCCCCAGCACATCGGCCAGCCGCCGCGCCAGGGCCTGGCTGCGTTCGGTGTCCGGCGGCAGGGCACGCCACTGCTCGACCAGCTTGCCCTCGTGCCAGATGGCAAAGCCCACGTCCGGGCGGGCCAGGGCGTGGCGGCGCACGCTTTCGATGCAGTGGGCCAGCTCGGTGGCGTCGGTTTTCAAAAACTTGCGCCGTGCGGGGGTGGAGAAGAACAGCTCCTTGACCTCCAGCGTCGTCCCCTGGGCGCGGGCGGCACGGCGCAGTTCGCCGCTGTGGGCGTCCAGCAGCCAGGCGCTGTCGGCATCCGCCGTGCGCGAGAGGATGCTGGTCTGCGACACCGAGGCCACCGCCGCCAGCGCCTCGCCGCGAAAGCCCATGGTGGTCACGCTCTCCAGCTCGTGCAGATCGCGCACCTTGCTGGTGGCGTGGCGGCGCAGGGCCACGGGCAGCTCCTCGGGCGGAATGCCGCAGCCGTCGTCCTCGACGCTGATCAGGCGCACGCCGCCGGCCAGCAGGCGCACGGTGATCTGGTGGGCGCCGGCGTCCAGGGCGTTATCGACCAGTTCGCGCACCACGGAGGCTGGGCGCTCGACCACCTCGCCAGCGGCAATCTGGCTGATGAGTTCGTCGGGCAGGTCCTGGATGGGGCGGCGCAGGGGGGGAGTGTGGAAACCGGGGTGCTGCTCATTGCAGGGATTTTATGCACCTGGGCCGCTCCTCCCGGCCACAGGCGCATGGTGGGGGTCAATGGCGGTGCTTGCCGCGTTTTTTCTGGCTGGGGCCATCGTTGCGTTTGCCGATTTCGTTGCCGATCAGGGCACCGGCAGCGGCCCCGCCGACGGTGCCCAGGGTGGAGCCGAAGACGACGTCGCCCAGCAGGCCGCCAGCCACCGCACCGGCACCCGTGCCGATCTGTGCGTTGGTCGGGTGGCTGGCGCAGCCGGCCAGGCCCAGTGCCAGGGCCGTGCTGATGATGAGGGTTGGGGTGCGGGCCATAAGACGATCCTCCTGTTGTATGTAGCGTGCAATGGGTCGCCGTACTGTGCCAGCCCGCCCGGTAAACAAGGGTTGCCGTACGTAAAGTTGACTGCCGGTTTGTTAGAACCTGTTCACGATCTTTTCATGGTGCCCGCAAGGCAGCCAACCGCCGCAATCTAGGCGCGTGCCGCAGGCCAGGCTGGTGGCCTAGTCAAGGTGCGCAACGACGAGTGCGGCTGTTGGCTGCCTTGCCCGAAGGGTTGCCTCGCCAAGACAGCATCTGCGGCGTTGCAAATCCTCGCCGCCCCACCAGGGCGTCTGTGGTTTGCGCCTTGCATCTGCCGCCTTGGCGGGGCAACGGGCACCAGGAAAAGATCGTGAACAGGTTCTTAGGAAAGCTCTGCACGAAGCGCCGCACTGCGTGATTCGTGCAGAGTTTTCCTGGCGTTTGTTGAAGCGCCGGTGCGCGGCGCTACAGTACGCGCTTTCTTTTGTTTGCGCCCAGGGGCTGTGTTGTGGAAATTGCCGCGTTCTTGATCGACTTCATCCTGCATATCGACAGGCATTTGCAGGACTTCGTGGTGGCCTATGGCCCCTGGGTCTATGCCCTGCTGTTTTTGATCGTGTTCGTGGAAACCGGGGTGGTCGTCATGCCCTTTCTGCCCGGCGATTCGCTGCTGTTCATCGTCGGCGCCATGTGCGGCGCGGGGCTGATGGATTTCACCCTGGCCATGGGGGTGCTGCTGGTGGCGGCGATTCTGGGCGACCAGTGCAACTACAGCATTGGCCGCTTCATCGGCCCCAAGGTGTTCCAGTGGGAGAACTCGCGCTGGTTCAACCGCCGCGCTTTCGACCAGGCCCACAATTTTTACGAACGTTACGGCGGCGTGACCATCATCCTGGCGCGGTTCATGCCGTTCATCCGTACCTTTGCCCCTTTCGTGGGCGGGGTGGCGGCCATGTCGCGCAGCAAGTTCACGCTGTTCAATGTGGTCGGGGCGCTGGTGTGGGTGCTGGGCATTGGCACGGCGGGGTATTTTTTCGGCAACCTGCCGTGGGTGCAGGCCAATCTGGAAAAAATCATCTGGGGCCTGATCCTGGTGCCGGGGCTGATCGCCATCTATGGTAGCTGGCACGCCGGGCGCAAGAAACAGGCGGCTTGATTACTAAAAATAATAGCTTTTTCCGCTGATAAATAAAGATTTCTAGATATAAAACCATCTGAAATCCTTTGTTTTTGCGCGTAAGCAGCTCTTTATTTTTTCGACTTGCTGATGGACACCGGCTCCAGCTTCAGGCCTTTGGGCAGGGGGAACTTGATGGTTTCCTCCAGCCCGTCCATCTTGCGCACGCTGGCGGCGCCCAGCGCCCGGATGCGTTCGATCACGCCCTGCACCAGCACTTCGGGGGCGGATGCGCCCGCCGTCAGGCCGACGCGGGCGGCCTGGGCGAACCAGTGCGGCTGCAATTCCTCGGGGCTGTCGACCATGAAGGCGGGCGTGCCCAGGCGCTCGGCCAGCTCGCGCAGGCGGTTGCTGTTGCTGCTGGTGGGGCTGCCGACGACGATCACCACGTCCACCTGCGCGGCCAGTTGCTTGACGGCGTCCTGGCGGTTCTGCGTGGCGTAGCAGATGTCCTGCTGCTTGGGTTCGCGAATCTGCGGAAAGCGCTGGCGGATGGCGGCCAGGATGCTGGCGGCATCGTCCACGCTCAGGGTGGTCTGGGTGACGACGGCCAGCTTCTCGCTCTGGCGCGGCTGCACGCGGGCCACGTCGGCCTCGTCCTCGACCAGGTAGATGCCGTCCAGGAGCTGGCCCATGGTGCCTTCCACCTCGGGGTGGCCCTTGTGGCCGATCATGAGGAACTCGTAGCCCTCTTTGGCCAGCTTGGCCACTTCGACGTGTACCTTGGTCACCAGCGGGCAGGTGGCGTCGAAGATGCTGAAGCCGCGCCGCCGGGCTTCCTCCTGCACCTCGCGGCTCACGCCGTGGGCGGAGAACACCAGGGTCGCGCCGGGCGGCACGTCGGCCAGGTCCTCGATGAAGATCGCGCCGCGTGCCTTCAGGTCGTTGACCACGTAGGTGTTGTGGACGATTTCATGGCGCACGTAGATGGGGGCGCCGAACTTGGTCAGCGCCCGCTCGACGATCTCGATCGCGCGATCGACCCCGGCGCAAAAGCCGCGCGGCTCGGCCAGGAGGATTTCCTTGGGCTCCATCACCTCAGATGATCCCGATGATTTCGACTTCGAACGTCACCGGCTGGCCGGCCAGCGGGTGATTGAAGTCGAACAGCACCGCGCCATCCTCGCGCACCTGCACCACGGCACCGGCGTAGCTGCCTTCGCCGTCGGGGGTGGGGAACTCCACCACTTCGCCCACCTGGTACTGCTCGTCCGGATCGCCCTGTTCATTGAGCAGCTTGCGGGACACCCATTGCACCAGCTCGGGGTTGCGCTCGCTGAAAGCGGCACCGGCCGGCAGCGCAAAGCTGGCGCGTTCGCCCTCGGCCATGCCGATGATCTTTTCTTCCAGCGCAGGGGCCAGCTCGCCCATGCCCAGGGTCAGCGTGCCGGGCTTGCCGCCAAAGGTGTTCACCACATCGCCGGTGGCGCCGCCCAGGCGGTAATGCAAGGTTAAAAAAGCGCCGGCTTGCACGCGGGCGGGCTGGCCTTGGGGTTGAGGTGCGGTATCGGTCATGGGACTCCCTATAAACTGGCCGACATTGTAAGAAGCCGCGTTTGGCCCTTCATCCCACCCTCATTCCCGCCTTCTGATGTCGCTCAAAGACCTGCCATCCGATACCCTGCCGCGCGAAAAGCTGCTGGCCCGGGGCGCGGGCGCCCTGGCCGATGCCGAGCTGCTCGCCATCCTGCTGCGCACCGGGCTGGCCGGGCGCAGCGTGCTGCACATGGCGCAGGACATTCTCGACAGCCAGGGCGGTCTGGCCGGACTGCTCAACGCCAGTGCGGGCAGCCTGACCGGCATCAAGGGGCTGGGCATGGCCAAGCAGGCCGAAATCCTGGCCGTCATGGAACTGGCCCGCCGCGCCACGGCGCAGCAGTTGCGGCAGCAGCCGCTGTTCGACAGCCCGCAGGCCGTCAAGCACTATCTGCAACTGCATCTGGCGCACCTGCGCCACGAGGTGTTCGCCGTGCTGTTTCTGGACAGCCAGCACCGCCTGATTGCGCTGGAGGAGCTGTTTCGCGGCACGCTCACCCAGACCTCGGTCTACCCGCGCGAAGTGGCGCTGCGGGCCCTGCACCACCATGCGGCGGCCGTGGTGCTGGCACACAACCATCCCAGCGGCAGCGTGACCCCCAGCGCGGCGGACATCCAGCTCACGCAGACGCTGACCGGCGCCCTGGCGCTGATCGACGTGCGCGTGCTCGACCACCTCATCGTGGCGCAAGGCCAGGCGCTGTCGCTGGCCGAACAGGGGCAGCTGTGAAGCAGCACGCCCCCCTGTCCGGCCTGCACAGCCTGAAAGCCGTGGCCCAGGAAATCCGGCAGCGCAACGCCCAGCAGGCCGCGCAGCAGCAGGCCCGCATCGCCGCCCGGCGCCAGGCCGAGCGCGAACGCAACCTGTTTGCCCTGACCGTCGGCCCGGTCACGCCGCTGCGGGCGCAAAATCTGTATCAAATCCCGCTGGAACCCGCACCGCCAGAACCGCTACAGCTACAGATCGACGAGCAGAACGTGCTGCGCGAAGCCATGAGCGACGAGTTCGACATCAGCACCCTGCTGGAAGTGGACGCCGACCTGAGCTACCGCCGCCCCGGCATCGGCCCGGACGTGCTGCGCAAGCTGCGCAGCGGGCAGTGGAGCATCCAGCGCCAGCTCGACCTGCACGGCCTGCGCACCGACGAGGCCCGCGAGGCCCTGGGCCAGTTCATCCGCCTGGCACACCGCACCGGACTGCGCTGCGTGCGCATCGTCCACGGCAAGGGCCTGGGCTCGCCGGGCAAGGTGCCGGTACTCAAGGCCAAGGTGCTGCGCTGGCTGGTGCAAAAGCGCGAGGTGCTGGCCTTCGTCCAGGCGCGGCCTGCCGACGGCGGCGCCGGGGCGCTGGTGGTGCTGCTGCAACCGAGTACCCGACTGATGCGGCATTGACAATCCCCCATTGTCGCTGGGGTTGCTGTCATAATTGGATACAAGCCGCGTTCTCTGCGGCATTTTCCTGCCGCCCCATGCTGCGCCTCCTCCGCCTTCCGTGCTCCCTTCTGGCCGTGCTGGGCCTGACCTGGCTCCTGGCCGGTTGCAGCCCGCGCTACCAGCCGCCCCTCACCCTGGGCACCAACACCTGGATCGGCTACGAACCGCTGTACCTGGCGCGAGAGCTGGGCTATTACGACGGTGCCAACCTGCGCCTGGTGGAGCTGGCCTCGACCACCCAAACCCTGGATGCGCTGCGCATCGGCACCCTGGACATGGCCGCCGTCACCCTGGACGAAGCCCTGCTGCTGGCCCAGGAGGGGCAGCCGATTTCGGTGCTGTGGGTGCTGAACATCTCTGCCGGCGCCGATGCCCTGATTGCCAAGCCGGCCATTACCGCCCTGGCGCAACTGCGCGGCAAGCGCATCGGCGTGGAGCAAACCGCCACCGGCGCCTACATGCTGGATGCGGCCTTGCAGCAGGCCGGCCTGCAGGTGCAGGACATCACCATCGTGCCCCTGCCGCTGGACGAGCATTTCAGCGCCTGGCAGGCCAATGCGATCGATGCCGTGGTCACCTTCGATCCGGCACGGCAAAAGCTGCTGCACACCGGCGGGCTGGAGCTGTTTACCAGCCAGGACATTCCCGGGCAGATCGTCGATGTGCTGGTGGCCCGCCAAAGTGCCCTCGATTGCTGCCGCCCGCAGATCGCCCAGGTCATCGCCGGGCAGCAGCGTGCCCTGCAATACCTGCGCCAGACGCCCGATCAGGCCTGGCAGCACATGGCGCCGCGCCAGGGGGTTGCCGCAGAAAACGTGGCCGACGCGCTCTCGGGTATCGAGCTGCCGGATGCCCGTATGAACCGGCAGCTGCTTACCGACCCGAACACCGGGCTGCCCGCCACCACCCGCCAGCTGGTGCAGACCATGCAGCAAAACCACCTGCTGCATAGCCCGCCCGACACGGCAGCGTTGATCCGCGCCGACTTCGCGGTGGAGGCCGCGCCATGACCCCTGACACCCCCTTGCGTTCCGTGCGGCTGCAGGTGTGGCTGCCCGTGGCCCTGGCCGTGGCGGGCCTGCTGATACTGGCGCTGCTGACCATGCTGGAGCGCCGCCATGCCCAGGAAGACCTGCAGCGCTTTACCGACCGCACGGCCTACGTCCAGTTGCTCGGCACCCGGCGGTCGCTGGAGACGGTGCTGCGCCGGGACGATGGCAGCGGCCTGGACGCCATCGTGGCCGAGCTGGGGCTGTCCCCCACCATCGACTACGCCGCCTTGCTGGATGAGCACGGCACCGTGCTGGCCGCCACCCGTTTTGCCTGGAAAGGGCAGCCGGCGGCCCGCGTGCTGCCCCAGCCCGTCATGCCCCCGGCCCTGGACGCCCCGCAGACGCGCCTGCTGCTGGACAGTGCGCTGCTGCGCCTGCATGCGCAGACCCCGGTGGCCATGCCGCTGCAGCCCCACGAAATCCGCGCCAGCCGCTATGGCACCCTGGTGCTGGAGTACGACCTGGCGCCCCTGGCGGCGCAATGGCACCAGCGCATCCTGGAGCAACTGCTGATGTCCATCGCCATCACCGGGGTATCGGCCATTTTGCTGCTGGGCTTTGGCCGCCACTACATCCTGCGGCCCGTCGCCACGCTGCAAACGGCCATGCGGGCCATCGGCGCCGGCCATTTCAATATCCCCCCGCCCCTGACCGGCCAGGGGGAAATGTTCGAACTGGGCCAGTCCCTGCAACACATGGCGCAGACCCTGCAAGCCAGCAAGGCCGCCCTGGCTGCCAGCGAAACACGCTTTCACCAATTGGCCGACGCCACGCTGGAGGCGATTTTCTTCCATGCCAACGGCACCATTCTCGACGTCAATACCAACGCCGAAAAACTGCTCGGGCGCAGCGCCAAGGAGTTGATCGGCTGCGACATCTTCAGCCTCGTTACCCCCGAATACCGCCCGATCATCAGGAAACGTGCTGCCGGCGGTATCGAGGGCACCTGGGACGTGGACTTCCTGGCCAGCGACGGCCACACGCCTATCCCCTGCGAAGTCACCGCCCTGCAGCGCGAAATCAATGGCCGCAGCGTGCGCACGGTGGTCGCCCGCGACATCCGCGAACGCCTGCAGGCCGAAGCACAAATCCGCCAGCTCGCGCACTTCGACGCCCTCACCGGCCTGCCCAACCGCCGCCAGCTCTTCGACCATGTCCGCACCGAACTCCAGGAGGTCGAACACCACCCCAAGCGCCGCGCCGCCCTGGCAACCTTCAATCTGGACAATTTCAAGGCCATCAACGACTCGCTGGGGATGGCCACGGGCGATGCCACCTTGCGGGCTCTGGCCCAGCGCCTGAGCAGCCAGCAAGCCCCGCACCAGTTGCTGGCCCGCATCCACAGCGACACCTTTGCCCTGCTGCTGACCAATCTGAGCGGCACCCTGGAAGAAGCCAGCACCCAGGCAGCCCGCCAGGTCGAACAACTGCTGGCCCAGATCGCCCACCCCCTGCCCGTACAGCAGCACACCCTGCATCTGAACGCCGGCGCCGGGCTGGTGATGATTCCCAACGACAGCAAGGAGCCGCCCGAACTGCTGCGCGAGGCCGAAACGGCAATGCACCTGTCCAAAGCCGCCGGCGACAACCGGGTGCGCTTTTTTGCCCATGCCCTGCAGGAAGCGGCCAGCACCCGCCTGGCGCTGCGCACCGACCTGACCGCCGCCCTGCACATCGCGCCCCCCGAAGCGCAGCAACTGCTGCTGCACTACCAGCCGCAAGTCAACGCCCAGGGGCAGCTGCACGGGGTGGAGGCCCTGGTGCGCTGGCAGCACCCCAGGCGCGGGCTGATTTCCCCCGGCGCCTTCATTGCCGAGGCTGAGGCCAGCGGCCTGATCATCCCCCTGGGCCATTGGGTCTTGCAGGAAGCGGCCACGACCCTGCGCCGCTGGCAGAGCGACCCCGCCCACGCCGCCTGGGCACAGCCGCTGACCATGGCCGTCAACGTCAGCCCCCGGCAGTTCCGGGAGCCGGATTTTGTCGATCGCGTCCACGCCATCCTGGAGCAACTGGGCCTGAACGCCCTGTCGCTGGAACTGGAGCTGACCGAAACCGTGGTCGCCGACGATCTGGACGCCACCCTGGAGAAAATGCAGCAGCTGCGCCGCTACGGCGTGCGCTTCGCGCTCGATGATTTCGGCACCGGCTACTCCAGCCTGTCCTACCTCAAGCGCCTGCCCATCGACACGCTGAAAATCGACCGCTCCTTCGTCATGGACATCGACGCGCCCACGCCCGCCGTCCTGGGCGGCAAGCGCCCGGCAGTGCTGATCGAGGCCATCATCGCCATGGCCCACCAGCTCGACATGCAGGTACTGGCCGAAGGGGTGGAAACCCCGGCGCAGCTGGCACACCTGAAGGCCTCGGGCTGCGACATCTTCCAGGGCTATTTCTTCAGCAAGCCGCTGCCCGAAGCGCAATTGCAACCCTGGGCTGCCGCCCGGATGTAGGAAGACAAAGGCCCCCTGCCCTGCTAATCGCGTTTATCCAGCGCCATGGCCGGCATGGGGTGGCCGTACACCCGGGCAATGCGCTCCCTGAGCGGCGGGTGGGCATCCAGCCAGTGCGCCAGGCGGTTGCTGTCCGGCACTTCGGCCAGCAGCATGTGCTGCACCAGGGGGTGGTGCAATCCGGCATGGCTGCGCCGGTCGTGGTGCCAATGGCCGCGCTCGCGCTGCGCCTGCTGGCGCTGGTACAGCACCTTGCGCAACACCCCGCCGATACCGGCCGGGTTGCGCGTCCATTGCAGCGCCCGGGCATCGGCCAGCCATTCGCGCTGGCGCGAAACCGCCGCCTTGAGCAGCTTGCCGCTGAACCACCCCACCCAGCCCGCCGCCATGATGGCGCTGCCGAACCAGCGCCCCAATCCGCCGCCTTCCTCGCGCAGGGTGGCGCCAAAGTTATGGATCAGCTCCAGCCCGTAGACCATGCCCACCAGGTGCATGTTCAGGTAGGTGTCGCCTTCCTTCAGGTGCGACAGCTCGTGCGCCACCAGGCCCTGCAGCTCGTCGCGGGTCAGGTAGTCCAGCGCCCCCTGGGTGACGGCAATCACGGCGTCCTCCGGCGCCCAGCCCGCGGCAAAGGCATTGATGGCATCCGTGCGGGCCAGCACCACTACCTGCGGCGGCTGCATGTGGGCGGCCACGCACATTTCCTGCACGGTATTGACCAGCTGCTGCTCCGGCAGGTTGCGCCCGGTCTGCGCCGGGCGGGCGCCGACCAGCTGCGCCAGCTTGCGCCCGCCCCCCTGCATGGCGTCATGCTCCACCCACCAGCCGCCGAGGATGAAAAACAGCGTCACCCCCAGGTTGGTCAGCACAAACCCGCGCGGGTACGGCCAGCCGTGCAGCAGCAGCCACCAGGCCAGCGTCAGCCCCAGGTGGACGACGCCCAGGCACAGCAGCACGCACAGGAAAAAACCCAGCAGCAGGCGGCGCGTGCGCCGGCGGGCCTGGCGCTGGGTGTCCCAGAAACCTTGGGGGCGAACCATCGGCAGAGGATTAGAAACGTACCTGGGGGGCGGCGCGTTCGTGGGCCGACTGGGTCGCCTGCAGCATGTCCAGATGGGCAAAGCCCATCAGCCGGGCGATGACGAGGTCGGGGAACTGGCTGGCCTGATCGTTGTAGGTCAGGATTTCATCGTTGTACGCCTGACGGGCAAAGCCCAGGCGGTTTTCCGTGCTGGTGATTTCCTCGCTGAGGCTTTGCATCTGGGCATCGGCCTTCAAGTCGGGATAGTTTTCGGTCAGCACCATGAGCTGGCCCAGGCTGGCGCCCAGGGCGGCCTCGGCCCCGGCCAGACCGGCCATCGCAGCCGTCTGGCCCGGATGGCGGCGGGCGGTGGCGGCCGCTTGCGCGGCCTGCCCCCGGGCGCGGGCCACGGCCTCCAGCGTGCTGGCCTCGTGCGCCATATAGCCCCGGGCCACTTCCACCAGATTGGGGATGAGGTCATGGCGGCGTTTGAGCTGCACGTCGATCTGCGCAAAAGCGTTGTCCACCCGGTTGCGCAACTGGCGCAGGCGGTTGTGCAGGACAACGGCCCAAAGCGCCAGCGCCGCCGCCACGCCCAAAGCGATCCAGCCAGAAGTTTGCATAGTGGTTTGTCTCCCCGGTTGATGGACTGTGCAGCCCGCAGAATCCCGCAAAATTGGCACGAGAAAGCGAAAGAAAGCCAGTATATGCAAACACCCCCCGCACCTCTGCCCCCGCATCCCGCCACCCCCGACTGGCGCGACGCCCCCGGCCCCGACTGGAACTGGCTGGCGCAGGACGCCGACGGCCAATGGTTCTGGTACCGCACCGAACCGCAGCTCGGCTGGGCAGGCGGCATCTGGCGCAGCAATTCCCGCTACCAGCACCCCGCCGGACAAGGCACGCCCACCCCCGACTGGGCCAACTCCCTGCAAACCAGGCCAGACTGAAGCTGCGCAGCAAGCGAAAAGGCCCACACCCAGCAACGCGTCCGTAAGAACGTGTTTACGATCTTTTTGCCCCCGACAATCCTTGGATGAAAAGAAAGCCGTACCCAAGCGACATCAGTCGAGAGAAATTTGCCGAGATCGAGCCGCTGTTGCGCAGCGTTCGACGCAGCACCAAACCGATCAAGCTCGATCTGTACGAGGTGTTCTGTGCAGT
>NZ_JBHSEW010000008.1:60848-199203 GCF_042654765.1 Comamonas nitrativorans | reverse complement strand
TCTTGACTATTTTGTATTGTTCGACGGATTGCCTCCGTCGTCCTGGCGCTCCCGTGCAGAACCTGGCCCATAGCGCTTCCTTCCATTCAAGGGAAAAGATTGCACCATTAAAACCTGGGATCAAACAAGGCCGCTGCTGGATTCCCGCCTGCGCGGGAATGACGAGAGAAAGTGCCGAGATGACTGATGACTGAATTGGGCGATGGCCGCCAGCGCATCGTCCAATTTCTGCCGATACCAGTCGCTGGTTCGCCAGCGTGCGCGACAACAGGCTGACGGCCTGCTCGAACTCGATGCCGCGCTCGCGCAGGCGGCGTTCGTTGAGTGTGTAGCCCTCGACCAGATGCTGGCGCAGCACGCGGGTAGCCCATTGGCGAAATTGCACGCCACGCGGCGATTTGACCCGGTAGCCCACCGAAATGATCACGTCGAGGCTGTAGAAACGCACCGGCTTGTCGGAACCTGCAATGTGCAAATTCTGCACATTGCTTTTCTCGTCCAGTTCTTCCTCCTTGAACACATTGCCGATGTGGCGCGTGATGACGGATCGGTCACGCCCGAAAAGTTCAGCCATTTGCTCTTGACGCAGCCAGACGGTTTCCCTATCTAGCGCAACTTCAAGCCGTGCCTGGCCATCGGTGCTGGTGAAAATCTGAATCTGCTGCTTCATTTTCCATCCTTGAATACAAAAAAAGAGCTGCTACCGCTTTATTCTCAACATTTTCAAGGTAATTTGACTATAAAAACATTGATAAATAAGCGGTAGCAGCTCTCCTTAATGAAGCTTGAAGTGTTTTACCGCCCCATCACCCCGTATTGCGCAATCCGGCGGCAATGCCGTTGATGCTGATGTGGATGCCGTTCTTCAGGCGGTCGTCGTTCTGCCCGCTGCGCCAGCGGCGCACCAGTTCGACTTGCAGCAGGTGCAGCGGGTCGATGTAGGGGAAGCGGTGGCGGATGGAACGGGCCAGCGCCGGGTTGCTGGCCAGGCGGTCGTCCTCGCCCGTGACCAGGGCCAGCATGTCCACGGTGCGCTGCCATTCGGCGCTGATGGCGTCGAAGATACGTGTGCGCAAGGCCGTGTCGGCCACCAGTTCGCTGTAGCACGAGGCCAGGGCCAGATCGCTCTTGGCCAGCACCATGTCCATGTTGGACAGCAGGGTGCTGAAGAACGGCCACTGCCGGTACATGGCTTGCAGCAGTTGCAGTTGCCCTTCGCGCGTGGTGCCGGGCTGTTCCAGGAAGGCTTGCACGGCCGAGCCGAAGCCCAGCCACCCCGGCAGCGTCAGCCGGCACTGGCCCCAGCTGAAGCCCCAGGGAATCGCCCGCAAATCCTCGATGGCCTGCGTGGCCTTGCGCGAGGCGGGGCGCGAGCCGATGTTCAGCTCCGCAATCTCGCGGATGGGCGTGGCGGTGAAGAAGTAGTCGGCAAAGCCGGGGGTGTCGTACACCAGATGGCGGTAAGCGGCCATGCTGGCGTCCGAGAGCTGCTGCGCGGCGGCCAGAAATTCCGGCGTGGCCGGCTTGGTCGGTTGCAGCAGGGTGGCTTCGAGCATGGCGACGGCCAGCGTCTCCAGGTTGCGCCGGCCAATGTCGGGGTTGGCGTATTTGGAGGCGATGACCTCGCCCTGCTCCGTCAGCCGGATTTGCCCGCGCACGGTGCCCGGCGGCTGCGCCAGGATGGCCTGGTAGCTGGGGCCGCCGCCGCGCCCCACGGTGCCGCCGCGTCCGTGGAACATGCGCAGGCGCAGGCCGTAGTCGGCTTCGAGCCGGTCGAACACTTCGACCAGGGCCAGCTCGGCGCGGTACAGCTCCCAGTTGCTGGTGAAGATGCCTCCGTCCTTGTTGCTGTCGCTGTAGCCCAGCATGATGTCCTGCTCCCCGCCGCTGCGCTGCATGAGCTGGGCGACGCCGGGCACGGCGTAGTAGTCGCGCATGATGCTGGCGGCGGCCCGCAGGTCGCCAATCGTCTCGAACAGCGGCACGACGATGAGCTGCGCCTGGGACTCGGCACTGTCCAGCGTGCCCTGCATCAGGCCCACTTCCTTTTGCAGCAGCAGCACTTCGAGCAGGTCGCTCACCGTTTCGGTGTGGCTGATGATGTAGTGCAGGATGGCCTCGCGCCCGTAGGTTTGCAGCATCTTGTGCGCCATCTCGAAAATGGCGATTTCGCTGACGGTGAGCGGCGCGTACTGCGCACCGACCACGCGCAGCGGCCGGGCATCGCACAGCAGGCGGTGCAGCAGGGCGCAGCGCTGGGCTTCGTCCAGGCTGCTGTAGTTGTCCTCGACGCGGGCGGTGCGCAGCAGGTCGGCCAGCACTTCCTCGTGCTTGTCCGAGCTTTGGCGCAAGTCGACCGTAGCCAGGTGAAAGCCGAACACCTGCACGGCGCGGATCAGCGGGCGCAGGCGGTGCAGGGCCAGCGCCTCGCCGTTGTGGCGCGACAGCGAGGCGTCGATGGTCTGCAAGTCCTGCAGGAACTCGGCAGCACTGCCATAGGGGTTTTGCGCGGCGACGGCGTGGCGCTCGGCCTCGCGCCCGCCGGTCAGTTGCGTGAGCGTGGCGGCCAGCCGGGCATACACGCCGGTCAGGGCGCGGCGATAGGGCTCGTCCTGGCGGTGCGAGTTGGTGTCGGGCGAGGACAAGGCCAGCACCTGCATGGCGGGCGTGACCTTGACCAGCACGCTGGACATGGACAGCTCTGCGCCCAGGGCGTGGACTTCATTCAGGTAGTGGCGCAGCGCCACCTCGCTTTGGCGGCGCAAGGCCAGCTCCAGCGTGGGGGCGGTGACGTTGGGGTTGCCGTCGCGGTCGCCGCCAATCCATTGGCCCATGCGCATGAAGCTGTGGATGTCCTGCCCCGGCAGGGCCTCTTCCAGGCTGGCGTAGAGCTTGGGCAGTTCGTGCAGGAAGGTGGTTTCGTAATAGCTCAGGGCGTTTTCGATTTCGTCGGCCACCGTCAGCTTGGAGTGGCGCAGCAGCCGCGTCTGCCACAGCTGCTCGACGCGGGCACGCAGTTGCGCCTCGTTGGCGGCCAGCTGGCGCGGGGTCAGGGCATCCTTGCTGCCGGCAAACAACTGGGCGCGGGCGCTGATGTCGTCGCGCTCGGCCAGCAGGCGGGCGATGTCGCGCTCGGCCTGCAGAATGCTCTGGCGCTGCACCTCGGTGGGGTGGGCGGTGAGTACCGGGGCCACATAGGCCTTGGCCAGCGTCTGCGCGATGGCACCGGGCGTGATGCCGGCCTGCTGCAAACGGGCAAAGGCCACTTCGATGCTGCCTTCCTGGGCGCTGCCCGCACGCTCGTGGATGGCACGGCGGCGCAGGTGGTGGCGGTCTTCGGCCAGATTCGCCAGATGGCTGAAGTAGGTAAAGGCGCGGATGACGCTGACCGTCTGCCCGGTACTCAGGCTGGTGAGCAGGGCTTTCAATTGCCGATCGGCCTCCGGGTCGTGGTCGCGGCGAAAACCTACCGAAAGCTGGCGCACCTGCTCGATCAAGGTAAACGCTGCCGCACCCTCTTGCTCCCGAATGATGTCGCCCAGAATCCTGCCCAGCAGACGGATGTCTTCCTGCAAAGGCTTGTCCTTGTCCTGGGATGGGGGGGGTGTCGTACCCGCAGCGCTATGGATGGCTTGCATTGTTAGAAATACTCCAAAGTCCGGATGTTGCAGCGCCACATGCTAGCATCCCAGGTTGCTTATTCTGGCCTGCGCTACTGAACAAAATGCACCCATCGCTGAAAAATACCCCCCTCGTCATCGCCACCCGGGAAAGCCGTCTGGCCCTGTGGCAGGCCGAACACGTCCAGGCACTGCTGCGCCAGATGGGCCATGCGGTGGAGCTGCTGGGCATGACGACCAAGGGCGACCAGATTCTGGACCGCACCCTGTCCAAGGTCGGTGGCAAGGGCCTGTTCGTGAAAGAGCTGGAAGTGGCCCTGGAAGAAGGCCGCGCCCACATTGCCGTGCATTCGCTCAAGGACGTGCCCATGGAACTGCCCGAGGGCTTCGCCCTGGCCTGCGTGATGGAGCGTGAAGACCCGCGCGATGCCTTTGTCTCGCCCCGTTACGCCAACCTGGCCGAACTGCCGCAAGGCGCAGTGGTGGGCACCTCCAGCCTGCGCCGCCAGGTGCTGCTGCACGGCCTGCGCCCGGACTTGCAGATCGTGCCCCTGCGCGGCAACCTCGATACGCGCCTGCGCAAGCTCGACGAAGGCCAGTATGACGCCATCGTGCTGGCCGCTGCGGGCCTCAAGCGCCTGAAGATGGACGAGCGCATCCGCAGCATCTTCGAACCGGAAGAAATGCTGCCCGCCGCCGGCCAGGGCGCCCTGGGCATTGAAATCCGCAGCGACCGCGAAGACCTGCGCACCGCCCTGGCCCCGCTGGTCGACATGCCGACGTGGCTGCGCGTGACGGCGGAACGGGCCGTCAGCCGGGGCATGGGCGGCAGCTGCTCGGTGCCGCTGGCCGCCTACGCCACGCTGGAGGGCGACACCCTGTCCATCCGCGCTGCCTGGGGCGATCCGGAAGGCCAACAACCCCTGGTGCGGGCGCAGCAGCAGGCCAGCGTCACCACCCTGGCGCAGGCCGACGCCCTGGGGCTGGCCGTGGCCCAGGCGCTGCAAGCGGGCGGCGCCAAAGTGCAAAGCCACTGAACCGCCATGGCCGCCCTGCCCCTCATCGTCACCCGGCCCGAACCGGACAACCAGCGCTGGGTGCAAGCCTTGCAAGCCCGGGGCTACCGTGCCGAGGGCCTGCCGCTCATGGACATCGGCCCCAGCCGCAGCCCGCAGGCGCAAGCCGCCCTGCAAGCAGCGCTGGCGGGCATGGCGCATGGCCTGCACTACCGGGCGCTGATGTTTGTCAGCGCGAATGCCGTGCGCTACTTTTTTGCCCATCCGCTGGTGCAGGCCGCCGCCGTCACGCCGACGACGCTGGCCGCGCGTTGCTGGTCGCCCGGGCCGGGCACCACGCAAGCGTTGCGCGAAGCCGGCGTGGCCGCCGCACAGATCGACGCGCCCCCGGCCGATGCCGCGCAGTTCGAATCGGAAACCCTGTGGGCCGTCGTCGCCCCCCAGGTGCGCCACGGCGACCGCGTGCTGATCGTGCGCGGTGCCGACGGGCTGAACAATCCCGAACCGGCCCAGGGCACGGGCCGCGCCTGGCTGGCCACGCAATTGCAGGCCCGAGGCGCCCAGGCCGTGTTCGCCCCGGTGTATGAACGCCATGCGCCCGCGGCCACGCCCGCCTGGCAGGCCCGGCTGCACCAGTTGCACGCCCAGGGCGCGTGCTGGCTGTTCAGCAGCAGCGAGTGCCTGCAGCATCTGGCCGCCCTGGCCCCCGAACTGACCTGGCAGGCGCACGCCGCGCTGGCCACCCACCCCCGTATCGCGCAGCAGGCGCAGGCCCTCGGCTTTGGCCGGGTGCTGACGACCCGCCCGGCACTGGACGACATCCACCGCTTTATACAATCGCAGTCATGAGTGCTGACGGCCCCACCATCCCCTCCCACGCTGTGCCCTTCGACGCTGCAGCGCCCCGCACCCCGGCCCCGGCGGCCCCCGGCTGGACGTGGCTGGCCCTGTTGCTGGCTGCCGCCGGATTGGCCAGCAGCCTGACGGCCTGGAACAAGGTGCAGACCATGCAGGAGCGGCTGGCCCAGCAAAGCGCCCAGGCCAACGCCCAGGCGCAGGAAGCCCGCACCCTGGCCAAAGAGGCGCAGGAGCAGGTGCTGGCTGCCAACGCCCGACTGACCGTGGCCGAAGCCCGGCTGGCCGACGTCAGCCTGCAACGCGGCCAGTTGGAAGAGCTGGTGCATAACCTGTCGCGCTCGCGCGAGGACACTTTGGCCCTCGATCTGGAAGCGGCCATGCGTCTGGCCGTGCAGCAGGCCCAGCTCACCGGCAGCACCGCCCCGCTGATCGCCAGCCTGAAAAGCGCCAGCAAGCGCATCGAAGGCGCGGCCCAGCCCAGTCTGGCCCTGGTGCAACGCGCCATGGAGCGCGATCTGGAGCGCCTGCGCCAGACCCAGTCGGTCGATACCGCCAGCCTGCTCACCCGCCTGGACGAGGTGCTGCGCCAACTCGACGAGCTGCCCCTGCAAAACGGCAAACCCACCACGGCGCAGGAAGCCCTTCCGCCGCGCCACGCCACGGCCCCCCGTACCGATGCCGACGCTGCGACGGCCACCGCCCCGTCCTGGTGGCAAGGCTGGCAGGCGCAGGGCCGGGCGCTGTGGGGCAGCATCCGCGCCGAAGCGGGTGACCTGCTGCGCGTCAGCACCATCTCCGGCCCGGAAGCGGCGCTGCTGGCCCCGCAGGAAGGCATCTTCCTGCGCGAAAACCTCAAGCTGCAACTGCTCAACGCCCGGCTGGCCATCCTCGGGCGCCAGTACACCGCCGCGGCCTCCGACCTGGGCGTGGTGCAGGCCAGCATCGGCAAATACTTCGTGGTCAATGCCCGGCGCACCCACAGCGTCCAGGCCACCCTGGCCCAGTTGCAGGAGCAGTTGCGCAACAACCAGCAGCCCAGCCTGGACGACACCCTGACCGCCCTGGCCAACGCCACGGCCCGCCGGGAATAACGAGAAGGAAATCACCGCAATGATGCGTGCCGCACTGTGGTTTGTGGGCCTGTTCGCCCTGGCCGTCGCCCTGGCCCTGTTTGCGGGCAACAACCAGGGCATGGTCAGCCTGTTCTGGCCGCCGTACCGGGTCGATATTTCACTGAACATGGCGCTGCTTGCGCTGCTGGCCCTGTTCGTGCTGTGCTACGCCAGCCTGCGCGGCATCGCCGTGCTGGGGCAATTGCCCGCGCAGACGCGGCGCTGGCGCCAGCAGCAAAAGGAGCGCCAGCTCTACGCCGCCCTCATCAGCAGCCTGGCCCACCAGCAGGCCGGGCGCTTCGTGCGGGCCGGCAAATCCGCGCAGGAGCTGCTGGCGCACAGCGCCAGCCTGCACCACAGCAACGCCGCCGTACCGCTGGATAGCAGCCTGCGCTCCATCGCCCACCTGCTGGCCGCCGACAGCGCCCATGCCCTGCAAGACCCCGGCGCCCGCGACCGGCACTACGCCCAGCTTCTGGAGGACACCAGCCAGCAGCCCAGCCCCCTGGCCCAGGAAGTGCGCGAAGGCGCCCAGATGCGGGCCGCCCGCTGGGCTCTGGACGACCGCAACCCGCAGGAAAGCCTGCACCGCCTGGCCCAGTTGCCGCACGGGGCGGCCCGGCGCACGCTGGCGCTGCGCATCAAGCTCAAGGCCGCACGGCTGGCGCGGGACAACGCCACTGCCCTGGAAACCGCCCGCCTGCTGGCCAAGCACGGCGGCTTCACCCCGGACAGCGCCAGCAGCCTGATTGCCAGCCTGGTCGGCGAGGAAATCCGCGCCTGCCACGATACCCAGCAGCTGGAAAAACTCTGGCGCAGCCTGCCCGCCACCGAGCAGCAACATCCGGACATTGCCCTGCCCGCCGTGCGCCGGTGGATCGCCCTGGCAGGCGATGCTGCCCAGGCCCGGCAATGGCTGCTGCCCATCTGGGAGGCTTACATCCAGGGGCAACTGCCCCACTACCAGGCCCAGCGCCTGTTCCTGGCCTTGCAACACAGCCTGGAAGACCTGGACGGCGCCTGGCTCAAACGCATCGAACAGGCCCAGCACCAGTACCCCAAGGAAGCCCTGCTGCAATACCTGGGCGGCATGGCCTGCGTGCAGCGCCAGCTGTGGGGCAAGGCTGAACAATTGCTGCGCCAAAGCCTGCCCCGGTTGAACGACAACGCCCTGCAGGCCAGTTGCTGGCGGGCGCTGGCCGTGTTGGCCGAGCAGCGCGGCGACCCGGCAGCCGCCGCCACTGCCTGGCGCAAGGCAGCTTTGGCACAGGATTGATAAAAGAAGTAGCTTCTTCCGCCCGATATACAAGGGTTTCAGGTATTTTTATATCTGAAACCTTCTATTTATCAGCGCAAAAAGCTTCATTTTTTATAAACAACTGCCGTTTTCAACGCTTCTGCGCTTCGGGGAACCGCATCTGCGCATAACGAACGAAGCGCGTCTTTTTCACCAGCCTGTAGCCCAGCCACACCGCCAGGAACAGCGGAATGCCGATGTAGGTGGCGATCACCTCGGCCCAGTTGATGCTGTCCTGCAGAAACGCCTGGTAGTTCTGCCCCAGCGAGAAGTCAGCGCTGGGCTATGGCCGCACCAGCGTGCTTTGGCCAAACAGGCTTTGCACCAGATCGACCACCAGCTCGGCCGTCTGGTTGCGCAGGTCCAGGGCCGGGTTCAGCTCCACGATGTCCAGTGACCCCAGGCGGCCCGTGTCGGCAATCATTTCCATGCACAGCTGGGCCTCGCGGTAGTTGGGGCCGCCGCGCACCGGGGTGCCCGTGCCGGGGGCGATCTCGGGGTCGAGAAAGTCCACGTCGAAGCTCAGGTGCAGGTGGTCGTCCGGCCCCAGGTCGGCCAGGGCGCGGCGCATGACTTCGCGCATGCCCAGCTCGTCGATGGCCCGCATGTCGTACACCTCCAGGCCCAGCTCGCGGATCATGTGTTTTTCATAGGCATCCACGCTGCGCAGGCCGATCTGGCAGAAGGCCGATGCGGGCAGCGCCGGCAGCTGGCCGGACATTTCGGCCAGCGCACGCGGCCCCAGCCCGCACAGGCTGGCCACGGGCATGCCGTGCATGTTGCCGCTGGGCGAGTTGTCGGGCGTGTTGCAGTCCGAATGCGCATCCAGCCACAGCACGCGCAGGCGCTGGCCCTTGGCGCGGCAGTGGCGGGCCACGGCGCTGATCGAGCCGGTGGCCAGCACATGGTCGCCGCCCAGCATGATGGGCAGGCGCCCCTGCTGCAACGCCTGCCACACGGCATCGTGCGTGATCTGGTTCCAGGCCAGGCATTCGGCCAGGTTGCGCATCCCGGCATCGTCGCGCTCGCCGCGCGGGTTGGGCGGGCCGGCCAGGTTGCCGATGTCGTGCGCCTGCACGCCCAGGTGGGCCAGCGCCGAGCCGAGCTGGGCCACGCGCAGGGCGTCCGGCCCCATGGCCGCGCCCAGGCGCGATGCGCCGACATCGGTGGGGACGCCGATCAGGGCGACCTGGGTTGCTTGCTGGGATGGTTGTTGGTGGTTCATGGCGTAACTCCAGAGTGGCGTGTTCGACAAATTCAGGCGGCCTTGCGGGCGGCATTCAGGCTGGCCTGCGTGGCCTGGGCTTGCCGCACCACGGCAAACAAGTCCTTGGGGTCATCCAGCGAGGGAATCAGCTCGATCTGCGCCAGCAGCCCGGCGCTGCGGGCCAGGGCGTGCATGGAGCGCAGGGCGGAGTAATCCTCCAGCGCAAAGCCCACCGAATCGAACACGGTGACCTGCTGCGCCGAGGTGCGCCCCGCTGCCAGCCCCTGCAACACGCGCCAGAACTCGGTCACGGCGAAATCGGCAGGCATTTGCTGCAATTCGCCCTCGATGCGCGTTTGCGGCTCGTATTCGACGAACACGTCGGCGCGGTGCAGCACGTCGGCCTCCAGCTCCGTCTTGCCGGGGCAGTCGCCGCCCACGGCGTTGATGTGCATGCCCGGCTCGACCATGCTGGCGGGCAGGATGGTGGCGTAGGCCTTGTCCGCCGTCACCGTGGTCACGATGTCCGCGCCGCGCACGGCCTCCTGCACGCCGGGGTAAACCTGCGCCGTGGCGCCGAACTCGTGCAGGAAAGGCTCCAGATTGCGCAGCAGCTTTTGCGAGGTGGCCGGGTCGATGTCGAACAGGCGCAGCTCACGCACGCCCAACAGCCCCATGAAGGCCAGCGCCTGAAACTCGCTTTGCGAACCGTTGCCGATCAGCGCCATGCTGCGGCTGTCCGCGCGGGCCAGGCGCCGCGCCACCATCACCGACGTGGCGGCCGTGCGCAGCGCGGTGGTCAGCGTCAGTTCGCTGACAAAGCGCGGCATCCCCGTCGGCACGTCGGCCAGGGCGCCGAAGGCCATCACCGTCGGCAGGCCGTGGCGGGTGTTGATGGGGTGGCCATTGACGTATTTGAAGGCGTAGTCACGCGTGTCGGCCACGGGCATGAGTTCGATCACGCCGTTTTCCGAATGCGCGGCAGTGCGGGCGGACTTGTCGAAGTCCTGCCAACGCAGGTAATCGTCTTCGATGGCCTGGGCCATCATGCGCAGCACGCTGACGATGCCCACGCGGGCGACAAGCCGTGCCGCATCGCTGGCGCTGAGGAAATCGGTCTGCACGGACGGGGTGGGTTTGGTTTGAATGGTCATGGAAGTCTCCTGCTGTGTATCGACCACAAAAGTCTCCCACAGGCCCACGGCAATTCAAATCGGCAACACTGCACCATAATGCAGGCCTTTCTGGCAGATTGCACAAGGAAAATTGACACAATGAACAATCTGGATGCCATCGACCAGCGCCTGATCGCCATGCTGCGCCACAACGCCCGCGAAAGCGTCGCCACCCTGGCAGCGCGGCTGGGCGTTTCGCGCGGCACCGTTACCAACCGGCTGCGCAAGCTGGAAGACAGCGGCATCATCGTCGGCTACACCGTGCGCCTGCGCCCCGCCGTGGCCACCACCGCCCTGCAAGCCTGGATGAGCATCACCATCGAAGGCAACGAGGCCGGGCGCGTCGCCACCAGCCTGCTGGGCGAACCGGGCGTGCAGGCGCTGCACGCCACCAACGGCCAGTGGGATTTGCTGGCCGAATTGCAGGCCGACAGCCCGGCAGGCCTGTCGCGCGTGCTGGAGCGCATCCGGCTCATCAAGGGCATCCGCCATACCGAGACGAACATCCACCTGGAAACCCTGCGGGCCACGCAGGGCGACGGTGAATAAATACTTAGGCAGCCTGTAGGCGCAAACCTTGAATTTTTCGCAACGTCAATACAATTCCCAGTATACAAACCGCAAAACCGGCCATTTCCAGTATGGTTGGCAATTTCCCCTTATAGAGAAATACATATACCAACCCCAACAAAGGTTCCATAACGATAAATTGACCTGCCAACGTGATTGGTAATTTTTTCGCCCCTATATTCCACGCCATCGTACCGAGCCAGGACGATACGATGCCCAAAGAAGCCGTCCACAAGCAAAATGATAAAAAATCCTTGGTGGCAATGGAGGGAATCTGCGTATATCCAAAATAAAAATAATCCACTCCTCCCCACATCAGCACTTGCACCAAGGACATAATGCCAATCATATTCGTCCATGTTGAAGAATTGATGTCACTATTGCGCTTCAAAAAAGCTGCATTCGTCACACCGTACCAAGACCAAAGCATGAGTGATGCACAGCTCGCCAGGATTCCAAAAACAGCCCCACCAGACACCCCTTCTCCAGCAGGCAGATAGGTGAAGTTCACGAAAAGCAACCCCACAAAGGATACAGTGAGTGGCATCGCAATCTTGGACAACGGAAATTCTTTCAGCAACCAGTTCCCAAGAATTGCAACCGCAACCGGCATCATGCCCCCAATCGGAATAGCGATCTCCGGCCCGGTGAGGTTGATTCCAATAACCAAAAGATAATAATATAAAACATTGCCTGTCAGGCCAAGGAAGAACGCCATCAGCCAATATTTCAAAGGAAAGCGTTTTCTACCACTGGCGGTAAAAAACAGGACGACCGACAACATTCCATAAAAGAAATATCTGGCAATCGCAATTTGCGTTGGACTATAGCCATGTAAAAAAATTGGTACGACAAACGCATATGCCCAGCAAGCACAAGCGACTGATACGTACATAACTCCAGCAAGGAGATGTCTTGTATACATATATATCCTGAATCATCCAAAGCCGCCATTGAAACGCATCGCATCCATACTGTGAAATACCAATATATAGTTCATCGATTTAAAATTGATATATCGTTGTGCGCCTGCCCTTGCTTTCCGCCACTCCCTCAACGGTGAAGGGCCAGCAGCAGCGCAGCGGCAAAAGAGATAGCGAACAGGCTCTCGAAGGCATGGCGGCTCCTCAGAGGGTTCCTCAGCTCGCTATGAACACGCTCTAAAATCCCGCCATCCGTCTCCCCTCCTTTCCCATCATTCGGCGGCATCCTGCGGGATGCCGTTTGCATGTATTACGCATACGAAGACAGCACCCATGAGCGATACCCCTGCCCAACCCGGCCTGGAGAGCCTCTCCAAATCCTTTGAACCCGCCGCCCTGGAAGCCCATTGGGGGCCAGAGTGGGAAAAACGCGGCTACGGCCACGCCGGTGTGCGCGGCACGGGCCAGCCGGATGCCGGCGCACCGGCCTTCGCCATCCAGCTGCCGCCGCCCAACGTAACGGGCACGCTGCACATGGGCCACGCCTTCAACCAAACCATCATGGACAGCCTGACGCGCTACCACCGGATGCTGGGCTGCAACACCGCCTGGATTCCCGGCACCGACCACGCCGGCATCGCCACCCAGATCGTGGTGGAGCGCCAGTTGCAGGAACAAGGCATCAGCCGCCACGACCTGGGCCGCCCCGAATTCGTGAAGAAAGTGTGGAAATGGAAGGAAAAATCCGGCAACACCATCACCACGCAGATGCGCCGCCTGGGCGACACGGTGGACTGGAGCCGCGAATACTTCACGATGGACGACAAGCTCTCCAAAGTCGTCACGGAAACCTTCGTCAAGCTGTACGAACAAGGGCTGATTTACCGCGGCAAGCGGCTGGTGAACTGGGACCCGGTGCTGCAATCGGCGGTGTCCGATCTGGAGGTGGAAAACGAAGAAAAAGACGGCTCGCTGTGGCACATCGCCTACCCCCTGGCCGATGGCTCGGGCCAGCTCGTCGTTGCCACCACCCGCCCGGAAACCATGCTGGGCGACGTGGCCGTGATGGTGCATCCCGAGGACGAGCGCTACCGGCACCTGATCGGCAAAAGCGTCAAGCTGCCGCTGTGCGAGCGCGAAATCCCGGTGATTGCCGATGAGTACGTCGATCGCGCCTTCGGCACCGGCGTGGTGAAAGTCACCCCCGCGCACGACCAGAACGACTATGCCGTGGGCCAGCGCCACGGCCTGCCGATGATCTGCGTGCTGACGCTGACCGCCACCATCAACGACAACGCACCGGAAAAATACCGGGGCCTGGAGCGCTTTGCCGCCCGCAAGGCCGTCGTGGCCGACCTGGAAGCGCTGGGCCTGCTGGTCGAGACGAAAAAACACAAGCTGATGGTGCCCATCTGCACCCGCACCGGGCAGGTGATCGAGCCGATGCTGACCGACCAGTGGTTCCTGGCCATGAACAAGGTCGCCAAGGACGGCACGGGCGACGCCACCGGCAAATCCATCGCACAAAAAGCCATCGACGCAGTCGCCAGCGGCCAGGTGCAGTTCGTGCCTGAAAACTGGGTCAATACCTACAACCAGTGGATGAACAACATCCAGGACTGGTGCATCAGCCGCCAGTTGTGGTGGGGCCACCAGATTCCCGCCTGGTACGACGAGGACGGCAAGGTCTACGTCGCCAAGAACGAACAAGAAGCCCAGGCGCAAGCCCCCGGCAAAACTTTGAAGCGCGATGCCGACGTGCTGGACACCTGGTACTCCAGCGCCCTGGTGCCCTTCTCTACGATGGGCTGGCCCAACCAGGGCGATGCGGCCACGGACGACTACAACCTCTACCTGCCCAGCAGCGTGCTGGTCACGGGCTACGACATCATCTTTTTCTGGGTCGCCCGGATGATCATGATGAGTACGCACTTCACCGGGCGCGTGCCGTTCAAGCACGTCTACATCCACGGCCTGGTGC
Organism: Comamonas nitrativorans; assembly: GCF_042654765.1. Taxonomy (NCBI): domain Bacteria; kingdom Pseudomonadati; phylum Pseudomonadota; class Betaproteobacteria; order Burkholderiales; family Comamonadaceae; genus Comamonas; species Comamonas nitrativorans. The sequence continues at coordinate 185,444 of NZ_JBHSEW010000008.1, read as the reverse complement.
TGGACGCACAGGGCAAGAAAATGAGCAAGTCCGAAGGCAACGTGCTGGACCCGGTGGATTTGATCGACGGCATTGCGCTGGAGCCCCTGCTGGACAAGCGCACACAAGGCCTGCGCCGCCCGGAAACCGCGCCCAAGGTGCGCAAGGCCACGGAAAAAGAGTTTCCCGACGGCATCCCCGCCTACGGCGCCGACGCGCTGCGCTTCACCTTTGCCGCGCTGGCATCGCTGGGCCGCAGCATCAACTTCGACAGCAAGCGCTGCGAGGGCTACCGCAACTTCTGCAACAAGCTGTGGAACGCCAGCCGCTTCGTGCTGATGAATTGCGAGGGCCAGGACTGCGGCCTGGACACCACCCAGGGCTGCCATGACGGCTACCTGCACTTCAGCCAGCCCGACCGCTGGATCGTCTCGCGCCTGCAAAAAGTGGAGGCGCAAGTGGCCCAGGGCTTTGCCGACTACCGCTTGGACAACGTCGCCAACACCATCTACGACTTTGTCTGGAACGAGTTCTGCGACTGGTACCTGGAAATCGCCAAGGTGCAAATCCAGACCGGCACCGAGGCCCAGCAACGCGCCACGCGCCGCACCCTGATCCGGGTGCTGGAAACCATCCTGCGGCTGGCCCACCCCATCATCCCCTTCGTCACCGAAGCGCTGTGGCAGGTGGTGGCCCCCATCGCCGGCCTGCAAGGCGCATCCATTGCCATTGCCGCCTACCCGCAATCCCAGCCGGAAAAAATCGACGAGGCCGCCGAAAGCTACGTGCAGCAGCTCAAGGCCATGGTCGATGCCTGCCGCACCCTGCGCGGCGAAATGGGCGTCTCCCCCGCGCAGCGCCTGCCGCTGCTGGCCGTGGCCGATACGGCGGAAGATGCGCAATTCCTGCGCACCAACGCCGCCGTGCTGAAGAACCTGGCCAAACTCAGCGACGTGAAAGTCTTCGACGATGCCGCCGCCTGGGAAAAAGAAGCGCAGAACGCCCCGGTCAGCGTGGTCGGCAACGCCCGTCTGGCGCTGTTCGTGGAAATCGACGTGGCCGCCGAAAAAGCCCGCCTGGGCAAGGAAGCGGCCCGCCTGCAAGGCGAAATCGCCAAGGCCAACGGCAAGCTGTCCAACGAAGCCTTCTGCGCCAAGGCCCCCGCCGCCGTGCTGGAACAGGAGAAAAAGCGCGTGGCCGATTTCAGCGCCACCCTGGCCCGCATCCAGGAACAACTGGCCCGCCTGGGTTGATCTATAAAAACAGGAGCTTCTTGCGCTTGAATACCCTGGATTTCAGCATTAAAACCATCTGAAGTCCTTATATATTCTGCGGAAACAGCTCCCTTTTTCATAAAGAAACATTCATCATGAACACCACCCGCGTACGCAAAGCCGTATTCCCCGTTGCCGGGCTTGGCACCCGTTTCCTGCCCGCCACCAAGGCCAGCCCCAAGGAAATGCTGCCCGTGGTCGATAAACCGCTGATCCAGTACGCCGTGGAAGAAGCCTACGAGGCCGGCATCCGCGACATGATTTTTGTCACGGGCCGCAGCAAACGCGCCATCGAAGACCACTTCGACACCGCCTACGAGCTGGAAAGCGAACTGGAAGCCGCCGGCAAAACCGCCCTGCTCGACCTGGTGCGCAGCATCGCCCCGCAGGACATGAACTGCCTGTTCGTGCGCCAGCCGCGCAGCCTGGGCCTGGGCCACGCCGTGCTGTGCGCCGAGCCGTTGGTGGGCAACGAAGCCTTCGCCGTGCTGCTGGCCGATGACTTGATGGTGGGTGACTCGGGCGGCCCCGGTGTCATGGCACAAATGACTGCGGCCTTCGAAAAACAGGGCCGCTCTTTACTGGCCGTGCAGGAAGTGCCGCAGGAACACACCAAGCGCTACGGCATCGTCAAGGGCGAGGCCGCAGGCGGGCCGCTTATCCGCGTCGATGAAATCGTCGAAAAACCCGCCCCCGAAGTGGCCCCCTCGCGCATGGGCGTGGCCGGGCGCTATGTGCTGACGCCGCGCATTTTTGAAGAAATCCGCAACCAGCCGCGCGGCGTGGGCGGCGAAATCCAGTTGACCGACGCCATCGCCCGCCTGATGGCGCACGAAACCGTCTACGCCTTCCAGTACGCAGGCAAGCGCTACGACTGCGGCAGCAAGGAAGGCTTTCTGGAAGCCACGGTGGAACTGGCCTTGCAGCATCCGCAAGTGGGCGAGGCCTTCCGCCAGTACCTGAAAACACTGGCGATCTGAAAGCCCCGGAACACTGCCCCCTCCCAACGCAACAAGCCGCTTTTCAGCGGCTTGTTTTTTGGCGCTTGTCGCGCAGTTGCCAACCGTTTCAGCGGCGGCGCAGCAGGTGGATGAACTCCCCGCCCACGGTCTTTTGCTCCAGCAGCTCATTGCCGGTCTGCTTGGCAAAGGCCTTGAAATCGCTGAGTGAGCCGGTGTCCGTGGCAATCACCTTCAGCACCTGGCCGCTTTCCATCTGCGCCAGGGCTTTCTTCGCTTTCAAAATGGGCAGCGGGCAGTTCAGGCCCCGCGCATCAACTTCTTGGTGGATATCCATGGTTCGAACCTTCTCTGTGCAATGCGGGCGTTATACCGGAAACACCCCGGTGGAAAGGTAGCGGTCGCCCCGGTCGCACACCACGAACACGATCGTCGCATTCGTCTCGCGCCGGGCGATCTGCTGGGCCACCCAGCACGCGCCTGCAGCGGAAATCCCGGCAAAAATCCCCTCCTCCCGCGCTAGGCGGCGGGCCATGTCCTCGGCATCGTCCTGGGTGACGGTCACCAGCTCATCGACCAGGCTGGCGTCGTAAATCTTCGGCAGATACTGCTCGGGCCACTTGCGGATACCGGGGATGCGCGAACCCTCGGCAGGCTCGGCGCCGATGATGCGGATGGCCGGATTTTTCTCTTTCAGGAACTTCGCCACGCCGGTGATCGTGCCCGTCGTCCCCATGGCGCTGACGAAGTGGGTGATCTGTCCCTCGGTCTGCGCCCACAACTCCGGCCCGGTGCCGGTGTAGTGCGCCAGCGGGTTGTCCGGGTTGGCAAACTGGTCGAGAACCACGCCCTTGCCCTGGGCCACCATCTGGTCGGCCAGATCGCGGGCGTACTCCATGCCGCCGCTCTTGGGCGTCAGCACCAGTTCCGCACCATAGGCCTTCATGGTCTGCGCCCGCTCGATGGACAAGTCCTCCGGCATGATCAGCACCATGCGGTAACCCTTGATCGCCGCAGCCATTGCCAGCGCAATGCCGGTGTTGCCCGAAGTGGCCTCGATCAGCGTATCGCCAGGACGGATTTCGCCGCGTGCCTCGGCCTGCTGGATCATGGACAGCGCGGGCCGGTCCTTGACCGAACCGGCAGGGTTGTTCCCCTCCAGCTTGCCCAGCAACACGTTGCCGCGCTGCGCATTTTCCGGCGCACCCAGGCGCTGTAACGCCACCAAAGGGGTGGCCCCGATCGTCGATTCAATCGTTGGGTATTTTTTCTGCATACCCGTAAATGTGCCATAATTGCCGCTTGTCTGATTGATCGCCCGGGTGGTGAAATTGGTAGACGCAGGGGACTCAAAATCCCCCGCCGCAAGGCGTGCCGGTTCGATTCCGGCCCCGGGCACCAGATCGACGGATGGAAAAAACAGCCGCAGGTTTAATAACTTGGCGGCTTTTTTGTTTCCCATCATTCCATAGCGGCAATTGCTAAAAATAAAAACCGCAGATTCCAAGATCAAGGTCGATGCCGCCCAGCGATTTTTTTACGCTTGGGTTTTGCCGTAGCTGGCCGATAAGGAAGAGGCTTTCCTTGCCTGCTCCACGCCCATGCCATCCACGCCCGTTCACACCGTCGCCCATCCTGCACTGCAGGCCATGTATACCCCGCGCATCACCGATCGCCATGGGGCTGCCGCCACGCAAGCCCGTGCTGACGGTACCGACACCGAGCGCCAGGAGTCTGCAACGGGGGTCGTCCTGCATCTCTCCCCCGCCGGGATCAAGCAGGCCCAGGCCAGTCAGAAAAACCAGGACATCGACGACAGCGACCTGCCCGACACCATCAAGGATTTGCTGAAAATGATCCGCGAACTCAAAGCCAAGGTGCAGGAACGCACCCAGGCGCTGCAGCAACTGATGGCGGACACCAGCCTGTCCGACGAGGAACGCAGCCTGCAAACCCAGCAGCTGCAGGCCGAAATTGCAACCCTGAGCGGGGCGCTGGCCACCGCCATGGGACAGCTGACCAAAGCCATCAAGGAGGCCAACCTCTCCGATACACAGGCCAGTGAAGTGGCCAAGCTCCTGGCCTAGAAAACGGGCGGATGGCTAGGGAAATTCCCTGACTACCCTGCAACGGAATTGGCGCAAGCGGGGCAAACCACGGTTTTTTACTGCCCAACCTTCCCCGATTGCACAACATCCGTGCAAACCGCAGGTGGGAGGGTGAACGCAAACTCTTACAATGGCCCGCATCCCGCGCCCTGTGCAGCACAGGGCCGGAATTTTTCCTTCTTTCCATACCCGCACCAAAGGAAGACAACACCATGACCAAAAAACTGCTGGGACTGGCATTGCTGGCAGCCTGCACCTTCTCCGCACATGCGGCGGACGGCAAGCCCCTGAAGGTCGCCATCGACCCCACCTACGAACCCTTCACCTACAAAACTGCCGACGGCAAGCCCACGGGCTTTGACGTGGACATTGCCGAAGCCCTCTGCGCCGAGATGAAGCGCAAGTGCGTCTTCGTCGAGCAGGTGTGGGACAGCATGATTCCCGGCCTGCAAGCGCGTAAGTACGACGTGATCGTCAGCTCCATGTCGATCACCGACGAGCGCCGCAAGGTGGTGGACTTCTCCGACCGCTACTACAAGACCCCCAGCGCCATCGTGGTGAAGAAGGGCACGGAATACACCGGCCCGGCCTCGCTCAAGGGCAAAAAGATCGGCGTTCTGAAAGGCAGCACGCAAGAGAAATGGGCCATGGGCGAGTTGAAACCCGCCGGTGTCACCGTGGTGCCCTATGAAGCGCAAGACCAGGTGTACCTGGACATCAACGCAGGCCGCCTGGATGGCACCGTGGCCGACAAGGTGGAAGTGCATGGCGGCTTCCTGCGCAAGCCCGAAGGCCAGGACTACGGCTACGTCGGCCATGACCAGTACGAAACCAAATACTACGGCGACGGCATCGGCATCCCCGCACGCAAGGGCCAGAAGGAGCTGATCGGCCAGATCAACGCCGCCATCAAGGCCATCCGCGCCAACGGCACCTACGACCGGATCGCCAAAAAATACTTCGACTTTGACCCCTACGGCAACTAAACCCTGACCGGCCCCGCCACAGCCCGCCGCTTGCCTGCAAGCTGGCGGGCTACGTTGTTTTTACTGACCGCATCACGCATGGACAGCATGAGCAGTTACTACTATTCCATCTTGCAAGGGGCGCTGCTGACGGTGGCCGTCTCCCTGGCCTCCCTGTTCGTCTCCACCATCCTGGGGCTGCTGGGCGCAACGGCCAAGCTCTCGGGCCGCCGCCCCCTGGTCTGGCTGGCCACCCTCTACACCACCGTGGTGCGCGGCATCCCGGAGCTGGTGCTGATGCTGCTGGTGTTCTACGGCGCGGCCATCGGCATCAACAACCTGTTCGAGGCCATGGGCTCGGACTACGTGCTGGACCTCAACCCCTTCATCGCCGGCGTCGCCACCCTGGGCTTCATCTACGGCGCGTACATGACCGAGACGTTTCGCGGCGCCATCCTGTCCATCCCCAAGGGGCAGATGGAAGCGGCCTGGGCCTTCGGCATGGGGCCGGTGCGCACCTTTTTGCGCATCACCCTGCCGCAAATGGTGCGCTACGCCCTGCCCGGCTACACCAACAACTGGCTGGTACTCATCAAGGCCACCGCCCTGGTCAGCCTGATCAGCCTGCACGACATGACCTATATGGCCAAACAGGCCAGCGCCGCCACGCGCGAGCCGTTCATCTTCCTGATGTTCGCCGCCGCCCTGTACCTGGTGTTCACCAGCATCTCGCTGAGTGTCCTCAAGCGCATCAACGCCCGCTACAGCCTGGGCACCGAAAAAGTCCAACTCTGAGTCCCTGAAGACCTGAAGAAAGCGCCACACCATGAGTTGGGAAATCGTTTTTGAGACCGAGCAGCTGCTCGCCTACTGGCACGGCCTGCTCACCACCCTGTCGCTGCTGCTGTCCAGCCTGGGCATCGGCGCCGTGCTGGCCGTGGCCTGCGCCCTGGCGCTGACCAACGGCCCCTGGATCGTGCAGAAGCTGGTCGGCAGCTTCACCTACTTCGTGCGCGGCACGCCGCTGCTGATTCAGGTCTACCTGATCTACTACGGCCTGGCGCAGCTCGAATGGATTCAATCGCGCTGGGACGACGTCTGGCCCTGGACGCACTTCAAGGAACCCTTCTTCTGCGCCCTGCTGGCCTTTGCCCTGAACACCGGCGGCTACACCGCCGAAATGCTGGCCGGTGCCATCCGCGAAACCGATCCTGGCGAAGTCGAGGCCGCCCGCGCCATGGGCATGGGCCGCTGGCAGATCATGGCCCGCATCGTCCTGCCCAGCGCCATCCGCCGCACCCTGCCGCCCTACAGCAACGAGGTGGTGATGATGCTGCACTCCACCAGCCTGGCCAGCACCGTCCCGGCGCTGACCGACATCACCGCCGTGGCCAGCCAGATCTATTCGGACTACTACCTGCCGTTCGAGGCCTACCTGGCCGCAGCCGCCATCTACCTGTGCGTCACCTTCGCCCTGATCGGCTTCTTCCGCCTGCTGGAAAAACGCTATCTGGCCTACCTCGCCCCACGCAGCAACTAAGCACCGCCGACCCCATGACCCACCCGATGACTGATACAACGACCTTCAAACTCCAGGCCGAGAACATCCACAAAAGCTACGGCAGCCACCAGGTACTCAAAGGCGTCACCCTGAACGCCCGCGCGGGCGACGTCATCAGCCTGATCGGCAGCTCCGGCTCGGGCAAATCCACCCTGCTGCGCTGCATCAACCTGCTGGAAAAACCCCAGCAGGGGCGCATCATCGTCGCCGGGGAAGAGCTGCTGCTCAAGGCCGGGCGCACCGGCGAACTGGATGCCGTGCAGCCCAGGCAACTGCAACGCCTGCGCACCAAGCTGGCCATGGTGTTCCAGCACTTCAACCTGTGGGCGCACAAAACCGTACTGCAAAACATCGTCGAAGCGCCCATCCACGTCCTGGGCCTGCCCAGGGACGAAGCCATCGCCCGCGCCCGCAAATACCTGCAACTGGTCGGCCTGGAAGGCCGCGAAGACGTCTACCCCAACCACATGAGCGGCGGCCAGCAGCAGCGCGTAGCCATCGCCCGCGCCCTGGCGGTGGAGCCGGAAGTGATGCTGTTCGACGAACCCACCAGCGCCCTCGACCCCGAACTGGTCGGCGAAGTGCTGCGCGTCATGCAGGTGCTGGCCCAGGAGGGGCGCACCATGGTCGTCGTCACCCACGAAATCGGCTTCGCCCGCGAAGTCTCCAACCACGTCGTGTTCCTGCACCAGGGCTTGATCGAGGAACAGGGCGACCCCAAGCAGGTACTGATCCACCCGCAAAGCGAGCGGCTGGCGAAGTTCTTGTCGGGCAGCTTGAAGTAAAAGATAGCTTCTTGCGCTTTTATTTATTAGGTTTCAGGTGGTTTTCTGCCTGAAACCTTTGTTTTATAGGCGGTAGCAGCTATATCTTCTATTTTTTCCTCTGATTAGGAGGGTGCCATTTAAAATTGATAGCACCCTTACAATGCCTAGAAATTTTTGTCCAATGGGCAAGAAGTCAAATGGCTGCAATGTGCGACGATGGAAGGTGACAGCATGACTACCGTAACCCCCTTAGACCCCCGTGTCTCCGAGTTCGAGACACAAGAGCAGGCCGACAGTTATGACCGGTGGTTCAAAGCCAAGGTGCAAGAGGCCATTGACAGCAAAAAGCCGCGCATTCCGCACGATCAGGTAATGGCCGAAATGTGGGCCGTTATCGATCAGCACGTACCGAAGAAAGCCATGGCCTGATGTTGTCCATCGTCTGGGCCGATGAGGCGCAGGCCGATCTGCTGGACATCGTGCGCTATGTGGCCGAGCGTAATCCGGCGGCGGCTGTGCAATTGGGGCGCAGCATCGAAGAAAGCGTCTGGCCGCTGCCAGAGCACCCCTATCTGTTTCGTCCTGGCAGAATGCCTGGCACACGCGAGATCGTGGCCCATCGGAACTACATCGTTGTGTACCGCGTCGAGCTGGCCTGCATTGAGGTGCTGCGCGTAGTACACGCCCGCCAAGAGTACCCCTGAGAAGGCTGCCCACGCCCCCTAAAATCCCCCCAGCCGCACTTTGCGGCTGTTGTCGTTGGCCCCGCGCCGTTTGCTTTGTTCCTGCGCCTTGCCTGGCGCCCTGTTTCTGCCTGCCATGCTTTTGCCCAAACTCACCCCCGGCCAACGCTTTGCCCACCCTCTGCCCGCTGCCAGTGCGGATGCGCTGTTGCTGGCCCAGCTGGCGCGGCGGGAGAAGGCGGCGGGGCAGGTTACGGCCATTGTCTGTGCCGATGCGGGCGATGCCCGGCGCCTGCAGGAGGAGATCGGCTTTTTCCTGCCGGGCCTGCGCTGCGCCCTGTTCCCGGACTGGGAGACGCTGCCCTACGACCAGTTTTCCCCGCACCAGGATTTGATCAGCGAACGGCTGGCGACGCTGTGGGCCATCCGCCAGGGCGAGGTGGACGTGGTGCTGCTGCCCGCCAGCACCGCGCTGTACCGGCTGGCGCCGCCGTCGTTTCTGGCGGCTTACACGTTTTCGTTTGCCCAGGGGCAGCAGCTGGACGAGGCCAAGCTGAGGGCGCAGCTCACCCTGGCGGGCTACCAGCACGTCAGCCAGGTGGTGGGGCATGGCGAATACGCGGTGCGCGGCAGCCTGATCGACCTGTTCCCGATGGGCAGCAGCAGCCCCTACCGGGTGGATTTGTTCGACGACGAGATCGACAGCATCCGCACCTTCGACCCCGACACCCAGCGCAGCCAGCACGAGGTGAAGTCCGTGCGCCTGCTGCCGGGGCGGGAGTTTCCGATGGACGAAGCCGCCCGCAGCCAATTCCGCAACCGCTGGCGCGAGCTGCTGGAAGGCGATCCGACCAAGAGCCGCATCTATAAAGACATGGGCGCCGGGCTGGCCACGGCGGGCATCGAGTATTACCTGCCGCTGTTCTTCGAGGACACGGCCACGGTGTTCGACTACCTGGGCGAACACGCCACCCTGGTGCTGCACGGCGACCTGGAAGCGCCGCTGCAACGCTTCTGGCAGGACACGCGCGAACGCTGGCGGATGCTGCAAGGCGACCCGGAACACCCGGTGCTGCCGCCCGAGGCGCTGTTCCTCAGCGCCGAGCAGTTCTACACCCTGTCCAAGCCCTACGCCCAACTGGCCCTGCGCCCTGGGGCCAGCGGCAGCCTGGAGGCGATGGCCGAAGTGGCCGCCCTGCCACCCCTGACCGCCGAACGCAGCAGCGAAGAGCCCTTGCAGCGCCTGCAAGACCACATGCGCCAAAGCGGGCGGCGCACGCTGATCCTGGCCGAAAGCGCCGGGCGGCGCGAAAGCCTGCTGGATTTTCTGCGGGCCAGCGCCATCGCGCCGACGGCGTTTGCCAGCCTGCAAGCCTTCCAGCAGGGGCAGGCGGCGGTGGGCATGACCGTCGGCCCCCTGGTGCGCGGCTTTGCCTGGCTGGAAGCCGGACTGGACCTGATCACCGAAACCGAGCTGTTCGCCGCCAGCAGCGGCGGCGTGCGCCGGCGCAGAAAGCAGGAGCAGGTCAGCGATGTGGACATGCTCATCCGCGACCTGTCGGAGCTGAAGATCGGGGACCCCGTCGTCCATAGCCAGCACGGCATTGGCCGCTACCTGGGCCTGATCCACATGGACATGGGCCAGACCGACCCGGACGGCAATCCGGCCCTGCAAGAGTTTTTACACCTGGAGTACGCCGACAAGGCAGCGCTGTACGTGCCGGTCAGCCAGTTGCAGCAGATCAGCCGCTACACCGGCGTCACGCCCGAATCGGCCCCGCTGCACAAACTAGGCGGCACCCAGTGGGAAAAAGCCAAGCGCAAGGCGGCAGAACAGGTGCGCGATGCTGCCGCCGAGCTGCTCAACATCTACGCCCGCCGCGCCGCCCGCCAGGGCCACGCCTTTCGCCTGAACGCGCAGGATTACGAACAGTTTTCCGAGGACTTCGGCTTCGAGGAAACCGCCGACCAGCAGGCCGCCATCACCGCCGTGATTCACGACCTGATCAGCCCGCAGCCCATGGACCGTCTGGTCTGCGGCGACGTGGGCTTCGGCAAGACCGAGGTAGCCCTGCGGGCCGCCTTTGTCGCCGCCATGGGCGGCAAGCAGGTGGCCCTGCTGGCGCCGACCACCCTGCTGGCCGAGCAGCATTACCAGACACTGGTCGATCGCTTCGCCAGATGGCCGGTGCGCATTGCCGAGATGAGCCGTTTTCGCACCACGAAAGAGATCAACGCCGCCCTGCGCGGGCTGGAGGAAGGCAGCATCGACATCGTGGTGGGCACGCACAAGCTATTGAGCGCCAACACCAAGTTCAAAGACCTGGGCCTGCTCATCATCGACGAGGAACACCGCTTCGGCGTGCGCCACAAGGAGGCGATCAAGGCCCTGCGGGCCGAGGTGGACGTGCTGACGCTGACCGCCACCCCCATCCCCCGCACCATGGGCATGGCGCTGGAGGGGCTGCGCGATTTGTCGGTGATCGCCACCGCGCCGCAGCGGCGGCTGGCGATCAAGACCTTTGTGCGCTCCGAGAGCCAGGGCGTGATCCGCGAAGCGGTGCTGCGCGAGTTCAAGCGCGGCGGGCAGGTCTACTTTCTGCACAACGAGGTGGAAACCATCGAAAACCGCCGCCAGAAGCTGGAAGAAATCCTGCCCGAGGCCCGCATCGCCGTGGCCCACGGCCAGATGCCCGAGCGCGAGCTGGAGCGCGTGATGCGCGACTTTGTCGCCCAGCGCTTCAACCTGCTGCTGTGTTCGACCATCATCGAAACCGGCATCGACGTGCCCACGGCCAACACCATCATCATGGCGCGGGCCGACAAGTTCGGCCTGGCCCAGTTGCACCAGCTGCGCGGGCGCGTAGGCCGCAGCCACCACCAGGCCTATGCCTACCTGATGGTGCCGGACGTGCAAAGCCTGACCAAGCAGGCCCAGCAGCGCCTGGAGGCGATTCAGGAGATGGAGGAGCTGGGCAGCGGCTTCTACCTGGCCATGCACGACCTGGAAATCCGTGGCGCGGGCGAGGTGCTGGGCGACAACCAGAGCGGCAACATGACCGAGATCGGCTTCCAGCTCTACAACGAAATGCTGGCCGAAGCTGTGCGCAGCCTGAAAGCCGGGCACGAGCCGGACTTGCTCTCGCCCCTGCAGGCGGCCACCGACATCAACCTGCACGCCCCCGCCCTGCTGCCCAGCGACTACTGCGGCGACGTGCAACTGCGCCTGTCGCTGTACAAAAAGCTGGCCTCGGCCAGAACCAGCGGCCAGATCGACGCGCTGCTGGAAGAAATCGTCGACCGCTTCGGCAAGCTGCCGCACCAGACGCAGACCCTCATCGACACCCACCGCCTGCGCGTACTCGCCGAGCCGTATGGCGTGCTGAAGGTCGATGCCGCGCCGGGCATGATCAACATCACCTTCAAGCCCAACCCGCCGATCGACCCGCTGCACATCATCCAGCTCATCCAGAAAAACAAGCACATCAAGCTGGCGGGCAACGACAAGCTGCGCATCGAACGCGCCCTGCCCGACCCCGCCACCCGTGCCCACCTGGTGCGCGACGTGCTGAAAAACCTGGGCACGCCCACCCCGGCCCCCGCCCCGCAGCCGCGCGAGGCCGCCCATGCTTGAAAGCGCCTGCGCCCTTATCGCCCTGGCCGTGGCCCTGCTGCTGCGCCCATGGCGGCAACTGGCCAGCCGCCGCCCGCTGGTCACGCAGGAAAGCGGCGACGCCAGCGGACTGTGGACGCCACTGCTGGCCACCCTGGTGGTGCTGCCCTGGATGTGGGCGCTGCCCACGCTGCACCAGATGCCGCTGCAACTGCAATGGTCGGGCGCCTGCCTGGTGCTGCTGATGCTGGGCTGGCCGCTGGCGGTACTGACGCTGCTGGCCGTGGGCGGCATCGCCTGGCTGCTGTCGCCCAGCCTGACGCCCTGGGCCACGCTGTCGCTCACCGTCTGGCACGGGCTGGTGCCGGCCACCCTGGCCCTGGGCTGGGGGGCGCTGCTGCGGCGCTTTCTGGGCACCAAGGTGTTCGTCTACATCTTTGGCCGGGGCTTTTTCGGCACGGTGCTGTGCCTGTTCATCGCCGGGCTGCTGGCCCAGGCGGGGGGCGAGCAACTGCCCGGCGTGCAGCAGGAGCTGGGCAAGATCGCCCGCTGGCTGATGGCCTGGGGCGATGCGGTGGTGACGGGGATGATGGTGTCGGTCTTTGTCGCCTACCGCCCGCAGTGGCTGGCCACCTGGTCGGACGACCTGTATCTGTACCAGCAGAAAAAGCGGGGAGAAAAGTAAGTATTGATAGCTGCTTCCGCTGACCAATAAACAAATTCAGACATAAAAGGCATTGAATCTGTTTATTGATCAACGAAAGGAGCTATTTTTACTATAGCTCTTCGATCGGCACCGGCTTGCCGAACAGGTAGCCCTGGTAGATCAGGCAGCCGTTGGCACTCAGGGCCTGTTGCTGCTCGGCGGTTTCCACCCCTTCGGCAATCACGTCCAGGCCCAGGTTGTTCGCCATGGTGACGATGGTGCGGACAATGGCCGTGGCCCGGTCGTCCTGCCCCAGGTTGTTGACAAAGCTTTTGTCGATTTTCAACTGGCTGAGCGGCAAGTCGCGCAGATACGCCAGCGAGGAATAGCCGGTGCCGAAGTCGTCCAGGGAAAAGCGCACCCGGTACTTTTGCAGGGCGGCCATTTTCTGGATGGCATCCTGCGGGTTTTCCAGCAGCAGGGTTTCGGTCAGCTCCAGCTTCAGCAGCTCGGGCGCCGCGCCGGTCTGCGCCAGCACCTGCACGACCTGGGCCACGAAGTCGGGCTGGCGCAACTGCCGCCCGCTGATGTTCACGGCAATGCACCAGTCGCGGCGCTCGGGCACCTGCGCCCAGCGCACCAACTGCTCGCAGGCAGCTTGCAGCACCCACTGGCCCATGGGGACGATCAGCCCGGTTTCCTCCGCCAGGGGGATGAACTCCCCGGGCGGCACCAGTCCGCGCTGCGGGTGCTGCCAGCGCACCAGGCCTTCCACCCCGGTGATGCGCCCCTGGTGGTCGACCTGGGGCTGGTAGAACAGGCGCAACTGCCCCTCCTGCAAGGCAATGCGCAGGGATTTTTCCAGCGCCAGGCGCTCCAGCACCCCTTGCTGCATTTCGGGGTTGAAAAAGCGCACGGTGTTGCGCCCATCCTCCTTGGCGCGGTACATGGCCAGGTCGGCGTACTGCATCAAATCCTGAATGACGACGGTCGAGCCGGTAAACAGGACAACGCCGATGCTGCCGGTGACCTGCACTTCCTGCCCTTGCAGCTCGACCGGCTGGGCCAGCACGGCCAGAATATCCTGCGCGACCACTTCGGCCTGGGCAGCGGCTTTCAATTCCTGCACGTCCAGCCCCTCCAGCACCACGACGAATTCGTCGCCCCCCAGCCGCGCGACGGTGTCGCCTTCACGCACCGCAGCCCGCAAACGCTGCCCCACCTGGGAGAGCAGCACGTCCCCCTGCTCGTGCCCCAGGCTGTCGTTGATGATTTTGAAGTTGTCCAGATCGATGAACATCAACGCCCCGGACACGCCGGAACGGGCGCTGTTTTCCACCGCGTGCTGCAACCGGTCGAGCAGCAGGCGACGGTTGGGCAGCCCGGTAAGCAGGTCGTAGAACGCCAGATGGCGGATTTCATCTTCCGCCGCCTTGCGGTGCGTGATGTCGACCAGGGCGCTCACGTAGTGCGTGACTTCCTGCGCTTCGTTCTTGACGGCGGTAATGGTGAGCCATTCGGGAAAGATTTCGCCGTTCTTGCGGCGGTTCCAGATCTCTCCCGCCCACGCCCCGGTCGTGTCCAGCGCCGACCGCATGGCCGCGTAGAACTGCGGCCCATGCCGCCCGGATTTCAATAAATCCGGGCCTCGGCCCACAGCCTCCTGCGCGGTGTAGCCGGTAATGTCGGTAAAGGCGCGATTGACCCGCAGGATCACGCCCTGGGGGTCGGTGACGAACATCCCCTCCTGCGATTCGAAGGCGATGGCGGCAATGCGCAATTTCTCCTGCGCATCCGACCATTCATGGTGGTAGCGGGCAAACAGGCGGCGCGACCAGCGCGAGAATCCCAGCGAACCGAGCACACCGGCCAGCAGCGATCCCAGCACCACCAGCGCCAGCTCGACCCGCTGCTGGTTGACTTTGCGGGCCTGGGATTGCACCTCGGCCTGCCACGTCGCCTCCAGTTCGTCGTTGAACATGGAAGTGGCCAGCACCCAGCCCCAGGGGGCATACGCCGTGACCAGGGCGGTCTTGCGCCCCAGGGGGGCATCCGGCGCGGCGCCAGGGCGGGGCCAGTCATATTCGACAAAACCGCCGCCGGCCTGGGCCGTGGCACGCAGCCTCTCCAGCGCCTGGCGCTGTACGGGCTGCATCTGTTCGGGCAGCAAGCCCTCCAGAGAAGCATTGTTGGGACTGAGCAGCGAACGCCCCTGCATGTCGATCAGCCCCACCGTTCCGGTGCTGCCGAAGCGCAGGGCACGCAGACGCTGCATGGCCTCTTTTTTCTGCTGCTCTTCCCACTCGAAAAAATAGTCTCCCGTGCCGATCAGCCAGTCAAAAGGGGCGAAGTGGCGCACGTAGGCGATTTTTTGCGCCATTCCCTGCGGTTTTTTCGGGTGGTACCAGCGGTAGTGGAAAAAGCCGTTGCCCCGGGGCACCAGGGCCGCATTGATCAGTCCCTGCATGACGTAGGAGCCGGTGTCGTCCCGGTTGTCCAACCCGGCCCGCCCTTCATATTCGGGGGCTGTGGGCAGCAGGACGAAATCGCCCTGCATCGAGTCGATGAAGATGTACCCGCGCCCATCAAAAAAGCGCAGGGGGCGCAAGGCTTCGACGATCAAGCGTTTGACCTCGGCAAGCGGGCGCCTGGGCGCTTCCTGCGCATAAATGGCCTCGGCCACATGCAGGGCCGCATCCGTCTGCTCGGCAATGTTGTGGCGCATCACCTCCTCGGTGCGCTTGCGCAGAAACTCCAGGTAGCCGATGGCCGATTGCAGCTCCGCGCTCAGGCGCTCTTGCTGCTGCTGGGCAATGGCCTGCGTCAGCCGCTCCCGGAATGCCTGCTGCTGATGCTCGTTGCGCCACGAATAGAAGCTGGCCAAAGCCAAAGTCACGGCCAGCAACAGCCCCAGCGTGCCGATCAGGTGCAGCCGGGGCATGACGGTTTCATTGACCGAAAGAAAAGTATTTTTGTGTTCAGACAAGTTCGTGGACCTTCCCCCGACTACACCACCACCGGCTCCGGCTCCAGCCGGATGCCGAAGCGCTCGTACACGCTGGTCTGGATGGCGGCGGCCAGGGTCATCACCTCGCCACCGGTCACGCTGCTGCTGCGCGTGCCGCGATTGACCAGCACCAGCGCCTGCTGCTCGTACACCCCGGCGCGGCCCAGGCTCTTGCCCTTCCAGCCGCAGGCGTCGATCAGCCAGCCAGCGGCCAGCTTCACGCTGCCGTCCGGCATCGGGTAGTGCACGATTTTCGGCTCGCGGGCGATGATGTCGCGGCACTGGTCTTCGGTCACGGCAGGGTTCTTGAAGAAGCTGCCCGCATTGCCCAGCACGGCCGGGTCGGGCAGCTTGGCACGGCGGATAGCGCACACCCACTCGAAAATCTGCCGCGCATCCGGCGCGGGGTTGCCGCTGGCCTCCACGCGGCGTTGCAGCTCCAGGTAGCCCAGCTCGGGCCGCCACGCCTTGGGCAGGGCCAGCCGTACCTGGGTAATCACGGCCCGGCCCGCCAGCCCGAAGTCGCCCGGCTGCGCCGCCGTGTGCTTGAACACCGAATCGCGGTAGCCGAAGGCGCACTGCGCCGCATCCAGCGTAAACGCCTGCCCGGTGTGCAGGTCCACCGCATCCAGGCTGTGAAAGCGGTCTTGCAGCTCCACCCCGTACGCGCCGATGTTCTGCACCGGCGCCGCGCCCACGGTGCCGGGGATCAGCGCCAGATTTTCCAGCCCGCCCCAGCCCTGCGCCAGCGTCCAGGCCACCAGATCGTGCCAGCGCACCCCGGCACCGGCCTGCACGATGCGCTGCGTGGGCGTCTCACCGACCAGGGCGATGCCGGGAATCTCCATCTTCAGCACGATGGCGTGGACGACATCGCCGCTCAGCACCAGGTTGCTGCCCCCGCCCAGCACCAGCGTCGGGCGCAGCGCCCCCTGCGGGCTGCGCAGCAGGCTGCTGGCGGCAAAATCCTGCACCGCCTGGCTGCTGCGCAGGCGCACCAGCACATCGGCGCTGGCGGCAATGCCAAAGGTATTCAAGTCCTGCAAAGAGGTGTTTTTCTCGACTAACATCCCCCGGATTGTCGCACCGCGCCTGAGCAGGTCAGGTTTGCCGGCTGCGCCCCCATTCATCGATAGACAGAAAGAAAACCGTCATGCCTTCTTTTGATACCGTACTGGAAGCCGATTTCGTCGAAGTGAAAAACGCCGTGGAAAACTCCGCCAAGGAGATCGGCACGCGCTTCGACTTCAAAGGCACCTCGGCCGGCCTGGAACTCAAGGACAAGGAGATCACCCTGTTCGGCGACGCCGAGTTTCAGCTCCAGCAGGTCGAGGACATCCTGCGCAACAAGCTCACCAAGCGCAACGTGGACGTGCGCTTCATGGACGTGCAGCCGGCGCAGAAAATCGGCGGCGACAAGGTCAAGCAGCTGGTGAAGATCAAGAACGGCATCGAGTCCGAGCTGGCCAAGAAAATCCAGAAACACATCAAGGACAGCAAGATGAAGGTGCAGGCCGCCATCCAGGGCGACACCGTGCGCATCACCGGCGCCAAGCGCGACGACCTGCAGGCGGCCATGGCGCTGATCCGCAAGGAAATGGCCGACCACCCCCTGTCGTTCAACAATTTCCGCGACTGAATACGGCTTGGCTGCGCGGCCCACAGGCCAATAAGCCAACAGGCATCCGATAGGCATCCATGGACTACGACACCTACGAAGATTTGCAGGGTTTGTGGGCCGACCTGGAAACGGCCTTGGCCCTGGTGCTGGCCCATCCGGGGCAGATCAGTCAGTTTGAAGCCAAGGTCATGCAACTCGATGCCTGGATGCAGGAACTGGTCGCGCACGACAGCGATGCGGGCCTGTACCTGATGTACCAGCTGGCGGCCAGCTCCAACATCGGCTACAGCGCCGCCCACGCTCTGGTCTGTGCCACCCTGAGCCACATCCTGGCCGGCAGCTACCACCTGCCCCGGCCCGAGCGCGATGCCCTGGTCTACGCCGCGCTGACCATGAACGTGGGCATGACCCAGTTGCAAGACCAGCTGGCCCAGCAGCGCGAACGCCCCAGCGCCGCCCAGCAGGAAGCCATCCGCGTCCACGCACAGGAAGGGCGCAAGCTGCTGGAGCGGATGCAGATCACCAACGCCCTGTGGCTGGACGTGGTGGCGCTGCACCACATCAACACGGCCCCCACCCTGCCCCTGCTGCAACAGCCGCCCGCCGAGCGCCTGGCCCGGCTGCTGGCCACGGTGGACCGCTACGCCGCCATGATCAGCCCCCGGCGCACCCGTGCCGGGCGCAGCGTGGCCGAATCGGTGCAGGCCGTGACCGGCCCGACCTCGCAGCTGTACCAGAAGGCGGGCGACGCCCTCATCCACTGCGTGGGCATGTACCCGCCGGGGGTGTTCGTCATGCTCAATGACGAAACCACCGCCGTGGTGCTGCGGCGCAGCCCGCAGCCGCAGCAGCCGCAAGTGGCCAGGCTGCTCGACCCGCGCAAATACCCGCTGCCCGGGCCGGACATCGTGCGGCTGACCGAGGCGCCGCAACTGCGCATCACCCACAGCCTGCCCTCTGCCGAAGTGCGCCCCCTGCTCGATACCAGCAGCCTGCTGCACCTGGGTGCGCTGATGACGAACAGCACCCCCACGCTGCGCCAGGTCACGCACACCCCGGGGCAGCGCTAGCTATTTTTCAATAGCTGCCAACGCTTACCCCATCAGGGGAAACGTCATTTTTTATGCTTGTTCTTTTTGGTGCTGCGCGGCTTGGGTGATGCCTTGGCACCCATCTCGGCCATGACCTGTGCGGCGTTTTTCACCGGCGGCTTGGGCTTGGTCTTGCGAATGGTCAGCACCGGCTTGGGCGGCTTTTTCTCCTTGGGCTTGCCGCCGCCGATTTTGCTTTCCTCGCCGCGCAGCAGGCGGCCAATGTTCTGCGCATGGCGCCAGATGAGCAGGGCCGACATCCCCATGATGGCCACCAGCAGCGGCTGCTCCATGTCCCACAGCGTGCCGCCCAGCAGGATGTAGAGCACCGGCGCCCCCAGGCTGGCCAGCAGCGCCGCCAGCGAGGAATAGCGCGACACCAGCGCCACCGCCAGCCACACGCCCAGCACCGCCAGCCCCAGCCAGCCGCTGATGCCCAGCAGCACGCCCAGGGCCGTGGCCACGCCCTTGCCGCCCTTGAAGCCGAAGAACACCGGGAACAAATGCCCGACGAAGGCGCCCAGGGCAACCAGGGCCAGCGCCCCGTCGCCCAGGCCCCACTGCGGCCCCCAGATCTTGACGACCAGCACGGGGATGAAACCCTTGACGGCATCGAGCAGCAGCGTCAGCACCGCCGCTGCCTTGGAGCCGGAACGCAACACGTTCGTCGCCCCCGGATTGCCACTGCCGTAGGAGCGCGGGTCGTTCAGACCCATGACGCGACTGACGATCACTGCAAACGACAGCGACCCCACCAAATACGCCAGCACAGCCGCCAGCACAGGAGCGAAAACGTTCAACGCAACATCCTTGCCCGCAAACGGCGGGCGCAAAAACAAAGGCGCTTATTGTGCCAGCGCACACTGCACCGGCCGGGCTTGCAAAAGCTGCACACACACCTGCGGGTCGAGCTGCAGCAGGTAGCCGCGCCGCCCGCCGTTGATGGTGATGCGCGGCAGGTCGAGAATCGACGCCTCGATATACACCGGCATGGCCCGGCGCGTGGCAAACGGCGAGGTGCCGCCCACCAGGTAGCCGCTGTGCCGATTCGCCACCTCGGGCAAGCAGGGTTGCACGCTTTTGGCGCCGATCTGGCGGGCCAGGTTCTTGGTGGAGACAGTGCAGTCGCCGTGCATCAGTATGACGAGGGGCTTGGCATCCTGATCCTGCATGATCAGGGTCTTGACCACCGTATGCTCGTCCAGCCCCAGTTGCCGCGCCGATTCGTGGCTACCGCCGTGTTCCACGTAGTCGTACACCAGCTCGGCAAACGGCACCTTGTGCGCTTTCAGCAACTGGGTCGCCGGAGTTTCGCTGACATGGGATTTATCTTTTTTTGCCATGGGCGCGGTTATAGCGTTTTTCCTGCCGTTTTCATGCAGACTTGCGCCTTTTCCTCCCACCACTCCTGCTGTTGCTGCGATGCCTGATACTGCGCCCCCCTTCGACCCACGCCAACTGGTACTGCCTTCCGTACTGGCCATGCTGCAAGAGGTGGGGCCGCAACTGACGGGCGCGGGGCACGGCCCCGCCTCCCCCACGGTACAGGTACTGGAGCAGATCGCCCAGGCCCTGGACAGCGTGCAGCTGCCCGGCCCCGTGCGGCTGGTACGCAGCCTGGCGCAGGCCTGCCAGTTGCCCGACCCGTCGCACGATCTGGATGCCGAACAGGCCCAGCGCCTGCCCCAGCTGCTGCAACTGGCGCATGGCGACGTGCTGCGCCACCTCGGCGCCCTGGCACAGAACGCCCCTGCCGACAGCGCCAGCCTGTTCGACAGCTACCGCGCCCTGACGCGCCTGGGCGGCAAGGACACGGCCCACCCCGCCGACCTGTGGCAGCCCCACGGCGATGCCACGCAGGCCAGCCTACCGCCCGCACTTACCAGCAGCTACCCCACGCTGGTGCCGTGCGATGCCGTGCGCAGCGAACTGGATCACGCCATGCTGGGCTGGGTCAAGAGCAACGACATCGCCCTGGCCACCATCCTGCGCCAGATCTGCCTGGGGCTGGGGCACAGCGCCCCCACCCCGGCGCTGCGCAGCGCCTGGCAACTGGCCGCCGGCTGGCTGGATGCCCAGGCCCACGGCCTGCTGGCCCCGGACATCTACGCCAAGCGCCTGGCCGCCCGGGTGCTGATGCTGTACGGCCAGCAGATCAAGGGCGCCAGCGCCGCCACCGCGCCGCTGCTGCACGAGCTGCTGTTTTTCTGCGCCCAGGCCGCTCCCAAGCTGCAAACGGCGCCCCCGGATACCGCCCCCATCTTTGCCGCCATCTGCGCCAGTTGCCAGCTTCTGCCTGCCGCAGAAAACGCCGCCGCCTCGCCGCAGGAAACGCCGCCAGCCACGCCTGTGGCGCCGCCGCTTGAAAGAGCGCCCGCGTCCGCCCTTGCCATCCCCGACGCGGTAGAGCTGCAGCCCTTGGCCACGCTGACCCAGGGCATGGCAGCGCTGCCGCAAATCCAGGTCGAAACCAGCACCCTGCACCAGGCCGAACGCTACGCCCTGGCATTGCAGACGGCGCTGGCGCAATGGACGGACGCAGAGGCCGATGCAGCGGATGCCTTGCCGGACGCCGACATAGCCCCGGCTTCCCCGGCCTTGACTGCCGCCCAGCTCACCCGCCACGCCTGGGACGCCGGCTGGGCCGAAGTGGCCACCCTGGCCCACCTCATCCAGCGCGTGGCCGAGCGTTGCCCCGCCCCGCCGCCCGCCGACGTGCCCGCCCCCTGCCGCCACGCCGCCGCCGAAATCGACCGCCTGCTGCAATTCCTGGCCCAGGGCTTTCACCGCCGCGCCCAGCCGCAAGTGGTGCAGGCGCTGGAACACTGCCTGCAACGCCTGCCCGCCCCGCCCGCCGAAGAAACCGCCACGGAATCAGCAGAAACAGAAGCTGCTTCCGCTGATGAACAAACGATTTCAGCATCGAAAGATGCTGAAATGGCGTCAAACCAGCGCAACCAGCTACAACCTTTGCATTTCTACGTCCTCGAAGAAGAAATGCAGGCCCAATGGCCGCAACTGCAAGCCGCCCTGCAGCACTGGGCCGAACATGGCGCGGATGGCAGCCCCTGCCCCCCCGCCCTGCTGCGGGCGCTGCACACCTTGAAAGGCAGCGCCCGCCTGGCCGGTGCCGGTGCCTGGGCCAGCCAGGTGCACGCGCTGGAGACGCTGGCCTTCGCCCCCGACAGCAGCGCCGCCACCCTGGCCGAGCCGCTGGAAGCCCTGCGCCTGGGCTTTGCCGCCTTGCAGCAGGAGATGGCGCTGCACCATCCCCAGCAGCGCCCCGGCAGCAGCCAGCCGCTGGACAACCTGCAACGCCACACCCAGGCCCTGTGGGCCAGCCACAGCCAGGCGCAGGAAGGCACCGAACACGGCCAGGCCGCCGTCAGCGAAATGGCCGCCGGGCTGGAACGCCTGCACACCCTGGTGCAGGACTGCAAGGTGTGGGCCAACACCCTGATGGTGTATGGCGACATGGACTTGTCCTACGAATGGCACAGCGAACTGCAAGACCTGCTCGGCGGCCTGCTCAGCGCCACCGACGACCTGGGCACCGTGCAGCGCCAGCTCCAGCACCACCACCAGGAAACCGCCCAGGCCCTGCAGGCGCAGTCCGGCTACCTGCAGGCCATGCAGCACAGCCTGCTCTACGCCAGCCTGCAACCCCTGGGACAGCTCAAGGAACGCCTGCAGGAATGCCTGCGCCTGGCCGAACAGGACTGCCAGCGCCAGGCGCAACTGCACTGGCAGGGCGAGGCCACCCTGCTCGAAAAAACCACCCTGCAGGCCCTGGCCCCCTGCCTGGAACACCTGCTGCGCAACAGCCTGGCCCACGGCATCGAGGCACCGCACGAGCGCCTGCAACAGCACAAACCCGCCCAGGGGCAGATCACCCTGGCGCTGCGCGAAGACGCAGGCCGGCACATCCTCACCCTGCACGACGATGGCGCAGGCCTGAACCCGGCAGCCATCGGCCAGCGGGCCGCCGCCCTGGGCCTGTGGCCGCACGCCACCGCCCCGACGCCGGAAGAAGCCGCCCAGCTCATCCTGCACCCGCACCTGTCCACCGCCCGCGAACTGTCCGAAACCGCCGGGCGCGGCATCGGCATGGAGGCCGTGCAGGCGCAAATCCAGACCCTGGGCGGCAGCCTGCACATCGCCAGCCACCCCGGCCAGGGCTGCACGGTCACGCTCACCCTGCCGGCGCCGCCCGCCGTGCTGCCCATCCAGGTACTGCGGGCCGGCAGCTGGCAGGTGGCCCTGCCCGCTCAGTGGATCGAAGGGGTGCGGCGCATCCCCCTGGCGCTGGCCGAGCAGGGGCTGGCCCAGGCCATGCTGCACGGCGACCCGCGCGGGCCGCTGCCGCTGTTCTGGGCCGGTGCCCTGTGGCAGCAATCCACGCACAGCCAGGTGCCACCGCTGGACGGGCACGCCCTGGTCGTCATCGTGCGCAGCCCCACCCAGCGCTGGGGCCTGTGGGCCGATGCGCTGCAGCCCGAGCAGGAAGTGCTGCTGCAAGCCCCCACGGGCCTGAGTACGCCGATTGCCGGGCTGCTGGGCACCGCCAGCCTGCCCACCGGCCAGGTGGTGCAGGTGTACGAACCCGCCGCCGTCATCGCCGCGCACGAAACCCGCCAGCACACCCCGCTGCCCGAACCGGCGCCCGCGCCCGAACGGCCCCTGGTGCTGCTGGTCGATGACTCCATCAGCGTGCGCCGCCTGGCCCAGCACCTGCTGGTCAGCCACGGCTGGCAGGTCGCCACCGCCGCCGACGGCCTGGATGCCCTGCAGCTGTTGCAGGAAGGGATGCTGCCCCGCCTGATGCTGGTGGACATCGAAATGCCCGGCATGAACGGGCTGGAACTGCTGCGCCGCCTGCGCCAGGAGCCGCGCTGGCAGCAGCTCTCGGTCGTCATGCTCACCGCCCACGAAGCCGGGCCGGTCAGCCAGCAAGCGCTGGACATGGGGGCGCAGGCCTACCTCACCAAGCCCTACACCCCGCAGCAGCTGCTGGCCCAGGTGCGCCGCTACGCCAGCGCGGCGCTGCCCGAGGAAGAAGCAGCCCCCGCCACGATCCTTTCCAGCCGTCATTCCCGCGAAGGCGGGAATCCAGTAGCGGCCTTGCCTTGACAGTCGCCATGCCCGTCGCCAGGGCCGTCACTGGACACCCGCCTTCGCGGGTGTGACGGGTAGAGAAATGCTTAAAGCAACGCCTGGGCCACGCTGCAGCACGGCCCGGGCAGGTGCAGCCACCGCGCTGCGGCGGCCTGCAGGGCAGGCAATGCCCCGGTGGTGAACAGCTGCACCGGGCATGGCGGCGCCTCCTGCGCCGTGCTGGCCAGCAATTGCGTCTGCTGCAACAACCGCTGGGTCTGCTGCGCCACGGCCTTGCCGGTGTCCAGCAACTGCACCTGCGGCCCCAGCAGCCGTTGCAGCACGGGCTGGGCAAAAACATAGTGGGTACAGCCCAGCACCAGGGTATCGATCTGCCCGGGATGCAGGCCAAAATCCCCCAAAGCGCCGGTATAGCGGGCACAAAGCGCTTCTATTTCCGCAGCATTTCCATCCGCCTGCCAGGTGCTGGCCTCGATCGCCCGGGCCAGGCCGTCGCAGGCCTGCACCTGCCAGCGCACCCCGGCACCGAAAGTGTGCAGCAGGCTTTCGAAACGGGCGCTCGTCACCGTCCCGCGCGTGGCCATGACGCCGACGCAGCCCGTGCGCGTCAGCGCTGCAGCCGGCTTGATCGCCGGCTCCACCCCCACCAGCAGCAACTGCGGCCACAGCGCACGCAAATGGGTGATGGCCGCCGCCGTGGCGGTGTTGCAGGCCACCACCAGCACCTTGATGCCGTGCGCCTGCAGCAGATACTCGGTGATGGCCTGCGAGCGCTGGCGCACGAAGTCCGCACCGCGTTCGCCATAGGGGGCGTAGCCGCTGTCGGCCACGTAGACAAAGCGCTCGTGCGGCAAGGCGGCCCGCAGCGCCTGCAGGACGCTCAGACCGCCAATTCCGCTGTCAAAAATGCCGATCGGCGCCGCCGGTACTGCTTGCATGAGCCAGGAAAAAGAAAATGCACAGGGGCCGGAGTATGCGCCTACGGCAAGGAGGCGACGTAGGCCGCCACGGCTTTCATGTCGGCCTCGGTCATGCCGCGCACGACGGTTTCCATCTCGGTGCTGGAGCGCACGCCGTCCTGGGTGTTGAAGTGCTTGAGCGAGGCCAGCACATACCCCGGGTGCTGCCCCGCCAGACGCGGCATGTGCGCCGTGCCCCGGGCGTCCGCGCCATGGCAGGCAATGCAAATCCTGGCGAAGTATTGCCGTCCTTTTTCCACCAGGGCGGGCGCCTGGTTGGGTTGCGGGTCGGCCGACTGGGCGGCATAGAACATGGCCATGCCCGCCGTTTCATCCACGCTCAGAGCCTTGAGCACGCCTTCCATGAAGACGTTGCGGCGGCGGCCATCGACGTATTTACGCGCCTGTTCGATCAGGTAATCCGGGTTCTGCCCGGCCAGCACCGGAATCAGCTCGCTGCTGCTGTGGCCTTTGTCGCCGTGGCAGTTGGCGCAGACGGCGGCGGCCTTGCGCCCGGCGGTGAGGAGTTTTTTCTCCAGCTGCGGGTCGGTCCGCGCTGCCTGCACCCGCTCATGTACCGGCCCGGTGCCCGCAGCCGGCGCCTGGGCCAACGCTGGCGCAGCGCCCAGAACGGCCAGCCAGACAGCGCCCGCTACGGTCATTTTTTGAATCGAGGGAGCCCGGGAGTCCTGTTTCATAGCGTTTTCACAGTAAAGCAATCGGCGGAATCATAGGGGCAAGCGTGCCATCCTTTCGTAAGCACAGCAAAGTCGTCGTACTTTGGTCACACAGCCCGGTCTTCCAGAACCTGCGATGGCTTGGGATCGACGACCGCACGGCAGACGGCACAAAAAACCGCCCGAAGGCGGTTGGCAGTCTCGATCAAGCCTGACTGGCGCTTATGCGCTTTTGCTTTTGCTCACCGAAAACTCGCCCTGGGCAATGCGCTGCTTCCATTCCGCCGGGCCGGTGATGTGGGCGCTGGTGCCGCCGGCATCCACGGCCACGGTGACGGGCATGTCCACCACGTCGAACTCGTAGATGGCTTCCATGCCCAGGTCTTCAAAGGCCAGCACCTTGGCGTGCTTGATGGCCTTGGACACCAGGTAGGCGGCGCCGCCCACGGCCATCAGGTAGGCGCTCTGGTTGTCCTTGATGGCCTCGATGGCGACCGGGCCGCGCTCGGACTTGCCGATCATGGCGATCAGGCCGGTGTTCTCCAGCATCATGCGGGTGAACTTGTCCATGCGGGTGGCCGTGGTCGGGCCGGCAGGGCCAACGACTTCGTCACGCACCGGGTCGACCGGGCCGACGTAGTAAATCACGCGGTTGGTGAAGTCCACGGGCAGCTTCTCGCCCTTGGCCAGCATGTCCTGGATGCGCTTGTGCGCGGCATCGCGGCCGGTGAGCATCTTGCCGTTCAAGAGCAGGGTCTGGCCGGGCTTCCAGCTGGCGACTTCTTCCTTGGTGAGTTGGTTCAGATCGACGCGCTTGCTGGTTTCGGTGTTGGGCGTCCATTCCACCTTGGGCCACAGATCCAGGCTGGGCGCTTCCAGGTAGACCGGACCGCTGCCGTCCATGACGAAGTGCGCGTGGCGCGTGGCCGCGCAGTTGGGAATCATGGCTACGGGCTTGGAGGCGGCGTGCGTGGGGTAGAGCTTGATCTTGATGTCCAGCACGGTCGACAGGCCGCCCAGCCCCTGGGCGCCAATGCCCAGGGCATTGACCTTTTCGTACAGCTCCAGGCGCAGTTCCTCGACCTGGTCGAGCTTTTCGCCCCGCGCGGCCTTGGCCTGCAGCTCGTACATGTTCAGGTCTTCCATCAGGCTTTCCTTGGCCAGCAGCACGGCTTTTTCCGCCGTACCGCCGACGCCGATGCCCAGCATCCCCGGCGGACACCAGCCCGCGCCCATTTCCGGCACGGTTTTCAGCACCCAGTCCACCAGGTTGTCGCTGGGGTTCATCATGATGACCTTGGACTTGTTCTCGCTGCCGCCGCCCTTGGCCGCCACGGTCACGTCCAGCTTGTCGCCCGGGACGATCTGCACGTTGATCACCGCCGGGGTGTTGTCGCGGGTGTTTTTCCGCGCAAACAACGGGTCGGCCACGACCGAGGCTCGCAGGGTGTTGTCCGGGTTCAGGTAGCCCCGGCGCACGCCTTCGTTGATGGCGTCTTCCAGGCTCTGGTCGGCAGGAAAGCCGTCAAAGCGCACGTCCATGCCGATTTTCAGGAAGACGTTCACGATGCCCGTGTCCTGGCAGATCGGCCGGTGGCCAAAGGCCGCCATTTTGGAGTTGGTCAGAATCTGCGCCATGGCGTCCTTGGCCGCAGCGCTTTGCTCGCGCTCGTAGGCGCGGGCCAGGTGCTGGATGTAATCGGCCGGGTGGTAGTAGCTGATGTATTGCAGGGAAGCTGCAACGGATTCAACCAGGTCCTGGTAGCGAATGGTGGTGGTCATCGTCTCTCTACGGTAAAAGAAAGCGCTGTGCGCGGGAGGGTATCCCCGGATTATCGGGCCAAGACCTGACACGACCCTGGCTAAGGATCAAACTCTTATAGAAGAGTTATGAATTTTCAATGGCCCGATTCGTCGCCCGCACGCCTCCTGGGCTAGCATGGCCGCCATCGCAACAAGGAGTAGCACGATGACCGACACCCGCATGGAATCCGACAGCTTTGGCCCGATCGCCGTCCCGGCGCAGCACCTGTGGGGGGCGCAGACGCAGCGCTCGCTGATCAACTTCGCCATCAGCGGCGAAAAGCAGCCACGCGAAATCCTGCACGCCCTGGCCCTGGTCAAACGCGCCAGCGCCGTGGTGAACCACAAGCTGGGCCTGCTCGACGAGAAAAAGAGCAAGGCCATCACCGCCGCCGCCGACGAAGTGCTGGCCGACAGGCATCCGGACGAGTTCCCCCTGGTGGTCTGGCAGACCGGCTCGGGCACGCAAAGCAATATGAACATGAACGAAGTGCTGGCCAACCGCGCCAGCGAGCTGCTGGGCGGCGAACGGGGCGAGGGCCGCCTCGTCCACCCCAACGACGACGTGAACAAAAGCCAGTCGAGCAACGACGTCTTCCCCACCGCCATGCACGTCGCCGCCGTGGTGGCCTTGCAGCAGCGCCTGCTGCCCGCGCTGGAGCTGCTGCGCCAGACGCTGGCAGACAAATCCACGGCATTTGCCGACATCGTGAAAATCGGCCGCACCCACCTGCAGGACGCCACGCCCCTGACGCTGGGGCAGGAAATCTCCGGCTGGGTGGCCCAGCTCACCCACGGTGCGGCACACGTGCAGGCGGCCCTGCCCCACCTGAGCGAGCTGGCCCTGGGCGGCACCGCCGTGGGCACCGGCCTGAACGCCCCCAAGGGCTACGCCGAGGCGGTGGCCAAGGAGCTGGCCCGCCTGACCGGCGAAAACCTGGTCACCGCCCCGAACAAGTTCGAGGCCCTGGCCAGTTGCGACGCCCTCGTCCACGCCCACGGGGCCCTGAAAACCCTGGCCGCCAGCCTGATGAAAATCGCCAACGACGTGCGCTGGCTGGCCAGCGGGCCGCGCAGCGGCATCGGCGAAATCAGCATCCCGGAGAACGAGCCCGGCTCGTCCATCATGCCCGGCAAGGTCAATCCCACCCAGTGCGAGGCCCTGACCATGGCGTGCGCCCAGGTGCTGGGCAACGACGTGGCCATCAACGTGGGCGGCGCCAGCGGCAACTTCGAGCTGAACGTCTTCCGCCCCATGGTGGCGCACAACTTCCTGCAAAGCGTGCGCCTGCTGGCCGACGGCATGCGCAGCTTCAACGACCATTGCGCCGTGGGCATCGAACCCAACCGCGAGCGCATCGGCGAGCTGGTCGAACGCTCCCTCATGCTGGTCACGGCGCTGAACCCGCACATCGGCTACGACAAGGCGGCCACCATCGCCAAGAAAGCGCACAAGGAAGGCACCACCCTGCGCGAAGCGGCCATTGCCAGCGGGCACCTGACTGCCGAGCAGTTCGACCAGTGGGTGGTGGCGAAAAACATGGTGGGGAATTTGTAAACAGCCGGGCTGGATCGGCCATAAAAAACGCTACGCAGCGGTGGCTGTCGTAGCGTTTTTTATATGCCATGCAAGGTTTGAATCAACCGGAGCACTTTGGTATATCCAGTTCAGCCGTTCTGCAGCCAACATGCCTTGGAATCCAGATGGATATTCTGGATGCTCTTTGGTTGGAAACGGGTATCGATCAATGCCACAGCGATGGACACCCAATCGGGAAAATCGGCACTGCCGCTCCATTCGATATTCGAGCCACAAACGCTACAAAATTTTCTTATGACGCTTCCAGAGGAACGGTAAGAGGTAAGCAGCTCTTGGCCGGAGAGATATTCCAGATCCGCCCTGGGCACACTTGCATAGGTGGCAAATGCAGCGCCATGCTGCTTTTGGCACATTCTGCAATGGCAGTTCGTGACAGCCTTGGGTTCAGAGCGCAAGCGCAATACAACCGCGCCACACAAACAGCTACCCTGGTGCATCTTTTCTCTTGCAGCCATACAGCAACAGTATTTTTAATAGCTGCCACCGCTTGATATCAAACGATTTCAGATAATTTATGACAAAAAATCGTTGTATTTAAAGCAGTAGCAGCTATCAAATTATTCAAAGATACTTCACCGCCACCACTTCGTAGCTGCGTTCGCCGCCGGGGGCCATGACCACGGCGACGTCGCCCTCCTCCTTGCCGATCAGGGCGCGGGCGATGGGGCTGGAGACGTTGATCAGGCCCAGTTTCAAGTCGGCCTCGTCCTCGCCGACGATCTGGTAGGTGACGGCGGTGCCGGTGTCTTCATCTTCCAAATCCACGGTCGCACCAAAGACGATGCGCCCGCCGGCATCCAGGCTGCCGGGGTCGATGATCTGGGCGGCAGAAAGCTTGCCTTCGATCTCCATGATGCGGCCTTCGATAAAGCCCTGGCGGTCCTTGGCGGCCTCGTATTCGGCGTTTTCGCTCAGATCGCCCTGGGCACGGGCCTCGGCAATGGCGGCGATCACGGCGGGACGCTCCACGGTTTTCAAGCGCTGCAGTTCTTCTTTGAGCTTTTCAGCGCCACGCTTGGTAATGGGTAAGGTTGCCATAACTAGTTTCTCCACATACGGCTGGACGGCCCGGCAGGCCGGGCCATCACAAGGGCATGTCCAGAAGCGCAGCGGCTTGGATTGAACGCCCCAAAAGCAAACCGCCGCGCAAGCGATTCGCGCGGCGGTTTTCCTAGGTAACAGGTGGCTATTATGCCGCGTTTACTGCGGCACGCCCACCACCTTGGCAGGCTCAGGCCGAGGCCAGCAGCGTTTGCAGCTCTTGCACGGAAGTGACGCTCAACTGCCCGGCACGCATGGCCTTCATGCCATCGACGGCGGCTTCTGCGCCAAAGATGGTGGTGAAGGTGGTCACGCGGGCGGCCAGGGCGCTGGTGCGGATGGCCCGCGAGTCGGCAATGGCGTTGCGCCGGTCTTCCACGGTGTGGATGACCATGGCGATCTCGCCGTTCTTGATCATGTCCACGACGTGCGGGCGGCCTTCGGTGACCTTGTTCACGGCCTGCACGTCCAGCCCGGCAGCGGCCAGCGCAGCGGCAGTGCCCTTGGTGGCGACCAGGCCGAAGCCCATGCTTGACAGCTCACGGGCCACCTGCACGGCACGCGGCTTGTCGGCGTTCTTGATGGTCAGGAACACCTTGCCTTCGGTGGGCAGGACCACGCCGGCGCCGAGCTGGCTCTTGACAAAGGCTTCGCCAAAGGTCTTGCCCACGCCCATGACCTCGCCGGTGGACTTCATCTCGGGGCCGAGAATGGTGTCCACGCCGGGGAACTTGACGAAGGGGAACACGGCCTCTTTCACGCTGAAGTACGGCGGGGTCACTTCCTTGGTCACGCCCTGCTGGGCCAGGGTCTGACCGGCCATGCAGCGGGCCGCCACCTTGGCCAGCTGGATGCCGGTGGCCTTGCTGACGAAGGGCACGGTACGGCTGGCACGGGGATTGACTTCCAGCACGTAGATCACGTCGCCGTTGTCGGTTTCCTGGATGGCGAACTGCACGTTCATCAGGCCGACCACGTTCAGGCCCTGGGCCATGGCAGCGGTCTGGCGCTTGATTTCAGCGACGGTTTCGGCTTTCAGGTAGTACGGCGGCAGCGAGCAGGCCGAGTCGCCGGAATGCACGCCCGCTTGCTCGATATGCTCCATCACGCCGCCGATAAAGACGGCGCCGGTAGCATCGCGCACGCAGTCCACGTCGCACTCGATGGCGTTGGACAGGAAGTGGTCCAGCAGCACGGGCGAATCATTGCTGACCTTCACCGCTTCGCGCATGTAGCGCTCCAGGTCGCGCTGCTCATGCACGATTTCCATCGCACGGCCCCCCAGCACGTAGCTGGGGCGCACCACCAGGGGGTAACCCAGGGCGGCGGCTTTTTCCAGCGCTTCGGCTTCGGTACGGGCCGTGGCGTTGGGCGGCTGGCGCAGTTGCAGGTCGTGGAGCAGTTTCTGGAACCGCTCGCGGTCTTCGGCAGCGTCGATCATGTCCGGCGTGGTGCCGATGATGGGCACGCCCTCTTTTTCCAGGCCCAGGGCCAGTTTCAAGGGGGTCTGGCCGCCGTACTGGACGATGACGCCCTCGGGCTTTTCCAGATCGACGATTTCCAGCACGTCCTCCAGCGTCAGCGGCTCGAAATACAGGCGGTCAGAGGTGTCGTAGTCGGTGGAGACGGTCTCGGGGTTGCAGTTGACCATGATGGTTTCGTAACCATCCTCGCGCATCGCCAGGGCGGCGTGGACGCAGCAGTAGTCGAACTCGATCCCCTGGCCGATACGGTTGGGGCCACCGCCCAGCACCATGATTTTTTTCTTGTTCGTCGGAGCCGCTTCGCATTCCTCGTCATACGTGGAATACATGTAGGCGGTATTGGTGGCGAACTCGGCAGCGCAGGTGTCCACGCGCTTGTAGACCGGGCGCACTTGCAACGCACGGCGGGCTTCGCGCACGGCTTTCTCGGTGGTGTGCAGCAGCTTGGCCAGGCGGCGGTCGGAAAAGCCCTTCTGCTTCAAGGTGCGCAGGATGGCCGCGTCCAGCGACGCCAGGGCCTGCTCGCCCTTTTCTTCATAGAGCTTGTCCAGGTCGAGTTCGATCTTCACGATCTGCTCGATCTGCACCAGGAACCAGCGGTCGATCTTGGTCAGGTCGAACACTTCGTCCACCGACAGGCCCATCGCAAAGGCGTCGCCCACGTACCAGATACGTTCAGGGCCGGGCTCGCCCAGCTCCTTTTCCAGCACTTCGCGGTCCTGGGTTTTTTCGTTCATGCCGTCCACGCCCACTTCCAGGCCGCGCAGGGCTTTCTGGAAGGATTCCTGGAAGGTGCGGCCCATGGCCATGACCTCGCCCACGGATTTCATCTGCGTGGTCAGGCGGTCGTTGGCGGCGGGGAATTTCTCGAAAGCGAAACGCGGGATCTTCGTGACCACGTAGTCGATGGTCGGCTCGAACGATGCCGGGGTGGCGCCGCCGGTGATTTCGTTCTTCAGCTCGTCCAGCGTGTAGCCCACGGCCAGCTTGGCCGCGACCTTGGCAATCGGGAAGCCCGTGGCCTTGGAGGCCAGTGCCGAAGAGCGCGAAACGCGCGGGTTCATCTCGATGACGATGACGCGGCCATCCTTGGGGTTGATGGC
The DNA here is from genome assembly GCF_042654765.1 of Comamonas nitrativorans. Classification (NCBI taxonomy): domain Bacteria; kingdom Pseudomonadati; phylum Pseudomonadota; class Betaproteobacteria; order Burkholderiales; family Comamonadaceae; genus Comamonas; species Comamonas nitrativorans. The sequence continues at coordinate 153,388 of NZ_JBHSEW010000008.1, read as the reverse complement.
GAACTGCACGTTGGAGCCGCCGGTATCCACGCCGATTTCGCGCAGCACGGCAATGCTGGCGTCGCGCAGGATTTGGTATTCGCGGTCGGTCAGAGTCTGCGCCGGGGCCACGGTGATCGAATCGCCCGTGTGGACGCCCATGGGGTCGAGGTTTTCGATCGAGCAGATGATGATGCAGTTGTCCGCCTTGTCGCGCACCACTTCCATCTCGAACTCTTTCCAGCCCAGCAGCGATTCTTCGATCAGCAGCTCGTTGGTGGGCGAAGCCTCCAGGCCACGCTTGGCGATGGTTTCAAACTCTTCGGAGTTATAGGCAATGCCGCCGCCCGTGCCGCCCAGGGTGAAACTGGGGCGGATCACGGTGGGGAAGCCCACGCGCTTTTGCACCGCCCAGGCTTCGTCCATGCTGTGGGCAATGCCCGAGCGTGCGGACTCCAGACCGATCTTGGTCATGGCGTCCTTGAACTTCAGGCGGTCTTCGGCCTTGTCGATGGCTTCGGGCTTGGCGCCGATCAGCTCCACGCCGTACTTTTCCAGCACGCCGTGGTGCCACAGGTCCAGGGCGCAGTTCAGCGCCGTCTGCCCGCCCATGGTGGGCAGAATGGCGTCGGGGCGCTCCTTGGCGATGATCTGCTCCACCGTCTGCCAGGTGATCGGCTCGATGTAGGTGACGTCCGCCGTGGCCGGGTCGGTCATGATCGTCGCAGGGTTGCTGTTGATCAGGATGACGCGGTAGCCCTCCTCGCGCAGCGCCTTGCAGGCTTGCACGCCGGAGTAGTCGAACTCGCAGGCCTGGCCGATGATGATGGGGCCGGCGCCGATGATGAGGATGCTTTGAATATCAGTACGTTTTGGCATTAGTTTTTCTCCTGCGCGGCTGCCATGGACGCAATGAAGCGGTCAAACAAATGGCCAATATCGTTGGGGCCGGGGGCGGCTTCCGGGTGGCCCTGGAAGCTGAACGCCGGCTTGTCCGTGCATTCCAGCCCCTGCAAGGTGTCGTCGAACAGGCTGGTGTGCGTGGGACGCACATTGGCGGGCAGCGAGGCCGTCTCCACCGCAAAGCCATGGTTCTGGCTGGTAATGCACACGTGGTCGTTCGCCAGCGTTTTCACCGGATGGTTGCCGCCATGGTGGCCGTGGGCCATCTTGAAGGTCTTGGCCCCCAGGGCCAGCGCCATGATCTGGTGGCCCAGGCAGATACCGAACAGGGGAATGTCTTTTTCCAGGAAGGTCTGGACGGCAGCAATGGCGTAGTCGCACGGCTGCGGATCGCCCGGGCCGTTGGACAAAAAGATGCCATCGGGGTTGAGCGCCAGCACCTCGGCAGCCGGGGTCTGTGCGGGCACCACGGTCAGTTTGCAGCCACGGCTGACCAGCATGCGCAAGATGTTGCGCTTGACGCCGAAGTCGTACGCCACAACGTGAAAGCGCGGGTTTTCCAACTGGCCAAAGCCCTGGCCCAGCACCCACTCGGTCTGCTCCCAGGCATAGGGTTGAGGGGTGCTGACCACCTTGGCCAGGTCCAGCCCGGCCATGCTGGGGGCGTTTTGCGCGGCCGCCACGGCAGCAACGATGCGCTCAGGCGTGGCTTCTTCACCCGCAGCCAGGCCGACGATGGCGCCGTTTTGCGCCCCTTTTTCGCGCAGCACGCGCGTCAAACGCCGGGTATCGACATTGGCAATGGCAACCGTGCCCTGGCTGACCAGAAACTCGGACAAACCTTGCTCGGAACGGAAGTTGCTGACGGTCAAGGGCAAATCACGAATGACCAATCCGGCAGCCTGCACCTTGGCAGACTCCATATCCTCGGTATTGACGCCATAGTTGCCAATATGCGGATAGGTCAAAGTAACGATTTGCTGACAGTAGCTGGGGTCTGTGAGGATTTCCTGATAGCCGGTCATGGCAGTGTTGAACACCACTTCACCCACGGTAGTACCTGTGCTACCGATGGAGTTGCCAATAAAGACCGTGCCGTCTGCGAGCGCCAGAATGGCGGATGGGAACGCTCCCTGAAGAGACAAAAGCACTGGGTTCTCCGATTTGAATTACGGTTACGCCCAGCGTGCACCCCTCACACTCGCAAGGTGAGCGGCACAAGAGCTTGTCAGCAGGTAGTAGCAAAAAAACGACGCCAGGCGCAAAGAAAGAATCGCTGAAAGCCTCTCATTATATTCACAAGCAGCGATTCTGTCCTTGATCTTCTAGGGATTACCCCCGTTTATTCATCCCCTGAACCGCGCTTGCATGGAGGCAAATGGCGGCAGCCGCCGCCACGTTGAGCGACTCTTCCCCCCCTGGCTGGGCAATGCGTACCCATTGGCTGGCCTGCCGGGCCACTTCCGCCCCCACCCCCTGCCCTTCGTGCCCCATGGCCCAGGCACAGGGCCACGGCAAATCGGCCTGGTGGATGAACGCCCCCTGGTGCGAACTGGTGGCCAGCAGCGGCAGGTTCAAGCGTGCAATATCCGCAGCCGTGGCCGATTCGACCAGGTGCAACCCAAAATGCGCCCCCATGCCTGAGCGCAGCACTTTCTGGCTCCACAAGGCTGCCGTGCCCTTCAAGGCCAATACCTGGGCAAAGCCGAAGGCACTGGCGCTGCGCAGCATGGCGCCCACGTTGCCCGCGTCCTGTACCCGATCCAGCACCAAGGTCGGCACCCCCGGGTGCAACGCTGCATCCTGTCCCGACCAGGGCAGGATGAATCCCATCCGGGCCGGGGATTCCAGGCCGCTGATGTCGGCAAACAAGGCATCGGAAAGAACTACCACTTTAGTAGCTGCTTGCGCCCACTCCACAGGCGTTTGAGACCAAAAAGATGCTGAAAATACGGCGGTATTGGGCCGGATTCCCCGCGCCAGGGCCGCGCGGCACAGGTGATCGCCCTCAAGCCATAGGTAGCCCAGACGCCGGTAGGCGCCCGCCTCACGCGCCAAGCGCCGGAGGTCTTTGACAAACCCGTTGTCCCGCGAGCTGATTTCCAAAACCTTCATCCCTTTTAACTCCCTGTGCCTGCTTGCACTGCCCGCGCCACCGGAGCGAAACTGCGCCGATGCTCAGGCGTCGCACCATAGCGGGCCAACGCCTGGAGGTGCAGCGCCGTGCCATACCCTTTGTGCGCCCCGAAACCGTAATCCGGGTAGCTCTGCGCAAACGTCTCGCACCAGCGGTCCCGCGTCACCTTGGCCAGGATGGAGGCCGCAGAAATGGCAGGCACCAGCAAATCGCCTTTGACAATCGCCTCGGCCTGCACCGTCAGGCGTGGCAACCGGTTGCCATCCACCTGCACCAGCGATGGCTTCAGGCGCAAGCCCTCCACAGCTCGCTGCATGGCCAGCATGGTCGCTTGCAGGATATTGAGACGGTCGATTTCTTCCACCGACGCCTGGGCCACGCAAAAACACAGGGCTTTGGCCCGGATTTCATCGAACAAGGCTTCCCGGCGTTTGGCCGTGAGCTTCTTCGAGTCGGTCAGTCCAGCAATCGGCTGCAGCTCGTCCAGAATCACCGCAGCGGCCATCACCGGCCCGGCCAAGGGGCCACGGCCCGCCTCATCGACCCCGGCCAGCAAGCCTTCGCTTTGCCAGGGCAAAATCGTTTGTTCAGACATACAAAAGTTTTTCAATGGCCTGGGCCGCCAGCGTTGCCGTGTCCCGCAACAGGGAATGGTGCAACGCGGTAAACCGCTGCGCCACTGCGGCCACCCTGGCGCCCGACTCAGGCACCAGCCACTGCTCCACGGTATCGGCCAAAGCGGCAGGCGTCGCTTGCTCCTGCAACAACTCAGGCACGACAAACTCGCCACCCAAAATATTGGGCAGCCCGACCCACGGCTGCAACTGCTTGCGCCGCATCAGACGCCAGCTGATGGGGTGCATCCGGTAGCTGATGACCATCGGACGCTTGAACAATGCCGCTTCCAACGTGGCCGTGCCGCTGGCAATCAAGGTGCAGTCGCAAGCGGCCAGCGCCTGGTGCGATTGACCACGCAGCAGCCGCACCTGACCTGCCAACCCCAGCTCCTGCACCAAGGCTGCAAGCGGGTCGAACAAGGCAGGAACCGCCGGCAGCACGACCTGCAACTGCGGCAAGCGTTGCAACAACAAGGCAGCGGCCTGCAGGAAAGGACGGGCAATGTATTGCACTTCTGCCCGGCGGCTACCGGGCAGCACGGCCAGCACCGGGGCATCGATATCCAGCCCCAATTGCTGACGGGCCGCCAGTTTGTCCGGCTGCATCGGAATGACCTGGGCCAGGGGATGGCCCACATAGCTTGCAGCGATGTCATGCTGTGCCAACAGTTGCGGCTCAAACGGGAACAGGCACAAGACATGGTCGGCCGCCGCCCGAATTTTGTGTACCCGCTCCGGACGCCAGGCCCAGATCGACGGACAGACAAAATGCACCGTCTTGATGCCGCTGGCGCGTAAGTCACGCTCCAGCCCCAGATTAAAGTCCGGCGCGTCCACTCCGACAAAAACCGCCGGACGCTCGGTTTGCAGCCGCTGACGCAAGGTTTTGCGGATCTGCAAGATATCGTGCAAGCGCAAAAGCACTTCCAGGCTGTAACCATGCACCGCCAGCCGCTCGCTGCTATAGAGAGCCTGAAACCCCCGCTGCTGCATCATCGGCCCGCCGATACCATAGGAATACAAGTCCGGCCAGCGCCGCAGCAACCCATCCAGCAGCAAGCCGGAGAGCAAGTCCCCGGAAGTCTCGCCCGCCACCATGGCAATGCGGGGCGGCACAGCCAGTGCCAAAGCCGGGTCTGCCATTACCGGGCAATACCGCGAGTGGCAGTGGCTAGAAAATCCTGCATCAAGGCAACGTCTTCCCTGGCGTCCGGGATTTCTTCGGCAATGGCAGGCAAGGCGGCAATGGCCGCCTGCAATGTCAGCCCCTGCCGGTAGAGCAGTTTGTGCATGGCTTTCACTGCACGGATGCGTTCGGCAGAAAATCCTCGGCGCCGCAGTCCTTCGACATTGAACCCACGCACGGCCAGAGGATTGCCATCGACCATCATGAAGGGCGGAATATCCTGAGAGATATGACTGGAGAAACCTGCCATGGCATGGGCACCAATATGAGTGAACTGATGCACCCCGGACAACCCGCCCAGGATGACCCAATCCCCCACATGCACATGACCGGCCAGGGTGGCGTTATTCGCCAGAATCGTATGGTTGCCAAGCTGGCAATCGTGGGCGATATGCACATAGGCCATGATCCAGTTGTCATTGCCTATCCGGGTGATGCCTCCGTCCTGGGCCGTTCCCGTGTTGAAAGTGCAGAACTCCCGAATCGTATTGCCATCACCGATTTCAAGATAAGTCACTTCCCCCGCATACTTCTTGTCCTGTGGCTGCGCCCCCAGCGAGGAAAACTGAAAAACCTGATTGTTGCGCCCAATCCGAGTATGTCCGTCAATCACGCAATGCGGCCCGATGCGCGAACCTTCCCCCACCTGGACATGCGGGCCAATCACGCTGTAGGGACCAACAGATACAGAAGGGTGCAGAACTGCACCCTCGGCAATGATCGCGGTTGGATGAATCAAATCCGACATTGGCAACGCACCGTTATTGCGCCGACTTGTCCGGCCCAACGTAACGCATGGTACACATCAGCTCGGCCTCGCAGGCCACTTCTTCGCCAACCCGTGCCACGCCCTTAAATTTCCAGATGCCGGCACGAATACGGTCAATGGACGCCTCCAGCAACAACTGATCGCCCGGCTCGACAGGGCGCTTGAAACGCGCCGAATCAATCCCGACGAAATAATAGATATTGTTTTCATCCGGTACCTGGCCCATGGCATCGAAAGCCAGCAAGCCAGCGGCTTGTGCCAGCGCTTCCAGCATCAAGACCCCGGGCATTACGGGACGGCCAGGAAAGTGCCCCATGAAGAACGGTTCATTGAAAGTCACGTTCTTCACCGCCAGAATGCGGGTATTACGTTCCAGCTCAACGACTTTATCAACCAGCAAGAACGGGTAACGGTGAGGCAGCTGCTTCAGAATTGCGTGAATATTCATCATGATTCTTATTTATCCCCAGTCAAAGCATCCAACGCTTTTTCAAGTTTCTTAATACGTTCGCGCAGCTGATAGAGCTGCTTGAACGATGCCGCATTTTTCTCCCATTCCGTATTGGTTTGGAGCGGGAAAATTCCAGTATACAAATCAGGCTTGTGAATGGAGCGCGTCACCATGGAAGTAGGGGAGATACTCGTGCCATCGGCGATTTCCAGATGGCCAAGAATATTGGCGGCGCCGCCGATAGAGCAATGGGCCCCAATCCGGGCACTCCCGGCAATACCCGTATTCCCGGCAATAACCGTATGCGCACCTATTCTGACGTTGTGCGCAATCTGCACCAGATTGTCGATCTTGACCCCGTCTGCAACGACGGTGTCATCCAGCGCACCGCGATCGATACAGGTATTGGCGCCGATTTCCACATCGTCGCCAATGGCGACCGCCCCCAGCTGCTCTATCTTGTGCCAGCGCCCTGCCTGTTTGGCGAAGCCAAAACCATCCGCGCCAACCACCACCCCCGGGTGCAATAAGCAACGCTGCCCGATACGGCACCTTTCGCCGACATGCACATGCGAACGCAGCACGGTATGGGCACCAATCACTGCACCACGCTCGACAACACACTGCGGGCCAATCGTTGCCGTGGGATCCACCTGTGCTTGGGGATGCACAATGGCCGAGTGATGAATGCCGACCGGCCAGGCCGCCGGCTGCTGCGCCTGCCACAGCTGGGTCAGACGGGCAAAGTAGACATAGGGATCCGGGGTCACGATACAGGTCCCGTGTGCCAGAGCCGCCTCGCGCATGGTTTCAGCCACGATGACACAGGCCGCCTTGGAGTGCGCCAGCTGCGTGACATAGCGCGGGTTGTGCAGAAAGCTGATGCTGCTCGCATCCGCCGTCTCCAGCGGAGCGATCCGCACAATCACCGTATCGCGGTCGCCGCCCTCCAGGCTCCCGCCCAAGGCATCGACGATCTGACCAAGCCGCAAACTCACTTGTTGTGCCCGCTTACTTGGCAGCGTTCAGGGCCTTGATCACTTTGTCGGTGATGTCGTGCTTGGGATTGACATAAACCGCTTCCTGCAGGATGACGTCGTACTGCTCGGCCTCGGCAACCTGCTGCACGACCTTGTTGGCCTGGTCCAGGACACGGGCCAATTCTTCATTCTTGCGATTGCCCAGGTCCTCCTGGAACTCACGGCTCTTGCGCTGGAACTCCCGGTCTTGATCGACCAGATCGCGCTGTTTGGCGATGCGCTGGCTTTCCGACATGGTCGGCGCGTCACGCTCGAAAGCGTCCGAGCTACGCTTGAGGCCATCACGCAGGGTGATCAGCTCTTTTTCCCGCTTGGAAAATTCCTGCTCAAGCTTGGTTTGTGCTGCTTTTGCTGCATTGGCTTCGCGGAAAACACGGTCCGTATTCACAAAACCGGCTTTGAAATCAGCAAAAGCGGAAAAGCTCAGGCCAGCCAGCAAGGATGCGGCGACGATGGTACGAGTGAATTTTTTCATTAGAAAGAAGTCCCGATTTGAAATTGAATTTTTTGCAATTTATCTTGCGGTTTTTTACGCAAAGGTGTTGCCCAAGCCAAACGCAAAGGTCCTAATGGAGAAATCCAGCTCAGACCAATACCGGCCGAAGCACGAAACTCTCCAGCCCGGATTGGATCATTTTCGGCAAAAACGTTCCCTGCATCCACAAAGGTAAACCAGCGCAGGGTCTTGTCATTGCCGTTGCCAGGGAACGGGGCAATCAACTCAAGGTTCATCACTGCCAGTTTGGCACCGCCGACAAACGAGTAAGAAGTGCAATTGTTCGGGGCCCCGGTTTCACCCTGGTAGCAGTAGGAGCGAGGCCCCAGACTTCCCTGGTCAAAGCCACGTACCGAACCCAAACCACCGGCATAGAAGTTCTTGAATACCGGGAAGTCCTTCCCGCCCAGGCCCTTGCCCCATCCCAGCTCGGTATTGAAGGCAAAAGTGATCGCCTTGGTCACCGGAATGTATTGCTGAAACTGGTAATTGGCCTTGATGTATTTGAGGTCACCAGCCATCGACCAATCGGCATTCAGGCGCTGGTAACGCCCCTCATTAGGTGCCAGGGCGCTATCGCGAGAGTCACGCCCCCAACCTAAGGTCAGAGGAATTGCCGTGTTGCTTTTCCCGGAATAGGGGCTGAAGTACATAGGCATGTACTGTCCGGACTTGATACTGGTCTGTTCGGCCCCGATGCCAAAGTAAACCGTATCCAATTCCGTGAAAGGGACGCCGAAACGAATCGAAGCACCTTTCGAGACGATTTTATACATGTCACTGGTACTGACTTCGCTGTCATCCACCACGTAGGAATAGGGACGCGACGTGCGGTAGTACAGGTCAATCGTGCGGGAAACACCGTCCTGTGTGAAATACGGATCCGTGGTACTCAACACCAGTGTCCGGTTGTATTTACCGGTATTGACGTCAATCCCCAAGTAGTTACCGGAACCAAAGGCATTTTCCTGCTTGATCCCGAAGCTCAGGGTGACTTTTTCAGCACTGGAGAAACCAGCGCCCAATGTGACCGACCCCGTGGGTTTTTCTTTCACCGTCGTCACCAAATCCACCTGGTCGGGCGACCCCGGAACTTCCTGGGTATCCATATCCACTTCGGTAAAGAAACCCAGACGATCGATGCGATCACGCGAAAGCTTGATCTTGTCGCCGTCGTACCAGGAAGACTCGTACTGACGGAACTCCCGGCGAATCACTTCGTCCCGCGTGCGTTCATTGCCGGCAATCTGGATGCGGCGCACGTACGCGCGGCGCGAGGGGTCGGCTTGCAGTACGAAGCTGACACGGTTGTTTTCCCGGTCAATTTCCGGCACAGCCTCGACATGGGCAAAAGCGAATCCGAAATTGCTGAAATGGTCGGCGAACGCCTTGGTAGTATCGGTCACCAGCTCTGCGTTGTACGGCTGTCCGGGTTTGATTTTCACCAGAGACTTGAATTCGTCATCCCGATCAAGATAGTTGCCCTCCAGGCGAATATCCGAAACAACGAAACGTTCCCCTTCATGAACATTGATCACCAGGGAGATGTTTTTCTTGTCCGGGGAAATCGCCACCTGGGTCGAATCGATGCGGAAATCAATATAGCCACGCTTGAGGTAATAAGAGCGCAGCGATTCCAAGTCCGCATTCAGCTTGCTGCGGGCATAGCGATTGGACTTGGTGTACCAGCTCATCCAGCCGCCGGTATCCTGGTCCATCTGTTTTTTCAGTGTCGATTCGCTGAACGCCTTGGCACCAACGATACGAATTTCGTTGATTTTGGCGGCCTTGCCCTCGACCACGGAGAACGTCAGGTTCACCCGATTGCGTTCCATCGGCGTGACCGTGGTCACGACTTCGGCACCATACAGGCTGCGGCTGATGTACTGGCGCTTGAGTTCCTGCTCGGCACGGTCGGCCAACGCCTTGTCGAAAGGACGGCCTTCGGCCAGGCCGACGTCACGCATCGACTGCACCAGGGCTTTCTTATCGAACTCCTTGGTGCCGACAAATTCCACGTTGGCAATCGTCGGGCGTTCCTCGACCACCACCACCAGCACGTCGCCATTGGCTTCCAGGCGCACATCCTTGAACAGCCCCAGCGCAAACAGGGCGCGAATGGCGGCAGCGCCCTTTTCATCGTCGTATTCATCGCCGACGCGCAGCGGCATGGAGGCGAACACGGTGCCTGCCTCGACACGCTGCAAGCCTTCGACGCGAATATCTTCGACTTTAAAAGGCTCCAGGGCCCAGGCCATTTGGGCCACAGTCAGCAGCGCCGCTGCCGCCACGGCAGTGCGGGCACCAAAGCATTGAACGGGTAGTTTCATGAGAATTCAAGACAGCCTGCACAGAACTGCGCAGGAAATTTTTGATAAAGCAACCAATTAGTTATGAAGCAAGAAGGCGGTATATATCATTAAACAGCGCAATAGCCATCAACAGTACCAACACGCCGATCCCCAACCGTTGCAGTCCTTGCATCCATCTTTCACTGACTGGATGCCCGGTCACCGCCTCCCATAGATAATACATCAGGTGCCCACCGTCCAAGACGGGCAGCGGCAAGAGATTGAGCACCCCCAGGCTGACGCTGATGAGGGCCAGAAACACCAGATACTGCGTCAGCCCCAGGCTGGCCGATTTACCGGCGTAATCGGCGATGGTCAAAGGCCCGCTCAGGTTTTTCACCGAAGCCTCGCCCACCAGCATCTTGCCCATCATGCGCAGGCTCAGGGCCGCCACATCCCAGGTCTTGGCCGCACCGGCGGCAAGGCCGTCCCACAGGCCGTATTCCACCGTCACCATTTCCGGCGCGGTGCCGATCATGGCGCCGATGCGGCCATAGGGGCCTTGCGGGCCCTCCAGCACCTGCGGCGTCACCGTCAGTTGCAGCGGCTGCCCGGCACGCTCCAGCGCCCAGGCTTGCGGGCGCCCCTGCGCATTTTTCTGAATTACCTGCCGCAGCTGGGCACCGTCCTGCATGGACTGCCCATCCACGCGCAGCACGGTATCGCCGGCCAGCAGGCCCGCAGCGCTGGCCGGGCTGTCCGGCAGTACCTCGCCGATGACGGCGGGCATCCACGGCGCGACGATGCCGATGCGCTGCATCAGGGCCGCGTCCACCTCGTCGGTCTGCACGTTCGACAGGGGCAGCAGCACCTGCCGCACATGCAGGCCGCGCGTGTCCGTGACTTCCAGCCGCAGATCGCGCCCCTGCAATGCGCCCTGGGTCAGTTCCCAGCGCAGGTCTTCCCAGGAGCGCAGCGGCTGGCGCTCCCCGTCGGTCTGCACGGCCTGCACCCAGTCCTGCGCCTGCAACCCGGCCCGCTCGGCCATGCTGCCGGCCACGGGGCTGGAGACAACCGCCTTGGGTGCCTGCACGCCCAGCCAATTGACCACGCTGTAGAGGGCCACGGCCAGCAGCAGATTGGCCAGCGGCCCGGCCGCGACAATGGCGGCCCGCGAACGCAACGGCTGGTTGTTGAAGGCCAGATGGCGCTCCTCGGGGGCAACCGCACCCTCGCGCTCATCGAGCATCCGCACATAGCCGCCCAGGGGCAGCGCGGCGATGACAAATTCGGTATCCGCGCCCTTTTTGCGCCAGCGCAGCAGGGGCTTGCCCATGCCGATGGAAAAACGCAGCACCTTGACGCCGCAGGCCACCGCCACGCGGTAGTGGCCGTATTCGTGGATGGCGATCAGCAGGCCCAGCGCCAGGGCAAAAGCCAGAATGGTCAGCAGCATGGCGCCCCCTTAGCCCACGGCCCAGCGCCGGGCCAGGGCGGCGGCCACGGAACGCGCCTGGGCGTCCAGTTCCAGCAAGGCGGCGACGCTGCCGGGGCGCTCCTGGGGCACCAGTTGCGCCAGCGTGGCCTGATTGACGGCCTGGATGCGGTCAAAGCGCAGGCGCTCTTCCAGAAAGGCGGCCACGGCCACCTCGTTGGCGGCATTCAGGACGGTGGTCGTGCCTTCCGGCGCCTGCAAGGCTTGCCAGGACAGGTGCAGGCCGGGGAAGCGCACGGCATCGGCCTCTTCGAAGGTAAGTGCCGCCAGCCGGGTGAAGTCCAGCGGTTCGACCCCGCTGGCGATGCGCTCGGGCCAGGCCAGCCCGCAGGCGATGGGCACGCGCATGTCCGGCGTGCCCAGTTGCGCCAGGATGGAGCTGTCCTGCAACTGCACCATGGAATGCACGATCTGCTCGGGGTGGATGACGACGCGGATCTGCTGCGGCGCCATGTCGAACAGCCAGCGGGCTTCGATCACCTCCAGCGCCTTGTTCATCATGGTGGCCGAATCGACGGAAATCTTGCGCCCCATGCTGAAATTGGGATGCTTGCACGCCTGCGCAGGCGTCACCGTATGCAGCGTGGCCGGATCGCGCTGGCGAAACGGCCCGCCCGAGGCCGTGAGGATGATGCTATGCACGCGCTGCGCCCAGGCGCTGCGGTCTTCGGGCAGGCACTGGAAGATGGCGGAATGCTCGCTGTCGATCGGCAGCAGCGTGCAGCCGTGGTGGCGCACCGTTTCCATGAACAGGGCGCCGCCGACGACCAGGGCCTCTTTGTTCGCCAGCAGCAGACGCTTGCCCGCCCGCGCCGCAGCCAGACAGGGGGCCAGGCCCGCCGCACCGACGATGGCACCCATGACGGTGTCCACATCCTCGTGCGATGCTATGGTTTCGAGTGCATCTTCCGCTTGCAGCACCTCGGTTTCAAGGTTGTTTGCCTTCAATTTCCGCGCCAGCTCTGCGGCATGTGCTGCACTTGCCATCACGGCATAGCGCGGAGCAAAGGCTTGGCACTGCGCCAGCAAGGCATCGACCTGGGTGGCGGCGCTGAGGGCGAAAACTTCAAACTGCTCGGGGTGGCGGCGCACCACGTCCAGCGTGCTGGTGCCGATGGAGCCGGTCGAACCCAGCACCGTAAGCCGTTGCTTCATAGGAAAACTCTTTGAAAAATCTGGCAATTCAAGCGATTCAGGCGGCATAGCTGACCAGCATCATGGCCAGCGGCAAGGTCGGCAGCAAGGCGTCGATGCGATCCAGCACCCCGCCGTGGCCGGGCAGGAGCTGGCTGCTGTCCTTGACCCCGGCGCTGCGCTTGATGAGCGATTCGACCAGATCGCCCAGGACGCTCATCGCCGTCAGGAACAGCGCGGACAGCACCAGAAAGCCGGTGCCGGCCTGTGCCAGATGGCTGTAAAGACTGAGGGACGCAGGCTGATTGCCGGCATCGCACCGCACCCACACCAGGGCCATGACCAGCACGCCGACGGCACCGCCCAGGGCGCCCTCCCAGCTTTTGCCGGGGCTGATGCTGGGCGCCAGCTTGACCTTGACCAGCCGCTGCCCGAAGGCGCGGCCCGTGAAATAGGCGAACACATCCGCCACCCACACCAGCAGCAGCACCGAAAGCAGGAAGTTCACCCCCAACGCCCGCGCCTGCACCATGGCCAGCCCGGCGACAGTCAGGGCCAGCAGGCCCAGCGGCCAGCGCAGCGCCAGCGGCAGCCGCGCCCATACCGGCACGCCGCTGCGCACCAGAAAGCCCGCGCCCAGCACCCAGGCGCTGCCGGCCACCAGCCACAGCAGCGGGTACTGGCCCAGCAGCCAGCCCTGCGCCCAGCCCAGGGCGCCCAGCCCGGCCAACAGCAATGCACTGGCCCAGGTGGCCACGGTGCCGACGCCGTTCAGCTGCCCCCACTCCCACGCGCCTGCGGCCACCATCAAGACCACGATGGCGTTGAACCCGGCGGTGTTGGGATGCAGCAGTGCCGGCAGGAATACCGCCAGCAGCACCAGGGCCGTAATAACGCGCTGTTTAAGCATCCGGGATGTCCTTCTGAAAAAATGGGCAGGATGGTAAAAATATAGCTTCTTCCACTGAACCAGCAACGATTCCAGGCATTAAAAGCATTGAAAACGTTATTTGATCAGCGGTAGAAGCTATCAATTTCACTATTCACCCGTAACCTGTGCGGAAGTCTGGCCAAAACGGCGCTCCCGCTGGGCAAATTGGGCAATGGCGGCATCCAGGTCGGCCGCATCGAAGTCGGGCCAGAGCCGATCGCTGAACAGCAGCTCGGTATACGCCGCCTGCCACAGCAGGAAGTTGCTCAGGCGCAGTTCCCCGCCGGTGCGAATCAGCAAATCCGGGTCGGGCACATGGGCCAGAGCCAGGGCCGCGTTGATATTTTCTTCGGTCAGCGCCAAGCCCTGGGCGGCCACCTGGGCGGCGGCCTGGGCCATGTCCCAGCGCCCGCCGTAGTTGAAGCAGATGTTTAGGATCAACGTCCCGTTCTGCGCCGTGGCCGCTTCGGCCAGGGCAAAACCGGCCTGCACCTTGTCCGACAGGCTGGCCCGCTCGCCGACGAAATGCAGGCGCACGCCCTCGCGGGCCAGCTCGGGCACCTCGCGCGTCAGCGCCAGGGCCATCAGGTCCATCAGGCCGCTGACTTCTTCCTGCGGACGATTCCAGTTCTCGGAAGAAAAGGCGAACACCGTCAGCACCGGCACGCCGCGCTCGATGCACAGGCGCACGCAGCGGCGCAGCGCATCCACCCCTTTTTTATGTCCCGCCAGGCGGGGCAGAAACCGCCTGGTAGCCCAGCGGCCATTGCCGTCCATGACGATGGCAATGTGCTGCGGCACGATACCGGCCCTACTGGCCTGGGAACTGGGCATTTACACCGCCATGATGTCCTGCTCTTTGGCAGCGACCAGGGTGTCGATTTCGGCGATGAACTTGTCGGTCAGCTTCTGGATGTCGGCTTCGCTGCGCTTTTGATCATCTTCGGAAGCTTCTTTGTCCTTGACCAGCTTTTTCACGCCTTCATTGGCATCGCGGCGCAGGTTGCGCACGGCGACCTTGGAAGCTTCGCCTTCGGTGCGGGCCAGCTTGGTCATTTCCTTGCGGCGTTCCTCGCTCATGGGCGGCATGGGCACGCGGATCAGGTCGCCCAGCGAGGCCGGGTTCAGGCCCAGATCGCTTTCGCGGATGGCCTTTTCCACCTTGGCAGCCATGTTCTTCTCCCAGGGCTGCACGCCGATGGTGCGGGCATCGATCAGCGACAGGTTGGCCACCTGCGACAGCGGCACCATCGAGCCGTAGTAATCCACATGGATGGTGTCCAGCAGCTGCGGGCTGGCCCGCCCGGTGCGGATGCGGGAAAGGTTGTTTTTCAGCGCCTCGATGGATTGCCCCATCTTGGTTTCGGCATTTTTCTTGATTTCGGCAATGGTCATTTGGCTTACCTCTGAAAACAAACAGCCTTCCATTGCTTGCACAAGGGAAGGCCAGGAAACGTAAAAAAGCGATCAGGCAGTCACCAGCGTGCCTTCATCCTCGCCCATCACCACACGCATCAGTGCGCCCGGCTTGACGATGGAGAACACACGGATCGGCAGCTTCTGATCCCGGCACAGCGCAAAGGCCGTGGCGTCCATGATGCCCAGATTGCGCACGATCGCTTCGTCGAACGACAGTTGGGCGTAGCGCGTGGCAGTCGGATCCTTCATGGGGTCGGCAGTATAAACACCATCGACCTTGGTCGCCTTCAGCACCACTTCCGCACCGATTTCCGCGCCGCGCAGCGCCGCTGCCGTGTCGGTGGTGAAGAAGGGGTTGCCCGTACCGGCGGCAAAAATCACCACCTTGCCCTCTTCCAGGTACTGCAGGGCCTTGGGACGCACGTAGGGCTCGACCACCTGCTGGATGTCGATGGCCGACATCACGCGGGCCGTCACGCCCTGCTTGCCCATGGCATCGGCCAGGGCCAGGGCGTTCATCACCGTGGCCAGCATGCCCATGTAGTCGGCCGTGGCACGATCCATGCCGGCCGAACCGCCGGCAATGCCCCGGAAAATGTTGCCCCCGCCAATCACCACGGCCACCTGCACGCCCACGCGGGCCACCTCGGCCACCTCGGCGACCATGCGCTCGATCGTGGCCTGGTTGATGCCGAAGGCATCCTCACCCATCAACGCCTCGCCGGAGAGTTTGAGCAAGATGCGCTGGTGTACGGGTTGTGGTTGGCTCATGGTGATTTCCTGCAAAAAGATGAAACGGGGGCAAATTCAGTACGCTTCAGGCCCGATCAGGCGCCCTTGGCAGCAGCCACCTGGGCAGCCACTTCGGCGGCAAAGTCGTCGGCCTTCTTCTCGATGCCCTCGCCCACCACGTACAGCACGAAGCTCTTGATGGCGGTGTTCTTGGCCTTGAGCATGGCGCCCACGGTCTGCTTGCCGTCCTCGGCCTTCACGAACACCTGGTCGGCCAGCGACACTTCCTTGAGGTACTTCTGCACGGCGCCATCGACCATCTTGGCGACGATCTCGGCGGGCTTGCCGGATTCTTCGGCCTTGGCGGCAGCGACGGAACGCTCTTTCTCGATCAGCTCGGCAGGCACGTCAGCGCTGGTCAGGGCCACGGGTTTCATGGCAGCCACGTGCATGGCCACGTCCTTGGCGGCAGCAGCGTCGCCGTCGAACTCGACCATCACGCCGATGCGCGAACCGTGCAGGTAGGTCGCCAGGTTGCTGTCGGCAAAGCGCTTGAAGCGGCGGAAGGACATGTTCTCGCCAATCTTGCCGATCAGGCCCTTGCGCACTTCTTCCAGGGTGGGGCCGAAGCCGTCCTGCTCGTAGGCCAGGGCGCCCAGGGCTTCGACATCGGCGGGGTTGTGCTTGGCGACCAGTTCGGCAGCAGCCTTGGCCATGGCGATGAAGCTGTCGTTCTTGGAAACGAAGTCGGTTTCGCTGTTCACTTCAATCAGGGCGCCCACGTTGCCGTCCACAAAGGAAGCGACCACGCCTTCGGCCGTCACGCGGCTGGCGGCCTTACCGGCCTTGGTGCCCAGCTTGACGCGCAGCAGCTCTTCGGCCTTGGCCATATCGCCTTCGGCTTCGGTCAGCGCTTTTTTGCATTCCATCATGGGCGCGTCGGTCTTTGCGCGTAGTTCAGCCACCATGCTTGCGGTAATTGCAGCCATTTTGATTCTCCGTATTCAGTTCAATGCTTGAAAAATTGCAGTTACAAAAAGGGGGCTACCAGAGCCCCACTTTGTTCTGCGGTGCATGTCATGCACCTGAGGGCAGCCGAGAGGCTTACCTTGTGTGCTTAGGCAGCGCTGCCTTCTTGCACTTCGACGAACTCGTCGGTGCCTTCGCTGGACACGGCCTGCACCACCTCGTTCAGGCGAGCTTCGCGGCCTTCCAGGACGGCGTCGGCGATGCCACGGGCATACAGCGCCACGGCCTTGGCCGAGTCGTCGTTACCGGGGATCACGTAGTCGATGCCAGCGGGGTTGTGGTTGGTATCCACCACGCCGATCAGGGGGATGCCCAGCTTCTTGGCTTCGGAAATGGCGATCTTGTGGAAGCCGACGTCGATCACGAAGATGGCGTCCGGCAGGCCGTTCATGTCCTGGATGCCGCCGATGTCTTTTTCCAGCTTGGCCAGCTCGCGGGAGAACATGAGCTGTTCTTTTTTCGACAGGGATTCCAGACCGGCTTCCTGCTGGGCCTTCATGTCTTTCAGGCGCTTGATCGAGGTCTTGACGGTCTTGAAGTTGGTCAGCATGCCGCCCAGCCAGCGCTGGTCGACGTAAGGCACGCCGGCGCGTTGGGCTTGCTCGACCACCAGTTCGCGGGCCTGGCGCTTGGTGCCGACCATCAGGATGGTGCCGCCCTTGGCCGCCAGCTGCTTGGCAAATTTCTGCGCATCCTGGAACATGGGCAGCGTTTTTTCCAGGTTGATGATGTGGATCTTGTTACGCTGACCGAAAATGAAGGGAGCCATTTTCGGATCCCAGAAACGGGTTTGGTGACCAAAGTGGACACCGGCCTCCAGCATTTCGCGCATGGTGACGGACATAGAGTTACTCCAGAAGGTTAGGTCTAAAATCCAGCTCGATTTTGCCGCTGCCCTGCCAAAAAACAGGGAGCAACAACACCTTATGGGAGCTGGTTTGCTATTTCGCTTGATGTGCTTTGCACGTCCCGCATAGCTGCAAGTAGCAAAGCCTGCCGAGTTTAGCATAAACCATGATTTCAGATTTCACTGTCCTGCGCTCGGCGCTGCTGCAGGGCCGCACCACAGTCGCCGCAGCCCTGGCGGCCAACCAGGAACGCGCCCGCAGCCATGCCTGCCGACACGCTTATACCTACCTGGAAGACAGCCTTGCTGCGCCCCTGGCGCTGCACCGGCCTTTGAGCGGGGTCGCCGTTTCGGTCAAGGCCCTGTTCGACGTGCAGGGTTGGGTCACGCACGCCGGCTCCAAAGTCCTGCGCGAACAAGCGCCTGCCATCAGCGATGCTCTGGCCGTGGCCCGCCTGCGGGCTGCCGGGGCGGCCATCGTGGGGCAGACGCACATGGTGGAGTTTGCCTTTTCCGGCGTCGGCACCAATCCGCACGACCCCACGCCCGCCGCGCTGGACGGGCTGTGGGGACACGATCCGGGGGAGGTGTACGTGCCCGGCGGCTCGTCCTCGGGCGCGGCAGTATCGGTGGCCAGCGGCAGCGCCTGGGTGGGCCTGGGGTCGGATACGGGCGGGTCGATTCGCATTCCGGCGGCGCTCAACGGGCTGGTCGGCTTCAAATCCACCGCCAGCCGGGTGCCGTTGCAAGGCACGCTGCCCCTGTCCACCACGCTGGATACGGCCTGCGCCATCACGCGCAGCGTACGCGATACCATTACGGCGCACGAAATCCTGGCGGCGCGGCGCATCACGCGCAGCCCCGCCCCGCTGCCCGCCTGGCGGCTGGCCGTTCCGCGCGATGTCATGCTGGACGACCTGGCGCCCGCCGTGGCGCACGGCTTTGCCCGCAGCCTGCATCTGCTGCGCCAGGCCGGGGCCGACATCGTCGAAATCGACCTGCCCGAACTGCGGGAACTGCCCGCGCTGAACGCCCACGGCACCTTCTCGGCGGCAGAAAGCTTTGCCTGGCACCGGGACCTGCTGGCCCTGCACGCTGCCGATTACGACCCGCGCGTGCGCCAACGCATCGAGGCCGGGGGGCGCATGTCCGCCGCCGATTACCTGCACCTGCAACGCAACCGCCAGGACTGGATGGCGCGGATCGACCGCCGCATTGCCGGGTTCGATGCCCTGCTCAGTCCCACCACGCCGATCACCGCACCGCTGCTGTCCGCCGTGGCCCCGGCCACCGGCGACGACCCGGCCCTGGATGCCCGGCGCGATGCCGCCTTCTTTACCGCCAACGGCCTGCTGCTGCGCAACACCAGCGTGGTGAACATGCTGGATGGCTGCGCCCTGAACATTCCCTGCCACCTGCCCGGCGAACTGCCGATGGGGCTGATGCTCTGGCACGGCGCCGAGCGCGACGACACCCTGCTTGCCCTGGGGCTGCTGGCCGAAAACTGCCTGCTCGGCAACGCCGTGCGCCAGGGTGCGCAGCCCGCCTGCCCGCTGTCCTTGCCGGATTGATCCCATGCCCGCCCTGCTCCCCCGCGCCGCCCATCCTTTATTCAACCAGCGCAGCACCCGCGCCCTGGAACACGCCGCCCTGGCGCTGCATCCCCAGCCCAGCCTGATGCAACGCGCCGGTACGGCCTGCGCCCAGGTGGCCCAGGCCATGGCCCCGCACGCCCGGCGCATCTGGGTGCTGTGCGGCCCCGGCAACAACGGCGGCGACGGTCTGGTTGCCGCTGCCGCCCTGGCTGCCCGGGGGCGAGCCGTTACCGTCACCTGGCTGGGCACGCGCGAACATTGCAGCGCCGATACCCTGCTTGCGCTGCAACAGGCCCAGCACCAGAGCATTCACTGGAGCAACAGGCCCCCCGCGCTGGACGGGCACGACCTGATCATCGACGCCCTGCTCGGCCTGGGCCTGCGCCCCGGCGCGGCGGACGAGCGCATCGCCGCCCTGCTCCAGCACAGCTACGCCAGCGCGGCGCACTGCCTGGCGGTAGACCTGCCTTCGGGGCTGGATGCCGACACCGGCCACTGGCAGGCCGGGTACGCGCCGCAAGCGCCGATGCACAACCGCAGCCGCCACACGGTCAGCCTGCTGGCCCTGCCGCCCGGCCTGTTCACCGCCGACGGGCGCGATGCGGCGGGCCAGGTCTGGTTCGATGATTTGGGCGTGAGCGACCTGCCCGTCCCCACACCCGCCCCGACGGCCTGGCTGCACCATCCCGCCCCCACCGCACCGCGCCGCCACGCCAGCCACAAGGGCAGTTTTGGCGATGTGCTGGTCATCGGCGGCCAGGGGCTGCACGCGGGCGCGGCCATGCAGGGGGCGGCGATTCTGGCCGCCACGGCAGCGCTGCACCAGGGCGCAGGCCGGGTGTTTCTGCACCTGCTGGACAACGGCCAGCTCGCGCACCTGCCGCAAACGCCGGAAATCATGCTGCGCAGCCAGGTGGCGGCTCTGGCGCAACTGGGCAGCAGCACCGTGGTCTGCGGCTGTGGCGGCGGCAGCAGCGTGGCGGCGCTGCTGCCCAAGGTGCTGGAACACAGCGCCCGCCTGGTGCTGGATGCCGATGCGCTGAACGCCGTCGCCACCGATGCCGTGCTGCGCCAGCGCCTGAAGAACCGCCAGGCCAACGGCCTGCCCACCATCCTGACCCCGCACCCGCTGGAAGCCGCGCGGCTGCTGGCCACCAACACGCAGGAGGTGCAGGCCGACCGCCTGACTGCCGCACAAAGCCTGGCCGATACCCTCGGCTGCACGGTGCTGCTCAAGGGCAGCGGCAGCATCATGGCCAGCCCGAACCAGCCGCCACGCATCAACCCCACCGGCAACGCACGGCTGGCGACAGGCGGCACCGGCGATGTGCTGGCCGGAATGATCGCCGCGCTGTGGGCCAGCCAGGGCCAGGACAGCCACACTACCGCCAGCGATGCGGCCTACCTGCACGGGCAACTGGCGGATGCGTGGCCGGCACACCGCCCTTTGACGGCCAGCGCCTTGGCGCAAATGCAGTATTAAAAAAAGAGCTTCTTCCGCTGATAAATAAACGATTTCAGATAGATAAATACCTGAAATCTTTTAAACACCAGCGGAAACAGCTCTCTTTTTTTGGAAATGTAATCTCAGCAGCTGGCCGCAATCGGCGCCAGCGCCACCTGCACGTCGCCGCACTGGGCGCGGTGGCGCAGGGCGTGGTCGATCAGCACCAGGGCCAGCAGCGCCTCGGCAATCGGTGCGGCACGGATGCCGACGCAGGGGTCGTGCCGACCCTTGGTGACGACTTCGACCGGCTGGCCGTCGATGTCGATGGAAGGGCGCGGACTCAGGATGGAGCTGGTCGGCTTGATGGCGATGCTCACCTCGATGTCCTGCCCGCTGCTGATGCCGCCCAGCACGCCGCCCGCGTGGTTGCTGGCAAAGCCCTGCGGCGTCATGGCATCGCCATGCACCGTGCCGCGCTGGGCCACGCTGGCAAAGCCGGCGCCGATTTCCACGCCCTTGACCGCGTTCAGGCCCATCATGGCGTAGGCAATGTCGGCGTCCAGCTTGTCGTAGATCGGCTGGCCCAGGCCCACCGGCACGTTGCTGGCCTGCACGCGGATGCGGGCGCCGCAACTGTCGTGCGCCTTGCGCAGGGCGTCCATGTAGTCTTCCAGCGCCTGCACGTCGGCCACCGGGGCGAAGAAGGGGTTGTGGGCGACATGCGCCCAGCTTTCAAAAGCGATGGGCAGTTCGCCCAGTTGGGTCATGCAGGCCCGCAGCTCGGTGCCGAATTTTTCCTTCAGCCACTTTTTCGCCACGGCCCCGGCGGCCACCGTGGGGGCCGTCAGCCGCGCCGACGAGCGCCCGCCGCCGCGCGGGTCACGCACGCCGTATTTCTGCCAGTACACGTAGTCGGCATGGCCGGGGCGAAACTGCCGGGCGATGTCGCCATAGTCCTTGCTGCGCTGGTCGGTATTGCGGATCAGCAGCGCAATCGGCGTGCCGGTGGTCACGCCCTCGTACACGCCGGAGAGGATTTCCACCTGGTCGGCCTCCTGCCGCTGGGTGACGTGGCGGCTGGTGCCGGGGCGGCGGCGGTCCAGATCGTGCTGGATGTCGGCGGCCGACAGCGCCAGGCCGGGGGGGCAGCCATCGATCACGCAGCCGATGGCCGGGCCGTGGGATTCGCCGAAATTGGTAACAGTAAACAGGGTGCCTAGGGTATTGCCGCTCATAGTGGCGCCGATTATCACCGATGCCCCGGCGGCCCCGGCCCGCTTATTTGGGCGCCGCCGCCCCCGTATCCGGTGCGCTGGCGGGGGCGTGCAAGGGCAGTTCCAGCAGGAAGCAGGTGCCTGCCCCCCGATGGCTTTCCAGCGCAATCCGCCCGCCCAGCAGCCCCGTCACCAGGGTGTAGACGATGTGCAGCCCCAGGCCGGAACCGCCCTGGCCCAGCCGGGTGGTGAAAAACGGGTCGAACACCCGCTTGTGGTACCGGGTGGGGATGCCGCAGCCATCGTCGCTGACGCGCAGGCGCACCCAGCCCTCCTCCACCGGTTCGCCCTGCAGCCAGATATTGCCTTGCGCATTGCCGGCAAAAGCGTGTACCAGCGCATTGCCGATCAGGTTCATCAGCACCTGCCCCAGGGGGCCGGGATAACTGTCCATGGTCACGCCGGGCGCAATCGTGCAGTGCAGTTGGTGGCGGGTCTTGCGGATGGCCGGACGCATGGTCAGGGCGATTTCCTGCACCAGCGCCTGCAGGTCGAAACGGCGCCGCTGGGTGCTGGTCTGGTCCACGGCCAGTTGCTTGAAGCTGCCGAGCAGCTCGGCAGCGCGTTGCAGGTTGCGCTCGATAATCTCCCCGCCCTCCTGCACGTCGACCAGGTAATCGTTCAAAGCACCGCGCGTCAGCCCGCTGGCCACCTGCTGCTGCAAGCGCCGGTGGGCCTGCAGCAGGGTCGAGGCCAGGGTGACGGCATTGCCGATCGGCGTATTCAACTCGTGCGCCACCCCGGCCACCAAGGCCCCCAGCGATGCCAGCTTCTCGCTTTGCAGCAGCCCTTCCTGGGCCTGCTCCAGGCGTTGCAGTGCAGCCTGCAGCTCGGCAGTGCGCTCCTGTACGCGCTGCTCCAGCCGCGTGTTCAGGGCAAAGATTTCCTGCTCGTGCTGTTTGCGTTCGGTGATGTCCATCTCGATGCCGTCGAACACGATATGGCCGTTGTCCAGCCGCCGTGGCGAAGAACACACCATGAACCAGCGCAGGCTGCCATCGGGCAGGCGGCTGCGGGCCTCGACCTTGAAATGGCTGAAGTTGGCAATGCAGGCACGCTCCATCTCCTGCAGGTGTACGGCATCCTCGGGCAGCAGCTGGCGGTACAGCAGCGTCACATCCTGCTGCACCGCCTCGGCAGTCAGGCCGTGGGTACGCTGCACGCCCTGGCTGATGTAGGTCATGCACCGCTGTTCGCCCGCCAGCCCGCAATCGAGCTGGAACACCATGGCATCCGGGATGTTGTTGCTGATCAGTTCCAGTTGCTGCTGGCTCTCGCGCAGGTGGGCGCGGGCCTGCTTGAGGCTGGTGATGTTGATGTGCGTGCCCACCACGCGCCCCTGGGGCAGCCCATTGGCATCGGACAAACCGCTGCCGCGTGACCAGATCCAAACCCACGAGCCATTGGCGTGCAGCATCCGGAACTCGCTCTCGTACATGCCGATGGCCCCACCGGCCAGGTAATCGGCAAAGGCCTGGGTGGCACGCTCCAGATCGTCCGGATGCAGCCATGGCACCCAGACCTGGGCCAGGGTCAGGTGGCCGACGTAGTCCCCCGGGTTGCGCCCGAGCATGGTGAAATACTCCGGGCTGGCCCATAGCAGCCTCTGCGTCTGGCTCCACTCCCATACCCCGGTGTTGGAAACCCGGGCCAGGGCCAGAAAACGATCCCCTTCGCTGCGGGCCAGTTCCTCGGCCTGCTTGCGCTCCGTGATGTCCTGGCGCACGCCCACCAACTTGACGGGCCGGCCTGTGCCGTCGCGCTCGACGATGCAGCCGCTGTCACGCACCCAGACCCAATGCCCCTGCTTGTGGCGCAGCCGAACCTCGCTGTCGAACCGCGGCGTCTGCCCGGCAAAATACGCCATCATCCGCTGGCTGCTGTGGCTCAGGTCCTCCGGATGGCACAGCGCCACGCTGGTTCGCCCCGTGACCGGCTCCAGCTCCTGCAGGGTATAGCCGACGATTTGCGCCCAGCGGTCATTGACGATGACGGTATCGCTGGGAATGTGCCACTCCCAGGTGCCCGCTTGCAGGCTGTCCAGAATGCTGCGCAGGCGTTGCAGTTCTTCATCCATGGCGGCCTCAGGGCTGCTGGGCCAGCCAGACCAGGAAGTCATCCTGCGGCAGCGGACGGGAAAACAAATACCCCTGCCCCAGCTCGCATCCGGCAGACAGCAGGGCCTGGCGCTGGGCCTCGGTTTCGATGCCCTCGGCCAGGGTGGCCAGTTGCAGGTGCCGGGCCAGGCCGATGATGGTGTGGGCGATTTGAAAGTTGTCCGCCGCCGACGGCCCCCCGCTGACGAAGCTGCGGTCGATCTTGAGCTTGTCCACGGCCAGGCGCTGCAGAATGCTCAGCGACGAATAGCCCGTCCCGAAATCGTCCATCGCCACCCGGATGCCCGCCCTGCGCAACTGCGCCAGCTTGGCCTCCAGCTCACGCACATTGCCCACGGCGACCGATTCGGTCAGCTCGATTTCCACCTGCTGCCCCGATACGCCGACCGCCTCCATGGCCGCCAGGAAATGGGGCACGAAGTCCGGCTCGGCAAACTGCACCTGCGACACATTGATCGCCACACGGAAATCGTCGGCCACCTGCGTCGACAGCTGCTTGCGCCAATGCAGCGCCGTGGACACCACCCAGCGCCCCAGGGCCAGCATCAGGCCGGACTGCTCGGCCAGGGGGATGAACTGGTCCGGGGGAATGAATGTGCCCGGTGCCGTCTGCCAGCGCAGCAGGCACTCGGCCCCCACCACGCGCCCGGTGCGCAACTCGACGCAGGGCTGGTAATACAGACACAGCCGCTGCTCGGAAAAAGCCGCCCGCAAGCGGTTGAGCAGCTGCATCCGCTGGCCGGCGGCCTGGGACTGGGTCGGGTCGAAATACAGGCTGCCTCCCCGGGCCATGCCCTTGGCCTGCTTGAGCGCCACCCCCGCATCCTTGAGCGCAGCAACGCCACCCGCCCCCGGCGATTGCACCAGCCCGGCCGTGGCCGACAGGCGCAGCGGCTCGCCGTCATTGACGGCAAACGGCTGGGCAAACACCTGCGCCAGGCGTTGCGGCGTAATGGCCGAGGCCAGGCCGTACACCCCGAACAAGTCCCCGCCGACCCGGGCCACCACGGCTTCACGGGCAGGGGCAAACTCGGCCTTCAGCCGCCGGGCCACGGCTTGCAGCACGGCATCGCCAAAATGTGCATCCAGCACGCTGTTGATATCGGCAAACCCGTCCAGGTCCAGCAGGGCCAGCACCCCTTGCGGGTATTTCTGCGCATCCAGGGCCGCCACCATGGCATTGCGGTTGGGCAGGCCCACCAGGTCATCGACAAAGGCCAGCTCGTTGATGTCCAGGTACAGCTGCAGATTCTCGAACGCTACCGAGACATTGCTGGCAAACACTTCCAGCAGCCCTTGCTCCAGCGGCTGCAGCGGGCGGGGCAGATCGACCCACACCGCCAGGGCCATGGCGTGCGCACTCGGGATGAACAGCTGGATGCCGTCGTCAAAACAGTGGTCTTGCGCCTGCAAGGTCTGCTGCAATTGCCGTATGCCCCGCTGCAGGCCCAGGCTGTCCAGCGCCTGCCCGGCCCAGTCCTGCCAGGGGGCCGTGGCGACCAGCACGCAAGGCGCTGCGCCCTCCTGCTGCAAGGCGATGGCGATGCGGTTGGCGTCCGGCCTGCGACGCTCCCCGCCCGCCTCGGTCTGGCCTGCCAGCAGGGCATCCAGCCGCGCCAGCAGGTTTTGCGCAAACCCCTCCAGGGTGGTGGCCTTGCCCAGCGCCAGGGTGGCCTCCAGAATCCGCGCCAGCCGCCGGTGGCCGGATTCAAGCTGCTGGATCTGCGCATAGGCCCGGATGGCGATGGCCAGGCTGGTGAACAACCGCACCTGGGTCAGCTCCGACTTGGTGCGGTAATCGTTGATGTCGTACTGCTGAATCGTCTGCAGTTCGGGGGCATAACCGGGCTGGCCGGTACGCAGCACGATGCGCAAGGCGCTATTGGCCAGTTTGTCGCGCACATACCGCACCAGCCGCAGGCCGGCGTCCTCGGTTTCCATCACCACGTCGATCAGGGCCACGGCAAAGTCATTGGGCGCATCCAGCAGGATCTGCGCCTCCCGAACCGTATGCGCGTGGCTGAACGCCAGGGAACGCCCTTCGATCTCCAGTCCCTTGAGCGCCAGCCTGGTGGCGGCGTGGACGTCCGGCTCGTCATCGACCACCAGAATGTGCCAGGCAGCCCGCGGCGGGGCGGCAGCGCTGCCATCCGGCTCGTCTACGAATACAAAGTCTTCATGGGCTGCGCAATCGGTCATGGAACTGCTTTCGGTAAGGCACTTGGTAACCATTGATACCTATTTTTTCTACCATCTTAAAGGCGTGAAAACCGGTATTTAGTTTTTTTCAATGGCATACCCTCTGCAGCGGATACCCACGGCCATGCCGCTACGATGCAGCCGTCTGCCTTTCAGAACCTGTTCACAGAACGTTTTTACGATCTTTTCCGCTCACTGCCATGCAACTTCCCCTGATCACCGACGAACTGGACATCCTCACCGCCCTGCTGCCTCAGCCCGGCCCGGCCATCATCGAGCTGGGCTGCGGCAGCGCCCGCCTGGCCCAGGGGCTGCTGGCCCGGTTTCCCCATTGCCACTATCTGGGGCTGGAGGTGGACGCCATCCAGCACGCCCGCAATCTGGCGCTGGGCCACCCCCACATGCGCTTTGCTGCTGCCGGTGCCCAGGCCATCCCCGAGGGCGATGCCGGTTTTGACCTGGCGCTGATGCTCAAATCCCTGCACCACGTCCCGCTGACGGCCATGGACACCGCCTTGCACGAAGTGGCCCGGGTGCTGCGCCCGGGAGGCTGCCTTTATGTCTCCGAACCGGTCTACGTGGGCGCCCTGAACGACATCGTGCGCCTGTACAACGACGAAGGACTGGTGCGTGCCGCCGCACAGGACGCGCTGGAGCGGGCGCTGGCCACCGCCAACAGCCCCTGGCGCGAAGTGGCCCGCCGCCGCTTCGACACCCCCGTTCACTTTGCCGACTTTGCCGAGTACGAGCGCCGGATGCTCTACCCCAGCTTTGCCGACCACCGCATCACCCCCGAACTCACCGCCCGGGTGGCCGCCGCGTTTGCCCCCCACTGCGGCGCAGACGGTGCCCACTTCACCCGTCCCATGCTGGTACGGCTGCTACAGAAAATCAAGTAAGACAAAAATCCCGCAGGCTATCGTGCTGCCCGGCCTCCAGGGCCAGCAGCGCCTGCTTGCGCGGCAGGCCGCCGCCGTAGCCCGTCAGGGTGCCATTGCTGCCGATCACCCGGTGGCAGGGCACGATGATGCTGATCTTGTTCTGCCCATTCGCATTGGCCACCGCCCGCACCGCGCTGGGCTGGCCCAGCACCTGGGCCTCCTGCGCATAGCTCCAGGTCTGGCCGAACGGAATGCGCAGCAGGGCCTGCCAGACGCGCTGCTGGAAATCCGTCCCGACCAGATCCAGGGCCACATCAAACGCCTGGCGCTGTCCGGCAAAGTATTCGGCCAACTGCGCCCGGGCTTGCACCAGGATCGGGGTCTGCCCCGGCACCTCGGCAGCGCCCCGGGCCTTGCGCACCTGGGCGACTTCCCGCTCCAGCCTCTCCTGCCCGGCAAACTCCAGCAGGCACAGCCCCCGGTCGCTGGCAATCGCCAGCATTTCACCCAGCGGGGTGGGAATGGTCATGGAATGCAAGTGGGTCATGGCATCAATCCTCAATCCCGCGCTGGGCGGGCACACCGGCGTTGAACGCGTGTTTGATCTGTTTCATTTCGGTCACCGTATCGGCCAGCGCAACGATCTCCTGCGGGCAATCGCGCCCGGTCAGGCAGACATGCACGTCCCTGGGCCGCTGCTGCAAGGTCTCCAGCACCTCCTGCAGCGGCAGCCAGCCGAAGATCAGCGGGTAGGTCACCTCGTCCAGCACGACCAGAAACTGCTCGCCCGACAGGATATCCGCCCGCGCCTTGGCCCAGCCGTCGCGGGCCAGTTGCGCGGAATGCGCCAAATCCTTGCTGTCCCAGGAAAAGCCATCGCCCAGCCCCTCCACCGACAGGCCCACGCGCTCGGCCAGCCGATGCTCGCCAAAACGGGCGCTGGGCACCTTCATGAACTGGTACACCTTCACCGCCTTGCCCCGCCCCAGGGCACGAAACGCCAGGCCGAACGCCGCAGTGCTTTTGCCCTTGCCGTCGCCGGTATTCACGATGACCAGCCCCCGGCGCTCGCCCTCGGGTTTTTCATAGGGTTTTTCGGTGGGAGGTGCAATGGTTTCCATAGCTATTAGCGCTTGTCTTTCAAGGGGTTGATCGGGTTGTTACGGATATTGCTGGCCGCAGGCGCCGGGCGGCAGACCGCCATAAGAACGTGTTTACGATCTCGGCGCGAAGGGGTGCGGGAAGCGGATCGGGATGGGCTGCTAGACGCAAACCGCAGCCATGGCGAGGATTTGCAACGCCGCAGACCGCCCGAGGCCGCGACTGCACACCCGCGTGGAGATCGTGAACACGTTCTAAGGCACAGATTGTCGCCCTGATTGGCGATTGGCGCTGCATCCGGCTTCCCCTGCCACACCCGCGCAGGCCGCGCCACGACCAACAACGTGCCGATCGACGCGCCCAGTATGAAGGGCGACAGCGGTTCTGGTGGAGCTGGGGCTGAACGTACGCCCGCTGAAAAACAAGCGCTGACGCTGGGCGTGGGCGTGCAAGGCTACTTTGGGCAGAAGGAAGGGGTGACGGGGACTTTGCAGGCGGGGTACAAGTTTTAAGAACCTGTCCAAGCTACCAATAAAGGAGCTTCTACCGCTGGTATTTAAATGGTTTCAGATACAAAAATATCTGAATCCTTTGAATAACAATCGGTAGAAGCTTCTTTTTTTGATTTTTATCTCAACAACGCCATCCACCCCCCCTCCATCCACCGCACACGAATCCGGTGATCGAACACCGCCTCCAGCGCAGCACGGGTGGCCGCATCGGCAGTGGCCCCCTGGTGCAGCACACGCCCGGCCTGCATGACGATGAGGCGGTCGGCCTGCAAGGCAATGCCCAGCTCGTGCAGCACGCTGACCGCAGTGGCGCCCTGGGCGGTGCGCTGGCGTACGGTGGCCATCCAGTCGCTTTGGTGCGGCGGGTCGAGATTGGCCAGGGGTTCGTCCATCAGCAGCACCGGGGCCTGCGTGGCCAGGGCACGGGCCAGCAGCACGCGCTGGCGTTCGCCGCCGGACAGTTGCGCCAGGGGCCGTTCGCGCCACGCCCAGGCGTGGGTGGCGTGCAGCGCCTGGGCGACGGCGGCATGGTCGGCCGTGCTGGGCGTGGCCAGCCAGCCCTGGTGCGGCAGGCGGCCCAGCATGGCCACGTCATAGCTGCTCAAATCGGTGGGAACGGCTTCCCCCTGCCCCAGCCAGGCCAGTTGTCGTGCCTTGGCCCGGCGGCCCCATTGCACCAGGGGCTGGCCCAGCAGTTCAACATGGCCCCGGGCCAGCGGCTGCAACCCCGCTAGGGCACGCAGCAAGGTCGATTTGCCCGCGCCGTTGGGGCCGACGATGGCCGTCCAGGCAGCTTGCGGAATGGCCACATCCACCCCTTCCAGAATCCAGCGCTGGTGCATCCGGACGCCCACCGACGCGGCGCGAAGCGCGTGTACGGCAGCCTTGCTCATGACGACCAATCCCGCGCACGGCGCCGGTACATGAGCAGCAGCAGGTAGCTGCCCCCCAGCAAGGCCGTCAGCACGCCCACCGGCAGCTCCTGCGGCGCCAGCAGCGCCCGGGCCAGGATGTCCGCCGCCAGCAGCAGCACCGCCCCCATCATGCTGGCCAGCAATACGCTGCTGCGGTGGGGCGCCTGCACCAGGCTGCGCACCACATGCGGCGCAGCCAGGCCGACAAAGGCAATCAGCCCGGTCTGCGCCACCGCCGTACCGGTGGCCAGGGCCAAAACGCCAATCAGGCCCAGCCGCATGGGGACCAGCGGCAGCCCCAGGCTGGCGGCAGTGGCCTCGCCCAGGGCCAGGCCGTCCAGAGCACGGGCCAGCACCCAGGCCGCCCCGGCACACACCAGCCAGACGCCCAGCATCAAGGCGCAGGCCGCCCAGCCGACAAAGGCCGTGCTGCCCAGGCCAAAGGCTTTCATGGGTTGCAGGATGTCGGGATAGCGCAGTTCCAGGACATCACGCACCGCCCCCAGCACAACGCCAACGACCACCCCGGCCAGCAGCAGACGCAACCCCTGCTGCGCCCCCTGGGCCAGCAACAGCGCCAGGAAAACGGCGGCAGCGGCGCCCAGGAAAGCCATCCCCGTCATCCCCAGACGGGCCAGCCACAGCACCCCGGCAGGGGCTGCGCCTGCCAACACCAAGGCCACAGCGCTGCCCAGGGCCGCCCCCGAGGCGCTGCCCAGCAAATACGGATCGGCCAAAGGATTGCGAAACAGCCCTTGCGAAACAGCCCCGGCCAGCCCCAGCAAGGCCCCCGCCAGCCAGGCGCCCAGGCTGCGAGGCAGGCGGATTTCCCAGACGATTTGCCGGGCAATGGCATCGCCCTGCCAGTGCCACAGGCTCTCCAGCCCGGTGCTGCCGACCGCCGCCCCGACGATCAGCAAGCCCACGCTGGCCAGCACCAGGGCGATGCCCAGCCCCCGCACGTGCTTAATCGCTGGCCGGGGCATGGCGGGGGGCTTTCTCCAGCAGGCATTGGGCGAGCAGCTGGGCGGCTTCATCCATCCGGGGGCCGGGGCGCAGCAGGATATTGACCTGCTCCGGCGCAAAGCGGCAAATGCGCTGCGCCTGCACGGCCTCCAGGCCTTCCCACCCCGGCGGCCGGGGCGTATCGGCATCTCCCTGAATCATCACCTGGGGGGCCGAGCGCAGCACGAATTCGGGACTGACCAGGGGGAAGGCCCCCATGTCCGGCGAGACGATATTGACCGCCCCCATGCGGGTCAGGATTTCACCGATGTAGGAGCTGGTGCCGGCGGCATACGGCCCACGACTGACCTCCACATACACGCGCACGCCCCGGATATCCGCAGGCAGGGCACGGGCCGTGGCATCGATGGACGCCTGCACGCGCTGCCACAGTCGCTCGCCCGCCCGGGGTTTGCCCAGGAGCAGCGCCAGGGAATGCACCATGCGCTCGACCCCGGCCTGGTTTTCTGCATCCAAGGCAAGCGTGCGCACCCCCAGGGCCTCCAGGCGCTGACGAATCGGCGCCGCGCGGGTCAGCAAGACCACATCGGGCTGGAGCGCCACGATCGCCTCCAGGCTGGGGTCCAGCCCGCCACCGACCACCGGCAGGGCAGCGATCACCTCGGCAGGCCAGCTCGAATAACGGTCTACCCCGACCAGGCGCTGGCACTCGCCCAAGGCGCAGACCACCTCGGTCAACGCCGGTTGCAGGCTGACGATACGCTGAGGCACTGCACCCTGCACGACCGGCCGCCCCAAGCCATCCACGCCAGCGCCATGCACCGCTGCCTGCACTGGCTGCGCAAAAGCAACAACGGTTTCACAAAAAAACACAATTGATAGCAACCACCGCAATATCTGATTGTTTTTTCTATTCATTTAATCAATATTTCCTAATAAAATCAGCGGTGCAAGCTATTCTTTTAGATAAAAATCACCATGGGAGATTGTAGAAGCACCGTCCTGGCAGCGACGGCCCGCGTGTGCTGCGGCGCACAAAAAATCTTCACAGCACCTACAATATGCCCCCTGCATGACCACACCTCTTTCCCTCGACGATCTGGCACCGCGCGTGGAAGCGCTGCTTGCCCAGCATGAGCAGCTTCAACAAGCGCACCGCCATCTGCAACAGCAGCTTGCGGCCATCACGCAGGAGCGCGATTCCCTGCGCCTGCGCCTGCAAGCCGCCCGTGCCCGGATTGATGCCCTGATCGTCCAACTGCCCGCCAATCAGCCCCCGCACCAGGAGCAGGCATGAGCCAGGTATCCGTAAAAATCCTGCAGCAGGACTACGTTCTGAGCTGCCCGGACGGGCAGGAAGAAGCGCTGCGCGAGGCCGTCGCCAAGGCCAATCTGGCCATGCTGCCGCTGTGTGAATCGGCCAAGGTACGCACCCGCGAGCAGGCCGCCGTGCTGGCCGCAGTGAATTTCGCCTTCCAGAACCAGGCACTGCAAAAGCACATCCAGCAACTGCCGCTGCAAGCCCAGGCCATGCCATTCGTGCCCCCTGCTGCCGACAACGCCCGCCTGCGGGCACTGATCGAGCGCCTGGATCAGGCCCTGGCTGCCCCAGCAGCCCAAACCAACGCATAACCAACCGCTTGGTTTTTTTACACGCCTTCGCCCGCACAGCGAAGGCAGGCTTGGTAAAATGGGGGCGTCTGCAATTCTGTCAGGCTTTATATTGCCTTGAACCAATGCTCATTGAGCACGGGCTTGGTACATTGCCTGGGGAGCGTGATCGTCTCGCGTCAGATGAACCCAACGCCGGGCTGCCCTCGCCCACCTGAACCCCCGGTTCAGGTTGACGGCCTGGCAGTTTTGCAGACACCTTGCCTGCCCGTCAGGCTAGGTCGCACACCACAATTCCGGGCCATGCACCGCATCCAGCCACAACGCCCACAAAGCCACCCCCACCAGCATCGCACCGGCCGCCCGCGTGCCCCAGTCACTGCGCCAGCGGGCCACTGATCCCTGCAGAAAGCGCCAGGCCACCGGCGCCAGCCACAGCCACAGCCCCGAGCCGACGCCAAAAGCCAACATGCTCAACGCCCCGAACCCGGGATTGGCCGCCAGGGCTGCCGTCAAAACCGCGGAATACAACAGGCCGCAAGGCAGCAAGGCCCAGGCCATCCCCGCCAGCACCGTGCCGCTGGGTCGGCGCACCAGGGGTTGCACCCACCCCCACACAGTACGGCCAGCCGTTTCCAGCCAACGCGGCTGCTGACCCTGCAGCACCATCAGCCCCCCCCAGAACAGGATGGCCAAGTGCATCCCCGTCCAGACCGGGCGCAGCCAGGCGGTATTCGTGGCCAGCCACGCCATTTCCCCCATGGCCCAGGCCGCCAAAGCCCCCAGGCCGCTGTAGCCCAGCAAGCGCCCACCATGAAAGCCGAGCCAGCGGCTGCGCGATGGCGCTCCGCCGCCGGAGGCAACCACCGCACAAGGCGCAGCGCACATGGCAAGACAATGGGGCCCACCCACGAGCCCCATGATCAAAGTAGTCCACAGCAAAGAGGTCAGCATAGGGATCAGATGATCCGCGAAAAGCGCTCCCGGCTGCGGTCGGCCTGCAGATAACGGTCAAACACCAAGGCCACTCCGCGCACGAAGAACCAGCCCTTGGGCGTGACGCGGATGCAATCCTCAAGCACTTCGACCAAGCCTTCCTCCTGCTGGGCTTGCAGCAGTTCGAACTCCGCAGCGAAATACTGTTTGCAGTCAATCAGCCAGGCATTGTTGATCGACTCGAACAGCAGTTCCCCCTGGCACATGATGGACATGATGACTGCGCGGCGGATCAGATCATCCTTGCTCAAGGCCAGCCCGCGCACGATGGGCAGCAGCCCCTGGTCGATCAGGTCGTAATACTCGTCCAGGGTTTTCGCGTTCTGGCTGTACGTGGCACCGATACGGCCAATCGCCGAAACCCCCAGGGCGATCAGGTCACAGTCCGGCTGGGTGCTGTACCCCTGGAAGTTGCGGTGCAGGCGCCCCTGGCGCTTGGCAACCGCCAGGGCATCGTCGGGCAAGGCAAAGTGATCCATGCCGACGTAGACGTAGCCTGCGTCAATAAAGCTATCGATGGCGGCAGAGAGCATTTCCAGCTTGTCGCCTGCCGTAGGCAAGTCCGGCCGCAGAATGCGCCGCTGCGACTTGAAGCGCTCGGGTAAGTGGGCATAGCCATACAGCGCGATGCGATCGGGCAGCAGTTCCCCGACCTGCTGCAAGGTGCGGGTAAAGGATTGCGGGGACTGCTTGGGCAACCCGTAGATCAAATCGACGTTGAGTGACTTGAAACCCATTTTGCGGGCCGCATCGACCAGGGCAAAGACCTGCTCGGCAGGCTGGATGCGATGCACGGCCTGCTGCACATCGGGATTGAAGTCCTGCACGCCAAAACTCAAACGGTTCAACCCCAGGTCCCACAGCACCTGAAGGCGTTCGGGCGTGACCGTGCGCGGATCGACTTCGACCGAATACTCCCCGTCGGCAGCAAACTCGAAGCGCTGGCGCAGCATGTCCATCAGCCCGGCCAGTTCCTCGTCGGACAAAAAGGTGGGCGTACCGCCGCCCAGGTGCAACTGGCTGACAACCTGCCCACGGCCCAGGTGCTGGACGTGCAGATCCACCTCGCGCTCCAGGTACGCCAGGTACTTGGCCGCCCGGTCATGGTGCTTGGTGATGATCTTGTTGCACGCGCAGTAGTAGCACAGCGATTCGCAGAACGGAATGTGGATGTACAGCGACAGCGGCTGCACGGCCGTGGCCGACTGCACTTTGCGCTGCTTGAGCGCCACGATGTAATCTTTCTCCCGGAAGGCTTCGACAAAACGGTCAGCCGTAGGGTAGGAGGTATAGCGTGGCCCAGGTACATCGTAACGACGCAACAGATCGGGCGTGACAATACTCATGGGCAATCTTCTCCTTAGTAAGCCCGCTATTCTGGAGTAAATCACTAAAGCGCTTCCTTGACGTGTGTCAATTATTTCTTTAAAAGAAAACGGGCGATAATTTGACTCAGGTCAGCGTATTGCGGGCTTGCCCCAATGTTCTGCGCCCTCCTTTGTTTGCGCCACACTTACCCCCTGGGCAATTGCGACCTTTGTTCAATGACACCTACCACCGCCTCCATCCAAGTTACCTGCTCCAACTGCAACCTGCGTGAACTGTGTATGCCCATCGGGCTGGATGCGCAGCAGATGCAGCGCATCGAGGAAGTGGTGGCCACCCGCCGCAAAATCAAGCGCGGCGAAATGCTGTTCCAGAACGGCGAGATATTCAACTCGCTCTATGCCATTCGCACCGGGTTCTTCAAGACCTGCGTCGCCACGGAAGACGGGCGCTACCAGGTGACAGGCTTTCAGATGGCAGGGGAAATCATCGGGCTCGACGGCATCGTGCAGAACCACCACACCTGCGATGCCATTGCGCTGGAAAACGCCGAAGTCTGCGTGATGCCGTTCAACCGCCTGGAAGAGCTTTCGCGGGAAGTGACCGCCCTGCAGTCGCACGTCCACAAGGTGATGAGCCGCGAGATCGTGCGCGAACACAGCGTGATGCTGCTGCTGGGCAGCATGCGGGCCGAAGAGCGCCTGGCGGCGTTCATCCTGAATCTGGTGCAGCGCCTGCATTCACGGGGCTTTTCCTCCTCGGAGCTGATCCTGCGCATGACCCGCGAGGAGATCGGCAGCTATCTGGGCCTGAAGCTGGAAACCGTGAGCCGCACTTTTTCCAAGTTCGTCGAAGACGGCATCGTTGAAGTCAAGCAGCGCCACATCCGCATCCTCGACCAGGAGGCACTGCAGCGCCTGGTCAATAGCTCACGCGAAGGCCGCTGAGACATCGGTTGAGCACCGCGCAAATGGCCAAAGAGGAAACCGTGCCCCTTTGGCCATTTTTCTTTGGAACGTATTGACGATCCTACAGGTACCAATTGAGCGCTTGCGGACGCCGCTCGGTCGTGAACCACAGCGGCTCCAGATACAGGCGCTCCGGCTTTACCGGTTCATCCTGCCCGACCAGATACACCATCATTTCCTTGCGGCGCAGCACCACATGGCTGACGGTTTCTTCCCGCCCCCCTTGCAAGACGCGGGTTCCGGGCTTGAACAAGGGCATTTGGAACAAATGGCCCCGAGGCGAAACGTCGGCCCCCGGGGCCGCCTGGGTAAAAGTCGTACTGTTCATCATTGATGACCTTTTCAAGCTTTTTCATTGCACACAATAAACGCTTGGTGTATCGGCAGATGCCCACCAAAGTTGAGCCACTTTTTCAACCTTCCTGCTCTTTCCCGGTTTTTCAAGGACTTCCCCGTGCGCTTCAAGCCCGACACCTTCACCCTTGCCCTGCTCTCGACCGTCGTCCTGGCCAGCCTGGCCCCGGCCACCGGGCAGTTTGCCCGCCTTCTGGATCAAGCCACGACCTGGGTGATCGTGCTGCTGTTTTTCCTGCATGGCAGCAAACTGTCCCGCCAGGCCATCTGGGCAGGTATCGGGCATTGGCGCCTGCACCTTGTCGTCACGGCCACCACTTTTGCCATCTTTCCGCTGATCGGCTGGCTGGCACAGCCTCTCCTTGCCTGGGCGCTTCCTGCCCCGCTGGTGCAGGGGATGCTGTTCCTGTGCGCCCTGCCCGCGACGGTGCAGTCGGCCATTGCCCTCACCAGCGTTGCCCGGGGCAACATCCCGGCCGCCGTGTGCAGCGCTTCCGGCTCGACCCTGATGGGCATCGTGTTCACCCCCCTGCTGGTCGGCGCCCTGCTGGCGCACAGCGGCGGCAGCGCGGGCGACCCGCTGGAGGCCGTCGCACGCATCGCCGTGCAACTGCTGCTGCCGTTTGCCGCAGGCCACCTGCTGCGCCCGTGGACAAGCAAGCTCTTGCAGCAGGCGGGATCGAAAATCCGCATCGTCGATCAAGGCTCGATCTTGCTGGTCGTCTACGCCGCCTTCAGCAGCGCCGTGGTCGCCGGACTGTGGCAGCAAATGCCGCTGCCGGCCATGGCGGTGCTGTTCGGCCTGTGCGCCCTGCTGCTTGCCATCGTCATGGGCTGGTGCCTCTGGATCAGCCGACGCCTGGGCTTCAGCGCGGCGGATGAAGCGACGATTCTTTTCTGCGGCGCCCAGAAAAGCCTGGTCAGCGGTATTCCCATGGCCAAGGTGTTGTTTTCCGCCGCCATGGTCGGGCCGATGGTGCTGCCGGTGATGCTGTTCCACCCGATGCAGATCATGGTGTCGGCCGTGCTTGCCGGGCGCTATGGGCGTCGGCACGACGCTGCCAACACCCTGGCCTGACAACAAGTACAACCCATGGTTACCCTCGATATACAAATATTAAAAACCATGGTTGCACCTACCTTTTCCCAGGCTTGCGAAAATAGGACGAACGTCCCCTTCGTGCGTGCTTGCAAAGCGCGTGCCAAGCGGGACTTTTCCTTTCAACAACGGCTGGCACCGCCAGCCCGCCAAGAAAAGAGGCCTATTTCATGCACATCAACTTCAGTGCCTACTACACGCTGATCCTGGCAGTGCTTGTACTGCTGCTCGGTAAATTCTTAGTCCAGCGCATCCGTTTTCTGCGCGATTTCAATATCCCCGAACCCGTGGCCGGGGGGTTGGTCGTTGCCGCCGTGATCTACACCCTGCATGAGACCATGGGGCTGACATTGGGTTTTGAAAGCAGCTTGCAGACGGCTTTCATGCTGATCTTTTTCTCCTCCATCGGCCTGAGCGCGAATTTCTCCAAACTACGCGAAGGGGGGATGGGACTGATGGTGTTCCTGGGCGTGATTGCACTGTTCATCGTTGTGCAGAATACGGTCGGCATGGGCCTGGCCGGACTGCTGGGACTGGACCCGCTGATCGGTCTGGTAGCCGGTTCGATCACCCTGGTGGGCGGACACGGCACGGCCGGTGCCTGGGGTTCGGTGCTGGAGGGGCAATATGGCCTGACAGGTGCAACCACTCTGGGGATTGCATGTGCCACCTTCGGCCTGGTGATTGGGGGACTGCTGGGCGGCCCGCTGGCCAAGCGCCTGATTACGCACCACCAGTTGGCCACGGCACGCCCGGACGCCGAGCAACTGGCCGCTACCGCCCCGACGGTGCCGGAGAGCGGCGAGCTGCCCAACTTCGAGTTCCCCTCGAATGCGCCACGCCTGATTACGGCCGACGCTGCCATCGAAACCCTGGCCCTGTTTGCCGGCTGCCTGGCGTTCGCCGAATTCATGACCCATTTGACCAAGGACACGGCCATCCAGCTACCGACCTTTGTCTGGGCGCTGGGTTCGGGGGTCGTGATCCGCAACGTTCTGGACTACGTCTTCGGCATCAAGGTGTTCGACCGTGCCATCGACGTGTTCGGCAACGCCGGCCTCTCGATTTATCTGGCCATGGCCTTGCTCTCTCTGAGGCTGTGGGAGCTGACCGACCTGGCCGCCCCGCTGATGGTGATTCTGGCAGCACAAACGGTGGTGATGGCGCTGTACGCCGGCTTCGTCACCTTCCGCATCATGGGCAAGAACTACGACGCCGCCGTGCTGGCCGCCGGTCATTGCGGGTTCGGCATGGGAGCCACCCCGACGGCCGTCGCCAACATGCAGGCCATCACCAACCAGTATGGCCCCTCCCACAAGGCATTCCTGATCGTGCCGCTGGTGGGTGCCTTCTTCATCGACATCATCAACGCCTTCATGATCCAGGGCTTCATCCAGCTGGTGCGCTAATCCCGGCGCTACGGCCCGGCCGCGCCACAGGGCTTTTTTCCGGCAGCACGGCGATGGGCTCCCGGGTCTGCGCATACCATCGGGGCCATGCGTTTTTTCCGGTTCCTTTCCGTCGCCCTGCTGGCACTGCTGGTTTGCGGCTGTGCCTTGCCGCCCCTGGCCGAACGCAGCCACAGCGCCGCCGTACCGGCCAGCAGCACCGCACACACGCTGCTGGGCCTGACGGCAGCACACCTGCGGGCGCAAGAGCAAGCACCGGCACAGACCACCGGCATCACCCCCCTGGACAGCCCGCGCGAGGCTTTTGCCGCCCGCCACTTCCTGGCCCGCAGCGCGGTGCAGACGCTGGACGTGCAGTACTACATCTGGCGCCCGGACACCAGCGGCCTGATGCTGCTGGGCGATCTGCTGGCCGCTGCCGACCGGGGCGTGCGTGTACGCCTGCTGCTCGACGATGGCGGCACGGGGGGCATGGACACCCTGCTGCACACCCTGAGCAGCCACCCGAATCTGGAGGTGCGCCTGTTCAACCCCTTTGTGCTGCGCTGGCCCAAGTTGCTGGGCTACCTGTTCGACTTTCAGCGCACCAACCGGCGGATGCACAACAAGTCGTTCACGGCGGACAACCAGGCCAGCATCGTCGGCGGGCGCAACATCGGCAATGAATACTTCGGCAGCCCGCAAGGGGTGCTGTTCGCCGATCTGGACGTGCTGGCCCTGGGCCCGGCGGTGCAGGACATTTCCCAGGACTTCGACCGCTACTGGGCCAGCGCGTCGGCCTACCCGATCGAGCGCATCGTCACCGTCCCCTACCAACTGACCCTGGCCGGGCTGCGCCAGCGCATCCAGGCCAAGGTGGACAGCGCCGAAGGCCAGCGCTACCAGCAGGCCCTGACGGGCAGCCGCCTGCTGCAACAACTGGCGCAGCAGGATTTGAGCCTGCTGTGGGCACCAACGCACCTGGTCAGCGACGATCCGGCCAAGGTGCTGGGCCAGGCCCCCGAACAGCAGCTGATCGGCGCCCAGCTCGCCGCCGTGATCGGCACCCCGATGGAATCGGTCGATCTGGTATCGCCCTACTTCGTGCCGACACAGGCGGGGGTGGACGCGCTGGCGCAACTGCGCAGTCAAGGCATCCAGGTGCGGGTGCTGACCAATGCGCTGGAGGCCACCGACGTGAGCATCGTCCACGCCGGCTATGCCCGCTACCGCGTCCCGCTGTTGCGCATGGGGGTGGAGCTGTACGAGCTGCGCCGCCAGGCACCGCCGGAACCGCCGCGCCCCCTGCACGAGCGCTTCAAGCGCCGCTGGCTGCTGGCCGGCAGCGGCACCAGCCTGCACGCCAAAACCTTTGCCATCGACGGCCAGCGGGCGTTCGTCGGCTCGTTCAACTTCGACCCGCGCTCGATGCTGCTCAATACCGAAATGGGGCTGATGATCGAAAGCCCCACCCTGGCCCAGCAAATCAGCAATGCCTTCGAGCAGGAAATTCCCTGGCGTTCGTATCGCCTGGGGCTGGATGCGCAGGGACATGTGCAGTGGGAAGTGCCGCCCCCGGGCAGCGGCATCGTCTACCGCCAGGAACCCAACACCCGCTGGTTCAAGCGCTGGGGGCTATGGCTGTTGCAGCACTTGCCGCTGGAGCCATTGTTATGAAAAAAGTAGCATTTTCCGCGCAAAAGCATTGATTTTCAGACCAATAAGATGCTGATATTCACTATTTATCAGCGTAAGAAGCTATCTTTTTAAAGAAAAATTCCTTTTACGCTACTGCCCCGGCAGGCGGGACAGCTCCCGCTCGATGCCCTGCACGTCGCTTTCCTGGCGGGCGATGCGGGCTTTCAAATCGGCCGCCCGGGCCTGGTACAGCTCGGGCTTGCTCTCCTCCAGCGCGGTCTTGGCAGGCTGGCCGTCGTTGTATTCGGTCTTCAGCACTGCCAGGCGCTCCTGGGCCTTGGCCAGTTCGGCCTGCAAAATCGCCCGTGCATCGTTGTCCCGCACCTGCTGCTGGCTGCTGCTGACCTGGGCGCTGGCCGGCCCCCGGCTGGTCGCAGCCGCCGTCGTACCGCTGGCCGTACCGCTCGTACTGGCCCGGCTGCTGCCCGCGCCCTGCGTATGCACCACGGTGACAGAGCCGCCTTCGACGACCCGGCAGTTTTCCTTTTTCGCCTGGGCCGCATTGTTCGTGTATTCGTTGCCGCAGCGGTAAATCCGGCTTTGCCCCCAACTGGCAGAGGCCAGCACCAGCAGCGCCACGGCACAGGCAGACTTCATACGGATTGATTTCATTGCGCTATCCACCTTCATAATTTTGCGTATCCTTGCAGACGAGAGTTTCCCCCAGCACTGTAAGCCACAGACGTGCCCAAGGTGCATGGCCCGGCAGCGTTCCTCCGTATGCAATACTTGCAGAAACAGTTTTTTACCAAAGCAGTGCGCCCATGACCACTACCGCCCACCCCGCAGCCACTGAGCGCGTAATCAAAAAATACCCCAACCGCCGCCTGTACGACACCAGCACCTCCACCTACGTGACCCTGGCCGAAGTCAAGCAACTGGTCATGCAGCGCGAGCCTGTCGTCGTCAGGGACGCCAAGACCGGCGAAGACCTGACCCGCTCCATCCTGCTGCAAATCATCCTGGAAGAAGAAGCCGCCGGCGCCCCCATGTTCAGCGAAGCCATGCTGGCCAACATCATCCGCTTCTACGGCCATGCCATGCAGAACCACATGGGCAGCTACATCGAGAAGAACGTGCAGATGTTCACCGACTTCCAGACCAAGCTGGCCGAGCAAACCGGCAACCCCGACGCCTGGGCCAAGATGATGCAGATGCCCCAGGCCATGCTGCCCGCCGGCTACGCCGAGCAAATGCAGAAAATGCAGGAGCAGATGCGCCAGCAGACCGAGCAAATGATGGGCATGTTCGGCTTCAAGCGCTAACGCGCTCTCCTGGCCCCTACACGTTCACACCAATGACGCCCAGGGTCCCAGCACAGCGGTAAGCCGCTGATCTTTTAAGGAAAAACGAAGCGGCAGCGCAATCGCTTGCGCCAGTGCGAACACCAGTGCAATGCCCAGGCCGGCGTGCTCTACCGTGCCGCCTTCCGGGTCCTTGCGCCAGAAGCGCTTGCCCAGATGCTCCAGATCGGCCATCTGCAGCCGGGGTGCGGTATTGGTAATGGAGAGCACCCAGCCCGCCTCGCCGCGCTGCAGACAACATTCAAGAACATCGCCTGCAGGGGCGTACTCCATGGCATTGCGCAGCAAGTTCGAGAGAATGCGCTCCAAGATGCCCTGGTCGCTTTGGATCCATACGGACGCAGGCAAATCCTGGCGGATGGCGGGAGGGATGCGCCCCGCCTGCATGGCCTGCTGGCGGCTGCACTGCAGCAGCTCCCGCACCAACGCCGCCAGATCCAAAGGGTCCGGAGCCGGTATTTGCTGGCCCGATTCCAGCTGGGCGACCAGCAGCAGTGTGTCCACGCTGCGCTGCATCCGCGAACATGCCTGGATGGCGGTACGCAGACCACGGCGTGCGCGTTCAGGGTCGGAATCGCGCAAGGCACTTTCTGCGCTGGTGCGAATTTCTGCCAACGGCGTGCGCAACTCGTGGGCCACATCGCTAGCGAAACGCCGCTCGCGGTCAATGGCGCTGTACAGGTGGTGCAGCCCCAAGTTGAACGCATCGACAAAGGGGCGCAGCTCGTGCGGAAAATCCCCGCCCAGCGGCTGCATCGGACGATCGGCACGCAAGCTGCTCAAGGCAACGCCTGTACGTTCCAGGATGGCCACCACCCGGCGCACAAGGTACAGCGCCAGGCCAGTGGCCAGCAGGGTGGCCAGTGCAATCCCTCCCAGCAAAGCGAAGTGCACGCGCCGCTCAGTGCGGTTCCAATCTTCGCGCTCTGTGGCCACCACCAAAATCTTGGAACGTCCCTCCGGCATCGGAAGGCGTGTGGCCAGGGCCCGACCAACATGGCCATCGGGGAGCGTGACATCGTAGTAGCGCGGCGTACCCTGCTGCATCGGCCCCAGCGAAAGGGTGGCACCCGCGCTGCTGGGCGAGCGCAACGCGACGGTGCCAGCCTCCTGATCGAATACCGTAAAAAATTCGGTATGCCCCTCAGGCTCGTACTCGGGCATGAGCAGCTGCAGCGCTTGTGGGCCCAGCGCCTGCAGCATGCGCCCCACGGCGGCCGAGCGCTGCATCAGCGAGGTATCCATGCGCTGGTAAATGGCACGGTCAATCCAATAATCCAGGGTCAGAAACAAGATAGCGAAAGTGCTGCCTATGGACAGCACCAGCCCTATGACCAAGCGGCGCTGTAAAGACCAGGAAGTGCCCTTTTCGGGCAAGCGTGGCTTCATAAACATCCGGTTCAAGGCAATACGTAACCAAAACCTCGGCGCGTCAGTATCACATCGCCCAGGCCGTGCTGACCCAGCTTGGTGCGCAAGGTGCTCACAATGACTTCCACCACTTTGTCCGAAGCGTCGCTGCTGCTGTCGTACAGATGCTCAAAAATTTGCGCACGCGAAAACGTCACCCCCTGACGGCGCAACAACAGCTCCAGCAGCGCGTACTCTTTGGGTGTCAGGCCCACATCCAGCCCCTGGCACTTGGCGGTACGTGAGCGTGGATCAACTTCCAATGCACCATGGCGCAGCACCGGAGTGTCCCGTTGCGGGGGGCGGCGCACCAGCGCCCGCAGGCGTGCCAGCAACTCCGCCAGTTCAAAAGGCTTGGTGAGGTAATCGTCGGCCCCGGCATCCAGCGCTCGCACGCGGTCGTCCAGGGCGTCACGCGCCGACAACAGCAGCACCGGCGCAGCATGGGGATCCTTGTTGAGTTCGCGCAATACGTCCAGACCATCCAGCCGGGGCAGCATCCAATCCAGGATCACGGCGTCATAGCGGTAGCTGGCCAGAAACGTCAAGGCCTGCTGACCATCGCCCGCAATATCGCAGGCATACCCCTCCAACACCAGGCTGCGGCCCAAGGCACTGGCCAGCATCTCTGAATCTTCAACAATCAATACACGCATGAAAGCAGTCCCGCCACTCACTTTTTATTTATAAAGAAATCGCCATATACCCCTTATAAATCAAGAGGTAACAGCTATCAAAAAACAAACCCATTCAGGGTTTGATTATGGGCAGCATTTGGGGAGAAATGCTCACACCGTGGTCAAGCGTGCATCCAAAGCTTTTCCAAAGCTTCGTTACCCAAAATAAGGGAAATTGCTTATTGGAGAACTGCCACCAATGTCTTATAGCCCGCTCTTACCCCATTCTCCCCGCCTTCGGTTGTTCAGCCACGGGCATTTATCCAACGGAGGGGCCTTGCTATGACCCCTCCCGCCCAAACCACCACAGGCTCCAGGGGCCACACCAAGGTTCTGGCAACGGCTGCTGTATTTGCCGCTGCGGTGGCCGCTGGCTATGGCGTGTGGACGGCGTCCACGCGCCCGGCAGCAGTGACCAGCTCCAGCACGGCTCAGGTACCGAACGCGCAGGCAGCCCCCGACGGCAGGGTGGTGCTGAACGCTGCCCAGTTGCGTGCGCAAGACCTGGAAACGGCAGCGATTGCGACCACCAGTGTTTTGTCTGTGGACGGACTGATGGCCCAGGCCATGGTGCCCCTGGCGGCCAGCGCACAGGTGGTGGCCCCGTACGGCGGGGTGGTGACACGCCTGCTGGTGGATGAGGGAACACCGGTACGCCAAGGCCAGGCCCTGGTACGCATCCAGAGCCAAGAAGTGCTGAACGCCGAAGCCGAGCTGGCACGCGCACGCACCGAAGCGGCCACCGCCCGCTTGCAGGCGCAGCGTGACGCAACGCTGCTGGCCGAGGGCATCATCGCCGCAGCCCGCAACGAGCAATCCCAGGCCCGCGCGGCGGCAGCCCAGAGCACGCTGCAACAGGCCCAGGGCGCATTGGCACGGCTGCGGCCCGTGACCAGTGGCGCAGCGGGCGAGTACGAATTGCTTGCCCCCATCGCTGGCCAGGTGGTTCGCCGCCAGGTCGTGCCCGGTCAGGCTGTGGCGGCCCTGGAGACGGTATTCATGCTGGCCGAACCCGGGCAGTTGGACATCTTTTTTTCTGCCCCGCTGCGGCTGCGTGCCGATTTGCGTCCAGGTTTGGAGGTGCGCTTGCCCGATGGCTCCCTGGCCCAGGTGCAGGCCGTGGGGGCCGATGCCGATGCCTCCAGCCAAAGCCTGCGGGTACGCGCACGCCTGTATGCCGCCGAAGGTGCAGCCCTGCCCTATGCGGCAGGCCAGCAACTGC
This sequence comes from Comamonas nitrativorans, assembly GCF_042654765.1. NCBI lineage: Bacteria > Pseudomonadati > Pseudomonadota > Betaproteobacteria > Burkholderiales > Comamonadaceae > Comamonas > Comamonas nitrativorans. The sequence continues at coordinate 108,873 of NZ_JBHSEW010000008.1, read as the reverse complement.
GCGTGAGCCTGCTGCTACCCGCTCCCGACAATACCTTTATCGTGCCAGCATCTGCGCTGCTGCCCTCGGGCACTGGGCACGTGCTGTTTATCGCTGAAACCCTGCCCCAGCAGAAAACCAACCCCCAGCCTGCCCCAGTCGGCATCCGTGCAGTGGCAGTGGAATTGCTGGAAGAAAGCGATGCCGGCAGTGCCGTACGCGCTCTGCAGGTTACGGGCACTGCGACCGGCTCGGCCACCGGCGCCAGACCATTGGCGGCTGGTATGCAGGTCGTCACCCGGGGGACGGCCTTGCTCAAATCCATGATTCCCATGCCTTCGGCTCAGTAAGGAGGGACTGCCGATGTTGTCTCGCCTGATCGAGTTTTCCCTGCGCCAGCGTGCACTGGTGCTGCTGGCGGTGCTGGCCTTGGCCGGTGCGGGCATCGCCTCGTTCCTGAAACTGCCCATCGATGCCTACCCGGACATCTCGCCCACCCAGGTCAAGCTGATTCTCAAAGCACCCGGCATGACGCCCGAGGAGGTGGAATCGCGCGTCATTGCACCGCTGGAGATGGAACTGCTGGGCGTCCCCCAAGGGGTGATGCTGCGTTCCACCGCCAAGTACGCCATTGCCGATATCACGCTGGACTTTGCCGAGGGCAGCGATATTTACTGGGCACGCCAGCAGGTGGCCGAGCGCTATGCCAGCGTCTCGGACAATTTGCCCGAGGGAGTAAGTGGCGGCCTGGCCCCGATCTCCACCCCGCTGTCGGACATCTTCATGTTCACCCTGGAGGGTGGCGGCCTGAGTCTGGATGATCGCCGTACCCTGCTGGACTGGACGCTGCGCCCCGCCTTGCGCACCCTGCCCGGGGTGGCCGATGTCAACGTGCTGGGCGGACAGGCCAAAAGCTTCACCGTTGTCCCCGACCGTGCACGACTGTCTGCTGCAGGCCTGGGCTTCGCCGACATCATCACGGCGATTGGCGAGAACAACCGCAACGATGGCGCAGGCCGCCTGGAAGCGGGGGAAAACACACTCATCGTGCGTGCCGAGGGTGCCATCCGCAACCTGCACGACCTGTCCCGGGTGGTGCTGCGCCCAGGTACGGCCACCTCGCCCCCTGTCCTGCTGGGCGATGTGGCCAGCGTGCGGATCGAGGGCTTGACGCGCTACGGTGCCGTCAGCCGCGATGGCGCAGGGGAATCGGTGCAAGGCATCGTGGTGGCGCTGCGTGGTGCCGATGCTTCCACCTTGGTGCAAGCCATCCGCACCCGCCTGGACGAACTGGCCCCCAGCCTGCCCCCAGGGGTAAAAGTCGTGCCGTTTTACGATCGCAGCACGCTGATTGCCCGCGCCGTCGGGACGGTGGAAAGCGCATTGATGGAAGCCACCGCCCTGGTCATCGTACTGTTGCTGCTGTTCCTGGGGGAACTGCGGGCCGCCCTGGTGGTCGCGCTGATGGCCCCCCTGGCGGCCCTGGGCACGTTCTTGCTGATGCGCCTGACCGGCATCAGCGCCAACCTGATGAGTCTGGGCGGCCTGGCCATTGCCATCGGCATGCTGGTGGATGCGGCAGTGGTGGTGGTAGAAAACGCCGTCAGTCGCCTCGACCCCACCGCCCCTGGTGCACAACTGCCGCGCTTGCACCGCATTTTTGCAGCAGCACGCGAAGTCGCCGTCCCGGTGGCTTCCGGCATTCTCATCATCTGCCTGACGTTCATGCCCTTGCTCACCCTGCAGGGGCTGGAAGGCAAACTGTTCACCCCGGTGGCCTTGACCATTGTGTTTGCGCTGGCAGTTTCGCTGCTGCTGTCGCTCACCCTGGTGCCGGTGCTGGCATCGTTGCTGCTCAAGGAACAACCCCACAGCGAGCCTTGGGTCATGCGCGGCGCCATACGCCTGTACAAACCCCTGCTGGAGTCCGCGCTGCGCCATCCGCAGCGTGCTTCCGCCGTAGCGATTGCCGCGCTGGCCCTGGGATTTGCCGCCTACTTGAGCACGGGCAAGGCCTTTATGCCAACGATGGATGAGGGCGACATCCTGCTGCAGCTGCAAAAACCGCCGTCCATCGGCTTGCAACGCTCGCTGGAAATCGACCTGGCGGTGCAGCGTGCCATCGGTGCGGCAGTGCCCGAAGTGCAGCACAGCATCGCCCGGGTCGGCTCTGACGAACTGGGCCTGGATCCAATGGGCCTGAACGAGACCGATATGTTCATGCAGCTGGCCCCACACGCAACGTGGCGCATGGCCGACAAGGACGCCCTGAGTACCGAGATCCGCAAGGTGATGGAGGATTTTCCTGGTCTGGAATTTGGCTTTACCCAGCCAATCGAGATGCGCATTTCCGAAATGCTCACCGGCAGCCGGGGCGACGTGGCCGTCAAACTGTTCGGCCCCGATCTGCAAACCCTGGGGGACTTGGCGCAGCGCATGGCTGCCAGCATCGAAAAGGTGCCTGGCGCACGCGATGTGCTCACTCAGGCCAGCGACACCGTCGAATACCTGCAGGTGCAGGTGGACACCCAGGCGGCAGGCCGTGCCGGGTTGGCCGTCACGCAGATTCAGGACGAGCTACGCGCCCAGTTGGAAGGCGTGCCCGCCGGCACGGTGATTGAGCCAGACCGGCGCACCCCTATCGTGGTGCGCGGCGATGCCCAGCTGCGCACCTCTGCCGAGCGCTTTCAGAGCGTGCGCCTGGCACGGGGCGACCAGGGCGAAATCCCGTTGACGGCCCTGGCCAGCATCGGCGTTACCGACGGCCCCGTGCTGGTACACCGCGAAAATGGTTCGCGCTTCGCGCTGATCCAGTCCAGCGTGAGCGGGCGTGACCTGGTCGGCTTTGTGGCCGAAGCCCGTGCCGCCGTGGCCCGCGACGTGCCCCTGCCCCCCGGCTACCGGGTCGAATGGGGCGGCCAGTTCGAGAACCAGCAACGCGCCGCAGCCCGTCTGGGGCTGGTGGTGCCTGTAGCCCTGGGCCTGATCTTCTTCGTGCTATTCATGACCTTTGGCTCCGTGCGCCAGGCCACGCTCATTCTGGGCAACGTGCCCTTTGCCATGGTGGGCGGCATAACCGCACTATGGCTGTCCGGGCAATACCTGTCGGTGCCCGCATCGGTAGGCTTTATCGCATTGCTGGGGATTGCAGTACTCAACGGCTTGGTGCTGGTGACGCACTTCAACCACTTGCACACCCTGGGCTTGCCCATGGAGCAAGTCGTGCGCGAAGGCTCGCTGCGCCGCCTGCGCCCGGTGTTGATGACCGCCTCCATCACCGCCTTTGGTCTCGTCCCCTTGTTGCTGGCTTCCGGCCCCGGCTCGGAAATCCAGCGTCCACTGGCAATCGTGGTGATCGGCGGCTTGGTCACCTCCACTGCGTTGACGCTGGTGTTGCTGCCCGTTCTCTACCGACGTTTTGGTCAATCCCAAACAACCCAAGGAGGTGCCGCATGAGCACACCCCAACACCCCGCAGATATCGAATGGGTTCGGCTGAACCTCCTCTTCCCGCCCGCTTTGGAAGATGCCATCACAGACACCTTGATCGCCGACCCCTCCCTGCCTGGCTTTACCCTGCTGCAGGCCGAGGGGCACAGCAGCGATTTCGCCCACGCTACCATCCGTGAACAGGTGCGCGGCCGGGTCGATAAGCGTCTGCTCTGGATCGTGACCGAGCGCCAGCGCGTCGACAGCCTGCTCGATACGCTGCGCCAGCGCATCACCTCGCGCGATGTGCGCTGGTGGCTGGAGCCTGTGATTGCCGGAGGACGACTGGCATGAAGCTTCTTCCCTCTCTGAGTGCCCTGGCCCTGGCCTGCGTGTCTTGGTCGGCACCAGCGCAAGACGCCGCCGTCCCCTGGCTACCCGCCCCGGCGCAAGTTCAAGCCGCCATGCAGGCGCACCCCACCGTGCGAGCCGCTGCCGAACGCGTGCAGGCCGCCAGCACCACCCAACGCGCCCTGGACGTAGGCAGCCATGAATTCCAGGCCGATACGGTCCTGCAACGGCGCAATGTGCACGATGAACAACGGCGCTACAACGAGTGGGAGCTGGGCCTGAGCCGCGCCATCCGCCTGCCGCGCAAAGCCGCACTGGATCGGCAGATTGGCGACAGCACCCGCCACCTGGCCGATTTGCGCCGGGAAGATGCCGAGCACCAAGTCGCCCGACGGCTGCTCGACGCCTGGATGAACTGGCTGCGCTGCAGCGCCATCACCATCGAGACCACCGCACAAAGCCAACTGCTGGAACGCGAGCACGACACCCTGGCACGCCGCCTGACCCTGGGTGATGCGGCACAGCGCGATGTGGACGTACTGGAGGCCGAACGCGCCTCCCTGGCAGCTCAAACCCTGATGGCCCGCGACGCCCAGGCGGCCGCTCACCAGGCACTGGCACTGGGATTTACCCCCATCACAGTGCCCGACCAGCTGCCACTGCTGCCCAATCCGACGGATTGGCTGGACGACAGCCAAGACTGGCGTGCCCGCATCATTTCCGAAAACGCCGAAGTGGCTATTGCCCAGGGCACCAGCCAGTTGCAAGCCCTCACCGCCGAACGCGCCCGTGCAGATCGCACCCCAGACCCCACGCTCGGAGTGCGTGTCCTGTCCGACCGCGGCGGGCGCGAGCGCACCGTGGGCGTGGTGCTGTCCATCCCCATCGGTACCTCCTACCGCAGCGCCATCGCCAACGCAGAAAACGCCAACGCGAATGCTGCCGAAGCCGACGCCGCCGACATGCTGCGCACGGTCGAACAAGAGGCATGGATATCCGTACAAGCCGCCCAAAGCAAGCACGCACAATGGCAAGCGCTGCAACAAGCCCTGACCGCCCAGACAGCAGCCAGCCAACGCACACGCAAAGCCTGGGAATTGGGTGAGGCGCCATTGAGCGAATACTTGCTGGCCCTGCGCAACCTGCACCAGGCCCGCTTGGCAGAAACCCAGGCCCGGGTGGACGCGCTGCATGCCGCCCTGCGTGTACGCATTGATGCCCATGCCATGTGGCACAACGCCGCAGCAACACCATAGGCCACCGCAGCCCGAGCGGCTACGGGCGGTGGCCGCTATGGATCGCCGATCATTTCGAGAACGGCAAAAAGACCGGCGCTGCGGTATCGGTCTTTTTTTATACGGCCAGAGCCCTACGCCGGACCGGGCACTAAAATCGGTGCCATTGACGGCTGCCGCCGTCCCCATTTTCTGCATACAAAGGCACCCCGGGTGCCTTTTTCTTATCGCTTCGCGCTTTGTACCCTCCATGAACAACCTCACCAGCGCCCCCAAAGTCGGCTTCGTCTCCCTGGGCTGCCCGAAGAACCTGACCGACTCGGAACTCATCATCACCCAGCTCAGTGCCGAGGGCTACCAGACCGCCAAGAGCTTTGCCGGGGCCGATCTGGTCATCGTCAACACCTGCGGCTTCATCGACGATGCCGTCAAAGAAAGCCTGGACACCATCGGCGAGGCGCTGAACGAAAACGGCAAGGTCATCGTCACCGGCTGCCTGGGCGCCCGCACCAACGCCACGGGCGACAACATGGTCGCGGGCATCCACCCCAGCGTGCTGGCCGTCACCGGCCCGCATTCCACGCAGGAGGTGATGGACGCCGTGCATGAACACCTGCCCAAGCCGCACGACCCCTTCATCGACCTGGTGCCCGGCCTGCCCGGCGCGGTGGGCGAGGCGGGCATCAAGCTCACCCCGCGCCATTACGCCTACCTGAAGATTTCCGAAGGCTGCAACCACCGCTGCACCTTCTGCATCATCCCCAGCATGCGCGGCGACCTGGTATCGCGCCCGATTGGCGACGTCCTGAAGGAAGCGCAGGCGCTGTTCGCCGGCGGCGTGAAAGAGCTGCTCATCGTCAGCCAGGACACCTCGGCCTACGGCGTGGACATCAAATACCGCATGGGCTTCTGGGAAGGCCGCCCGGTCAAGACGCGGTTGTTCGAGCTGGTGCAGGAGCTGGGCAAGCTGGCGCAAAGGCATGGCGCCTGGGTGCGCCTGCACTATGTCTACCCCTACCCCAGCGTGGACGACATCCTGCCGCTGATGGCGCAGGGGCTGGTGCTGCCCTACCTGGACGTGCCGCTGCAGCACAGCCACCCCGACGTTCTGAAGCGCATGAAACGCCCAGCCAGCGGCGAGAAAAACCTGGAGCGCATCCAGCGCTGGCGCGAGGTCTGCCCCGAGCTGGTCATCCGCTCCACCTTCATCGCCGGATTCCCTGGCGAGACGGAGGAAGAATTCCAGCACCTGCTGGACTTCGTGCGCGAAGCGCAGATCGACCGCGCGGGCTGCTTTGCCTACAGCGACGTGACCGGCGCCACCGCCAACGACCTGCCCGGCCAGTTGCCGCAAGCCGTGCGCGAAGAACGGCGCGAGCGCTTCATGGCCGTGGCCGAGGAAGTCTCCATCCAGCGCCTGCAACAGCGCGTGGGCCAGACGATGCAGGTGCTGGTCGACAAAGCACACAGCCTGGGCAAGAAAGGCGGCATCGCCCGTAGCTGGGCCGATGCGCCGGAAATCGACGGCCTGGTTCACCTGCAACCGATTGCCAAGGCCAGCCAGCAGTACAAGGTGGGCGACATGCTCAAGGTGCGCATCGCCGCCGCCCAGGGGCACGATCTGATCGGCGAAGTGCTTTGATAAACATAGCTTTTACCGCTGGTATTCATTGGTTTTCAGATATTTTTATCCTTGAAAACCCTATCGAATCATCGGAAAAAGCTACTCAATCAATAGCATAATCCCAAAAAAGCGCCCCTTTCACAAGGGGCGCTTGGTATTTTTCTGCTGACCTGGAACGTATTTACGCTCCCGGCGCGAAAAGGTGTGCGCGGTGCGGATTTACACCGCCAGCAACTCGACGTCGAACTTGAGCGTGGCGTTCGGGGGAATCACGCCGCCGGCGCCACGGGCACCGTAGCCCAGTTCGGCCGGAATGATCAGGGTACGCTGGCCGCCGACCTGCATTCCCTGCACGCCTTCGTCCCAGCCGCGAATCACCATGCCGGCGCCCAGGGCGAACACAAAGGGATCGTTGCGGTCTTTGCTGGAGTCGAACTTGGCGCCTTGCTGGCCGTTCTGGTAAAGCCAGCCGGTGTAGTGAACGGTAACGTTTTTACCGGCAACCGCCGTCGCGCCGGTGCCGACGACGGCGTCTTCATATTGCAGGCCGGAGGCCGTGGTGGTCAGTGCCATGGGATTCCTTCATCCATCAGTCAATAAGAAGCCCGGCAAGCCGGGCTAAGGGAACAACGCCTGCGGTGCAGGCCGCTGCTGCAATTACCCCTTGGGCTTGCCGGCCCAGCGGTTGGCAAAGGCTTGCAGATCGCTCAGGCGCTTGAGCAAATCCTGGCCTTGCAGGGTGACGGTGTAGCCGTCGCTGCCATGCTCCATGAAGCCGGCTTCGCGCAGCTCCTTGATGCGGGTGTTCAGGGTGTTGGGGGTGATGCCGCCGACGCTGTCCTGCAGCAGGCGGAAGGTTTGCGGATGGCCATCGCGCAAGGCCCAGAGGATACGCAGGGCATAGCGGCGCTCGAGCTGTTCGAGCAACTGGTTGATGGCAATGTTTTCTTTGGGGCTCATGGGTGCTTCTCCTGGTGCTACGCCATGGTGGCGCGTCATTTCGCTACAAGTTTAGTAGCTCTAAAGGTGCGCTGACAAGGAACTGCCCCGGAATTTCGGACAATTTTCCTGAAAATGTTGCATTGCTGCTACGTTTTTTGCGGAAAATCAAATGAAAACCGATAAAAAAGAACGCCAGGCCTGATGCCATCAGTGCCTGGCGCTATCGGTTTGGAAATGGCTACGCGGCGACTCAGGCTGGCGTGCCGCCTTCGGGAGCGGTTTTCTGGTCGGTGCCTCCAGCGGCCATGGACAGTTCTGCCAGCTTGGCAGCCAGGAAGTCGTCGTAGCCTTTTTGCACCAGCTCGAAGGTTTTATTGATGCCTTCGGCAATCGGGCTGCCCTCGCCCAGGACGCCCAGGCCATTCAGGATGTCGCTGGCCTCGTTGAAGCCCTGCTCGAACCCGCCCCGGATCAGCGCGACGAAGTTGCGGGCCACGTCCTCGGGCGCCTCGTTCTTGTGCTGGGCCGCATAGGCATCGAAGAATGCCGTGGACATGCTCAGAATCCGCCCTGCCGTGGCCTCCGGGCTGTTGTCCTGGCCCATGGCCTGACCGATGGCATCGGGCCCCAGCTCGGGCGCCAGGTACTCGTTGATGCTGTCGATGGCACTGCGGTACAGCAAGGCCATGCTGTTGTTGCCCGCCTGCAAGGAAACCTGCAGCGAAGCCTGCAGGATTTGCGCATTCAGCGCATCGCGCTGGCCTTGCGGGCGGCTTTGGGCTGCGGCCTGGGCTTCGGTCAGCGCATCGCTGGCCGGGGCCGCATGGCCGGAAACGGGCTGAGGCTGGTTCGGGGACAGGCCAGAGGTGGATGCAAGCATGGGGTTCTCCTGCGTAGCTAAGGATGGACTTGGCCCTTTATCGGCAATCTGGCGCAGAACTTGAGTGCTGCAGGAGAAGAAAAATCACCCCTGCTCGGCCAGCAGTTCCTGCAAGGTCTGCACCTGCAGGCGCAGGCGCTGGTTTTCTTCCTCCAGCGCAGCGACACGCTCTTGCAGGGCGCGGGTCTGGGGGGCATCGCCAGGGGTGTCTGCCAAGGCCGATGGCTCGGCAGCATCCAGGGCCGTGGCTTTTTCCTGCCGGGCGGTCTTTTTTGCCTCGCGTACCCGCTTGGCGGCGTCTTTCAAGGCCTGGGCACCCTGCTGGGCCGTGGTCTGCTGCTCGGCCAGGGGCAGGTTGGCCAGCACGGCAGCGGTACTCAGGGACAGTTCCCCGTTCTTGACGGCGCTGACCACCTCGGGCGCGGCCTTTTGCTGGATGGTTTCGATCTGCTTGACCTGGCTGGGTGTCAGGCGGGCCGCCCGGGCCAGGGCTTCGCGGGTGTCCAGCGCCTGCTCGGGCACCTTGGCCACGCCGGCCAGGGCACTGCTGGCAAGGCTTTCCGGCTCGACGGCGGCATCGGATTCCTGAGCGCTGGCGTTTTGCGCGGCCTGCACGGCAGTGGCGGCAGCGGTGCGGCGCTGGGTGATGATTTCGCGTTTGCGCAGGGCCAGCACACCGCGCTGGAAGTCGGAGACGCTGCGCCGGCCCAGGTGCTGGTCGATCATCCACAGATGCACGTCCTCCATGCTCTGGAAGTGCGGGTTCTGCACGGTCTGGAACGGCAGGCCATGCTTTTGGCAGATGCCGTAGCGGTTGTGTCCATCGACCAGGATGTTGCCCCACAGCACCAGGGCATCGCGGCAGCCTTCGGCCAGGATGCTGCGCTCCAGCGCGTCGTGTTCGTCGGGGGTCAGGGGGTCGATGTACGCCTGCAGCTCGGGCAGGATGGTGATTTCCGAAGTCATAAATGGTTTTTCTGTGGCAGAAGCGCCCCGGTGCGGGGCCGTTTTTCACCCCGGTATTGTCGGCAAGACAGAGACGGATGGCAGCGCTAGGGATGTTCCTGTGCAGCACAGCACCCGTAACAATTGGTGTAAACACCAATGCGAACGCACGTTCGATGGTGTCCACTTCATAACCTGATTTAGCACGACCGTGCTTTTATTGATAACAGGAGTGGGCACTGTGACCAAAGGCAGGATGCATGGCATGAGCGTGACGCAAAAATTGTGGCTCGGCGTCGCGGCGATCGTGGTTGGCTCGATCATCATTACCGGCCTGGCGGGCTGGAACTCGGCACAGCACCAAAAGAGCTTCAATGCCCATGAACAGGTGCTTTCGACCCGTCTGGCGCAGGCGGTGCAGTGGCAGGCCCTGGCCCAGGTGAATGCGGTGCGCACCCAGGCCCAGGCGCTGGGCCGGGAATCCGGGCAGGCGGCCCATTTTGCCGAGCAGATCAGCGCCACCAGCGCCGAAATCGATACGCTGGCCCAGGCCCTGACGGCCAGCGCCCAGACGCCCGAAGACCATGCCCAGTTGCGCCAGGTGCTGCAACTGCGCCAGCAGGCCCAACAGCATCGGGCCGCCGCCACGGAGGCAACCGCCTCGGCCACGGCAGAGCAGGCGGCGGTCGAACAGACCTACCTGCCCGCTGCGCACAACTATCTGCAGGCGTTGCAGACACTGGTGCAGCACTGCAGGCAAAGCCTGGATGCCATGCGCTCGGAAATGGGCGCGGCCCGCCAGGGCGTGGTGCGGGGAGCGGCACTGAACATGCTCGGCTTGCTGGCGGCGATTGCGTTTGGCGCGTACCGGCTGATCAACGGCATTCGCCGTGACCTGGGCCAGGCCAATGCCGTGGCCGGGCAAATTGCCGCCGGGGACCTGGATGTGGCCGTGCAAGTGCAGCGCGGCGATGAATTTGGCCAACTGCTGCAATCCCTGCAAGCGATGAGCGGCTCGCTCGGCCAGATGATGGTGGAGGTACGCGACAGTGGCGACGCCATTGCCCTGGCGAGTGCCGAAATTGCCGGCGGCAACCAGGATTTGTCGCAGCGCACGGAACTGACCGCCAACCACCTGCAACAGGCCGCAGCCGCCATGCAGGAGCTGGTGCAGACCTTGCAGACCACCGCCGACGGCGCCCACCAGGCGGCCCAACTGGCCGGGCAGGCTTCCAGCGTGGCCCAGCGCGGCGGTGCGGTGGTCGGCGAGGTCGTCACGACGATGCAGGACATCCACGCCCACAGCGAAAAAATTGCCGACATCACCAGCGTGATCGACAGCATCGCGTTCCAGACCAACATCCTGGCGCTGAACGCTGCGGTCGAAGCGGCCCGCGCCGGGGAACAGGGCCGGGGCTTTGCCGTGGTCGCCGCCGAGGTGCGCCAGCTGGCCCAGCGCAGTGCCCAGGCCGCGCGGGAGATTAAGCAGCTCATCCAGGATTCGGTGCAGCGCGTGGCCGATGGCGCACGCCTGGTCAATAGCGCAGGCAGCACGATGACCGAGGTGGTCACCTCCATCCACAGCGCCAGCACCGTGATGCACGACATCAACACCAGCGTTGCCGCCCAGCGCGACAGCGTGGCCCAGGTGCATCAGGCCGTGGGGGCGCTGGATCAGATGACGCTGCAAAACGCCAGCCTGGTCGAGCAAAGCGCAGCCGCCGCGCACAGCATGCACCAGCAGTCCGAGCAGTTGCGGGCACTGGTGCAGCGGTTCAACCTGGGCACCACCGCACACGCCCTGTCCGCTTCGCCACCGGCTTTGCGCCTGGCGTAATTCCATTGCCAATATTTATACAATCGCCGATTCTTGATTTACCGTGCAAAGCCTTGCGGAATTTGCATAGCAAGCTATGAATTTAATGAATCTACGGAATCTGCGCATTGGCGAAGGCTGGGATGTCCACGCCCTGGTGCCCGGGCGGGCGCTGATGCTGGGCGGCGTGCAGGTGCCGCACAGCCACGGCCTGCTGGGGCATTCGGATGCGGACGTGCTGCTGCACGCCATTACCGATGCGGTGCTGGGCGCGGCCGCCCTGGGCGATATCGGACGGCATTTTCCGGACACCGACGCCCAGTTCTACGGTGCCAGCTCTGCCGTGCTGCTGCACGAGGCCATGCGCCGCGTGCGCCTGGCCGGGCTGGAACTGGTGAATCTGGATGCCACCGTGGTGGCGCAGGCCCCCAAGCTGGCGCCGCACATCCCGGCCATGTGCCAGACCATTGCCCAGACCCTGGGCGTGGCGGTCGAGCAGGTGAATGTGAAAGCCAAGACGGCAGAAAAACTCGGCCCCGTCGGCCAGGGCCATTCGATGGAAGCGCGGGCCGTCGCGCTGCTGGTACGCCAGGAAGCTTGATAAAAAAATAGCTGCTTCCGCTTTCCAAATAACGATTTCAATGCTTATTTATCTTGAAATCGTTTATTTACAAGCGAAAGCAGCTATTACTTCTCAACTATCTTTCAACTGTCGCCTTCCACCCCGGGCGGCAATTGGCGCTTGACCGACGGGCGCTGCAGGCGTTGCTGGGCCTGGGGACAGTCATCGTGGACACGCTGCAGGTGAATCTGCGCGACCAGCCCTCCGTCCTCGGCGTTTTGCAGGACGAAGCGTCCCCCCATGCGCTGCACGGTCTTGTCCACAATCGACAAGCCCAGCCCCGCGCCGGCAGCGGCGGTGCGGGCCGTGTCGCTGCGAAAGAACGGCTCGATCAGCTTGGCCAACTGCGCCGGCGGGACGCCGCTACCGTGGTCGCGCACCAGCAAATGGGCCTCGGAGCGGTGCAACTGCACTGAAATATCGACGTAGGCAATGTCGGTGTCCGGGGTTTTCCCGTAGCGACGGGCGTTTTCCAGCAAGTTGGAAATCACCCGGGACAGTTCCACCTCATCGGCAAGCACGGAACAGTCCTCGGGCACCTGCATGACGATTTGCAGCTCGTGGTGGTTCTGCACGGCGTAGACGCAGGAGGAGATCACCTGGTGTAGGTTGATCGCCGTCAGGCGCACGTGGTCGGGGCGGGCGTAGTCCAGGAATTTGTCGATCGTAGCGTCCAGCTGGACGATGTCGGCCACCATATGCTGGCGGGCAATGTCGTCGGTAACGCTCATTTCGGTTTCCAGACGCAGGCGGGCCAGCGGGGTGCGCAGGTCGTGCGAGATGCCGGCCAGCATCACCGCCCGGTCTTGCTCCAGGCTGGCAAGCTTTTGCGCCATGCGGTTGAAGCCGATGTTCACCTCGCGGATCTCGCTGGTCACGGCCTCTTCGTCCAGCTGGCTATCGACAAAATCGCCTTCGCGCACGCGGCTGGCCGCCTGGCGCAACTGCTTCAGGGGCCGGTTGATCAGCCCGGCAATCATGGCCGCGCCCGACAACGACAGCACCAGCGCCACGAAAAGCCAGATCAGCCAGGTCTTGCCCCCGGCCGCGGGCGACGAATCACGCGAGTCGAGCAGCAGCCAATGCGGCTGGTCGTGGATGTTGAAGCCCACCCAGGCACCCGGTGTGCCATTGACCTCGCTGGCCAGCAGCGTATCCGGCCCCAGGCGCTGGCGCATGGTGTTCAGCAGGTGCTGGTTCTCGGGCGTCAGTTCCACAAGGGCAAAGCGATCGTCCTCCTTGCGCTGGCGGATGCGCAGCCCTTCCTGGTCCGCCAGGGTTTTCAGCAGGGCCACCTGGGTGATGCCGTCCGCATGTTCCAGCGCAGCGCGGCTGAGGTTGACCAGCGAGGCCGTCTGCTCCGCCGTCTGCAGGCTGTGCGGCTGCGCGTCAAACGCCCGCAGGGCCTGCAGCCAGCCGCCCGTGCTGCACAGCATCAGAATGGCCAGCAGGAAAAAAGTGCGCCAGAAAAGGCTCAACTCCACCTTGCGCAGGTTCGACTTGGCCGGCATCAGTGTGTTCCATCAGGAACAAAGACGTAGCCCACTCCCCACACGGTCTGGATATAGCGCGGATTGGCCGCGTCCTCTTCCACCAGCTTGCGCAGGCGCGAGACCTGGACATCCAGGCTGCGGTCAAACGGCTCGAACTCGCGGCCCCGGGCCAGCAGGGCCAGCTTTTCCCGCGACAAGGGCTGGCGCGGGTGGCGCACCAGGGCCTTGAGCATGGCGAACTCCCCGGTGGTCAGGGGCTGCTCCTCGCCATGCTTCTGCAGCACCCGGGTGCCCAGATCCAGGCTGAAGGCGCCGAAATTGACCACCTCGTTGTCGTTGCTGGGAGCGCCCGGCGCCTCCTGCAGCGGACGGCGGCGCAAGACAGCATGAACGCGGGCCAGCAGCTCGCGCGGGTTGAAGGGCTTGCCCAGGTAATCGTCGGCACCGACTTCCAGGCCGACGATGCGATCGACATCCTCGCTCTTGGCCGTGAGCATGATGATCGGCGTGCGGTCGTGCGCCGCCCGCAGGCGCCGGCAAATCGACAGGCCATCCTCGCCCGGCATCATCAAATCGAGCACGATCAAATCCACGCTCTCGCGCAGCAGCAAGCGGCCCAGGGCCTTGCCATCTTCGGCCACGGAGACTTCAAACCCCTCCTGGGTCAGATAACGGCGCAGCAGATCGCGGATGCGGGCATCGTCATCAACCACGATGATTTTGTCGGCACGATTCGGGGAGGTGGACATGAAGGCTTCCTTTCGTTTCCTTGCGGGTAGATGCGATGGATTGTGCCGACTTCCGCCAGGGGAAAATGTTATTTTCTGTTTACCTGACTAAAAGTTACAGAATTCCCCTCCGCCCCCAACAGGCGCAGCCGAAAAGAAGCCCGCCGAAACGGGCGGGCTCGAGAGCGTGGCATGGATGCGGGTACAGGCTTATTGCGCTGCCCAGCCACCATCCATATTCCAGGCTACACCGCGCACGTTGTTGGCCGCCGCAGAGCAGAAGAAAACGGCCAGCGCCCCCAGCTCCTCGGGGGTGGTGAATTGCAGCGAAGGCTCTTTTTCCCCCAGCAGCAGCTTGGTCGCTTCGGCGTTGGACATGCCATGCTCGGCCGCCTTGGCGTCCACCTGCTTCTGCACCAGGGGGGTCAGCACCCAGCCGGGGCAGATCGCATTGCAGGTCACGCCCGTGGTGGCATTTTCCAGTGCCGTCACCTTGGTCAGGCCGACGATGCCGTGCTTGGCCGCAACGTAGGCCGACTTGTGCGCCGAGGCCACCAGGCCATGCACCGAGGCCACGTTGATGATGCGCCCCCAGTTGGCCTGCTGCATCGCGGGCAGCGCCAGCCGGGTGGTGTGAAAGGCGCTGGAGAGGTTGATGGCCAGAATGGCGTCCCACTTCTCCACGGGGAAATCCTGCACCGCCGCCACATGCTGAATACCGGCGTTGTTCACCAGAATGTCCACACAGCCAAAGCGTTCGGCAGCGAACGCCATCATGGCGGCAATCTCGTCGGCCTTGCTCATGTCGGCACCGTGGTAATCCACCTGGATGGCACGGTTGCCGCCAGCCTGGCGCACGGCGTCCATGGCGCTCTGGTGATCGCCGAAACCATTGAGCACCACGTTCGCCCCTTGCGCGGCCAGGGCCTGGGCAATGCCCAGGCCAATGCCGCTGGTCGATCCGGTAACTAAAGCTGTTTTCCCTGTAAGCATGGCGACTTCTCCCGTCTTTGATAGCACAAGAATGAATTAGGATGAGGCGCCGATTATCAAACGCCTCACTGCGAGTTTTCTACCATGATTGAACCTAGGCTGAACTACGTACTGTGCCCTGGCGCAGCCTGCGGTCCCGTGCCGCCCGTGCAGGATGGCATCGCCCTGCACCGTCTCGCGTATTGGGAATGGAATCAGACCGGCCAGAGCGACCATCCCCACGTCATCGTCTGCGTGCATGGCCTGACACGCCAGGGGCGCGATTTCGACGTGCTGGCCGAGGCCCTCAGCCACCATGCCCGCGTCATCTGCCCCGACATGGCCGGGCGCGGGCACAGCGATTGGCTGGCCGACCCCATGGCCTACGGCGTACCGCAATACACGGCGGACATGCTGGTGCTGCTGCAGCATGTGCATGCCCAGGCGCCGATCGGCACCCTCGATTGGGTCGGCACCAGCATGGGCGGACTGATCGGCATGGCGGTGGCCGGCTCCCCCGGGCTGGCTCTACCGGCCCCGGTACGGCGTTTGCTGCTCAACGACGTCGGCCCGCGCCTGGAGTGGGCAGCGCTGCAGCGTATCGGCGCCTACGTAGGCGAGCCGGTGCGCTTCGATTCGGTCGCCGAAGGGGCGGCGCTGATGCGGGTCATTTCCGCCAGCTTCGGCCCGCATACCGATGCCCAGTGGCTGGCCCTGAGTACGCCCATGCTGCGGCCCTTGCCGCAAGGCGGTTTCGGCCTGCATTACGACCCGCAAATCGCCGTGCCGATGCAGGGCATGTCACGCGAGCAGGTCGATCAGGGCGAAGCCTTGTTGTGGGCACTGTACGACGCCATCACCGCCCAGACCCTGGTGCTGCGCGGGGCCGAGTCGGACCTGCTGAGTACCGCCACCGTACAGGAAATGGCCCAGCGCGGCCCCCAAGCCCGCAGCGCCACGCTTGAAGGCGTCGGCCACGCCCCCACCTTGGTGCAGCCAGAGCAAGTGGCGCTGGTGCAAGAATTCTTATTTGGGTAATCCATGCCTGACACCATCAATGGCATCTGCCAGGAGACTCCATGCGCAGCGTAACCTCCTTGCCACCCACCGTGGGCGAGAACGTCGCGCCCCCGAACGCCATTGCCAAGCCGGTTGCGATGGTGCCCGACCTCATCGCTGCCACGGCCAACACCATTCCCGGCCAGGTCAACGCCCTGGTGCGGGCCCGCAGCTTTGCCGAGCCGTTGCTGGCCGGGGAAACCCTGTCCACCGGGGAAGGCACGCTGGCCCATGCCGATGCGGTGGCCGCCATCCTGCAGGGCATCGGCGGCTCGGAAACAATGCAGGCAGCGGTCTATCTGGTCTACGCCAGCCTGCATTTGAACAAGCCGCTGGAGGTGCTGACCAAGGCGTTCGGCCCGCACTTTGCTTCGCTGGCCGTGGAAACCGTCAAGCTCATGCGCGTACAGCAACAATCACGCAATGCCGAGCGGCTGGTCGCCCAGGCACATAACCCCAACCTGCAAACCGAGACGGTGCGCAAAATGCTGCTGGGTTTTTCGCGCGATGTCCGCGTGGTATTGCTGCGCCTGGCCTCGCGCCTGCAAACCTTGCGCTGGTATGCCGCCAGCAAGCAGCCGATTGCCCCCGCCATGGCGCACGAGGCGCTGCATGTGTTTGCCCCCCTGGCCAACCGCCTGGGGATCTGGCAAATCAAGTGGGAAATCGAAGACCTCTCCTTCCGTTTCCTGGAGCCGCAGACCTACCGTGAAATCGCCAAGCTGCTGGACGAAAAGCGTGCCGAGCGCGAGGTCTACCTGGAACAGCTGCGCCAAAAGCTCGAAGCACAATTGCGGGCTGCCAGCATCAGCGCCAGCGTGCAGGGGCGGCCCAAGCACATTTACAGCATCGTGAAAAAGATGCGCGGCAAGCGCCTGAGTTTCGACCAGCTGTTCGACATCCGAGCCTTGCGCGTCGTGGTGCCCACGGTCAAAGATTGCTACAGCACCCTGTCCTGGGTCCACCAGCACTTCAAGCCCATCGAATCGGAATTCGACGACTACATCGCCCGCCCCAAACCCAACGGCTACCAGTCCCTGCACACCGTGGTGCGCGACGAGAATGGCAAGGCCATCGAAATCCAGATCCGCTCCCAAACCATGCACGACCATGCCGAAAACGGCGTGGCCGCCCACTGGGCGTACAAGGAAGCTGGCACCAAGGGCTACGCCGGGGTGAGCGCCACCGGCCAGTACGACGCCAAGATCGCCGTGCTGCGCCAGTTGCTTGCCTGGGGCAGAGACTTGTCCGAAGACCCGGCACACAAAGGCCTGTTCGACGACCGCATTTACGTGCTGACCCCCGATGCCGCCGTCATCGAGCTGCCCCAGGGCAGCACACCCGTGGACTTTGCCTACAGCGTGCACACCGATCTGGGACACCGCTGCCGGGGCGCCCGGGTGGACGGCTCCATGGTGCCGCTCAATGCCACGCTGCAAAGCGGGCAGACCGTGGAGATCATCACCGTTCGGGAAGGACGCCCCTCGCGCGACTGGCTCAACCCCGATCTGGGCTATCTGCACAGCAACCGCGCCAAGGCCAAGGTGCGGGCCTGGTTCAATGCCCAGGCCACGCACGAAACCGTGGCCCGTGGGCGCGAAGCGGTGGAAAAGCTGTTGCAGCGCGAAGGCAAGACCGCGCTCAAGCTGGACGATCTGGCACTGCAACTGGGCTTCAAGTCGGCCGACGCCCTGTTTGAAGTCGTCGGCAAGGATGAGTATTCCCTGCGCAACATCGAAACCCTGTTGCGCCCCACAGATACGCAGCCCCAGTCGACCGAACCGCAATCGCTGGTGCGCAAGCCCCGCTCGACCGCAAGCAAGGGCGGCGTGCTGGTGGTGGGGGTCGATTCCCTCATGACCCAGCTGGCCAAGTGCTGCCGCCCGGCACCGCCGGATGCGATTGCCGGCTTCGTCACCCGGGGCAAGGGCGTGAGCGTACACCGCACCGATTGCAGCAACTTCCGCGAGATGGCCGCCCGCAACCAGGAGCGGGTGATCGACGTGACCTGGGGCGAAACCAAGCCCAGCAGCGATACCAAGACCGCCGTCTACCCGGTGGACGTGGCCGTGCAGGCCAGCGACCGCCAGGGCTTGCTGCGGGATATTTCCGAGGTTTTCGCCCGGGAAAAAACCAATGTGATCGGCGTACAGACCCAGTCGATCAAAGGCGTGGCGTGGATGACGTTCACCGTGGAAATTTCCGACGCTGTGCGTCTGGCCAAGGTGCTGGGGCAGGTGGCGGGGGTGCCCGGCGTACGATCTGCACGCCGAAGATGAAACAGCGCAAAAATGGTGCTAAAATTCGATCTTCGCAACGACAGGCGCGTAGCTCAGTTGGTTAGAGCACCACCTTGACATGGTGGGGGTCGTTGGTTCGAATCCAATCGCGCCTACCAAATTCAAAAAATCCCGCAACCACCGTTGCGGGATTTTTTTATTTCCATGCCTGCAACACCTCCTGCAACACCTTTGCGCTGGGATATTTTTTGCCAAGTCATTGATAATTTTGGCGATATTGGCGTGTGCTGGCGGCTGGCCGCCAATCTGGCCCAGCGCGGCTGCACCGTGCGTTTGCGGGTGGACGATGCCAGCGCCCTGGCCTGGATGGCCCCCGACGGGCTGGACGGCGTTCAGGTGCTGCCCTACGACGCGCCCTGGGATGCCAGCCACCCGCCACAGGCCGTAGTGGAAGCATTCGGCTGCGCAGCGCCTGCGCCCTATCTGGACGCACTGGCCCGGCAGCCTGCACCGCTGCTCAATCTGGAATACCTGAGCGCCGAGGACTACGTGCTGCGCTGCCACCGCCTGCCCTCGCCCATCCTGCACGGCCCCGGACAAGGGCTGACCCGCTGGTTTTTCTACCCCGGATTCACGGCAGGCACTGGCGGGTTGCTGCGCGAGCCGGATTTACTGCCGCGCCAGGCCCTATTCGACCGCCAGGCATGGCGCCAGCAGCACGGTGTGCGGGCCGATGCTGTCGCGATCTCCCTGTTTTGCTACGAGCCTGCCGCCTTGCCACACTGGCTGCAGCAATGCACCGCCCACGCCGACTGGCAATTACTGGTCACCCCCGGGCGGGCCACGGCCGCCGTCCAGAAAAACATGAATGAAAAGGGGCTGAACCCTTTGCCGGCAAAGCGCGAGAAGCTCCTGTTTCTGAAATCTTGCAGCCAAACGGATTTTGACGCGCTGCTCTGGGCCTGCGATCTGAACCTGGTGCGCGGCGAGGATTCGCTGGTGCGGGCGCTGTGGGCCGGGCAGCCCCTGGTCTGGCACATCTACCCGCAGGACGACAACGCCCACCATGCCAAGCTGCAAGCCTTCCTGGACTGGCTGCACGCCCCGGCCAGCCTGCGTGATTTTCACTACGCCTGGAATGGCATGGCCGATGCGCAGACCCTGCCGCAGGTGGATGGCCCCATGCTTGCGCAGTGGCGGGACTGCATCCAGGCGGCACGGACACGCCTGCTGGCACAAAACAGCCTTATTGATCAATTGCAAATGTTTATTAGCGAAAAAAGTTAGAATCCGCAGCTTTTGCTGCCCGTGGCCGATTCCTTCTTGCATTTCTGTGCGTTCTGACCGCTGCGTGCTTCCCCCTCTTCCTTCTTTTCCCCCTCACAGATTATGAAAATCGCTCAAGAAATCCGCGCCGGTAACGTCATCATGAACGGCAAGGACCCCATGATCGTTCTGAAAACCGAATACGCCCGCGGTGGCCGTGGCGCTGCCACCGTCCGCATGAAACTCAAGGCACTGCTGGGCAACATGGGCACCGAAGTGGTGTTCAAGGCCGACGACAAGATCGACAACGTCATCCTCGAAAAGAAAGAGTGCACCTACTCCTACTTCGCCGACCCCATGTACGTGTGGATGGACGAGGAATACAACCAGTACGAAGTCGAAGCCGAAAACATGGCCGATGCCCTGAACTTCCTGGAAGACGGCATGACCGCCGAAGTGGTGTTCTACGAAGGCAAGGCCATCTCGGTGGAACTGCCCACCATCGTGGTGCGTGAAATCACCTGGACCGAGCCGGCCGTCAAGGGCGATACCTCGGGCAAGGTGCTCAAGCCCGCCAAGATCGCCACCGGCTTCGAAGTGGCCGTGCCCCTGTTCGTCGATCAAGGCGACAAGATCGAAGTCGATACCCGCACCGGCGAATACCGCAAGCGCGTGTAAAACATCGGCCAGCGCTGCACAAAAAAGGCTTCCCCTTCGGGAAGCCTTTTTGCTTTCCAGCATTTCGCTGCCAACGATGATTCATATTTTGATAGCATTTTCCGTTCCATCAATAAGGATTTCAGCATTGAAAGAGACTGAAATCAAGGTATGAAAAGCGGAACAAGCTACTATTTTTTATAAAACCGGCTCACTGCCACCGTGACCAACACCCCGACCGGCACACCGAAGACGGCAGCGGAAATCGGCTGGATATCCCACCACAGGCCATCCGCCAGCCAGGCAGCGGGCACCACGGCCTGCACCATGGCGGTATGCGAAAGCATGTAGTACAGCGTCACCCCCAGGCCCGAAAGCATCCCGGCGACCGCCCCGACACGGTTGGTACCGCGCCAGAAAATGCCCAGCACCATGGCCGGAACAAAGGCCGAGGCCGCCACCGAGAACGAGGCCGTGACCATCGGCAAGATATCCGAAGAACGCCGGCTGGCCACGAAGGCGGCGGCCAAGGCCACTGCCATCAGCACGAACTTGGAAACGATGACGCGCTGCTCGGTACTGGCCTGGTGCGGGCGGGCCTGGAAATACAGGTCGCGCACCAGGGCGTTGCTGATCGTCAGCAGCAGGCCGTCGGCGGTCGAAAGCGCCGCCGCCAGCCCGCCGGCAGCAACCAGCCCGGACATGACGTACGGCAGCCCCGCGATTTCCGGCGTGGCCAGCATGATGAGGTCGGCTCCCAGACGGATTTCGCCCCACTGCAGGCGGCCATCGCCATTGACATCTTCGACCGCCAGCAGCGAACTATCGACGCGCGACCACTGGGCAATCCAGGTGGGCAGCTCATCGAAACGCACGCCGACCAGGTTGTGCATCACCTCGTACTTGACCATGGCGGCCAGGGCCGGGGCGCTCAGATACAGCAGGGCGATGAAAAACAGCGACCACGCCACCGAGGTACGTGCCTCGGCCACCGAAGGCGTGGTGTAGTAGCGCGTGAGCAGGTGCGGCAGGCCCGCCGTGCCGACCATCAGGCAGAACATCAGCGCCAGAAAGTTGCGCCGCGACTTGTCGAACAGTGCCTGCTCCTCGGGCGAACCATCCGGGTCGCCGGCAAAGGGCCGGGTGTGGCGCGGCACGCCACTGAGCGGTTTGGAGCGCTGGCGGTACTCGTGCATCTGCTCTTTCCACAGCGCCTGAGCCTCCTCCTCGGTCCGCGGCAAATCCGCCAGATCGCGGTTGGCCTGGACGATGGACGCCATGTCGCTGCGGATCGAGCGCAGGTAACGCACCCGCTCCTGCAGCACCTGGCGCTCCTGCTCCAGCGTCTGGGCCACATTGCTCAACTTGTACTCCAGCACCTGGGCGCGGCGCTCGAACTCCCGGCGCACCTGCAGCTCCTGGGGCGAGGCGAGCAACTGCGTCTCCATATCCGCAATGGCCTGCAAATGGCTGTCGTACGCCACCGCCGCCACCGGGTTGCCCAGCTGCTTGTACGCCAGCCAGGACATGGGGGCCAGAAAGGCGAGCAGGACAACGATGTACTGCGACACCTGCGTCCAGGTGATCGCCTTCATCCCGCCCAGGAAAGAACACACCAGCACCCCGCCCAGGCCGAGCATGACGCCGATCTCGAATTGCACCCCGGTCAGGCGCGAGGCAATCAGCCCCACCCCGTAAATCTGCGCCACCACGTAGGTGAACGAACACAGCACCGCAGCCAGCGCCGCAATGATGCGCGGCCAGCTGCCGCCAAAGCGCTGCTGGAAAAAATCGGGCAAGGTATACAGGCGCATGGCCCGCAGGTGCGGGGCCACCAGCAGGGCCACCAGCACGAAGCCCCCCGTCCAGCCCAGCACGTAGGCCAGCCCCCCGGGCCGCTCCGGGGTGCCGCCAAAGCCTTGCAGGTACAGGGCACCGGCCAGGCTGATGAAGGACGCCGCGCTCATCCAGTCGGCAGCGGCGGCCATGCCGTTGTAAATCGGCGGAATGCGCCGCCCGGCCACGTAATACTCTTCCGGGCTGCTGGTACGGCCGAAAATGCCGATCAGCGCATACACCATGACCGTGACAAACAGGAAAATCGGCCCAATCCACTGGCGCGACAGGCCCAGGCTCTCCGCCCAGGCCATCCAGGCCAGAAAGCCCAGCGTCCCCAGGGTGTAAAGCCCGACGAACCGATGCCAGCGCCCCCGGTAGGCGCGTTGTGCGGCAGACCGCCCCGCGCCCTTGCCGTCAGAATGAAGTGTCATCGGCAGACCCGTCGAGAGGGGCCGGGCCAGGGTTCTCTTTCCCGTCCCGGCGTTCAAACCGCGCCATGGCCCAGCAGTACACCACCACGATGGCGATGAAGATCAGTACCGAGCCCTGCGCCGCCATCCAGTAGCCCCACTGCCCGCCATCGCCCCAGGCTT
Source organism: Comamonas nitrativorans (assembly GCF_042654765.1). Taxonomy (NCBI): domain Bacteria; kingdom Pseudomonadati; phylum Pseudomonadota; class Betaproteobacteria; order Burkholderiales; family Comamonadaceae; genus Comamonas; species Comamonas nitrativorans. The sequence goes on along the minus strand of NZ_JBHSEW010000008.1, from coordinate 86,204 downwards.
GCAGTTGCCGCGCAAAAAACGTCCCGCCAAACGCCACCACCACCCAGACTGCCAGCAGGATTGCTTTCAGCCACAGGTGGTGGGTGTCATGCAGATCGGGAGGGAACACGCCCTCCTCGTCGGCGACGGCCTCGTCATGCTGGGCAGGGGGATGCGCGGGCACGGCGGGCTGGAACCGGCCTTACTTGGCCAGGTTTTGCCAGGTCTCGATCACGGTGTCCGGGTTCAGCGAGATCGAGACGATGCCCTTGTCGGCCAACCACTTGGCAAAGTCGGGGTGATCGGAAGGGCCCTGGCCGCAAATACCGACGTACTTGCCCTTGCTCAGGCAGGCGTCAATGGCGCGTTCGAGCATCTTCTGCACGGCCGGGTCGCGCTCGTCGAAGTCCTTGGCCAGCAGTTCCAGGCCCGAGTCGCGATCCAGACCCAGGGTGAGCTGGGTCAGGTCGTTGGAGCCGATGGAGAAGCCGTCGAAGTATTCCAGGAACTCCTCGGCCAGGATGGCGTTGGAAGGCACTTCGCACATCATGATCAGCTTCAGGCTGTTTTCACCGCGCTTCAGGCCGTTGTCCGCCAGCAGCTCGGTCACGCGCTGGGCCTGGCCCAGGGTGCGCACGAAGGGAATCATCACTTCCACGTTGGTCAGGCCCATGTCCTCGCGCACGCGGCGCAGGGCTTCGCATTCCATCTTGAAGGCTTCGCCGAAGTCGTCCGAGATGTAACGCGCCGCGCCCCGGAAGCCCAGCATCGGGTTTTCTTCTTCCGGCTCGTAGCGGCTGCCACCGATCAGCTTGCGGTATTCGTTGCTCTTGAAATCCGACATGCGCACGATGACGGGCTTGGGCCAGAAAGCCGCAGCGATGGTGGCCACGCCTTCGGCCACTTTGTCCACGTAGAAGGCACGCGGCGAGGCATGGCCACGGGCCACGGATTCGACGGCTTTCTTCAGGTCGGCATCGACAGCCGGGTAGTCCAGGATGGCCTTGGGGTGGACGCCGATGTTGTTGTTGATGATGAACTCCAGGCGGGCCAGACCCACGCCGCCGTTGGGCAGTTGGGCGAAGTCGAAGGCCAGCTGGGGGTTGCCCACGTTCATCATGATCTTGGTGGCGATTTCGGGCATGGCGCCGCGCTGCACTTCGGTCACTTCGGTTTCGATCAGGCCGTCGTAGATCTTGCCGGTATCGCCTTCGGCACAGGAGACGGTGACCAGCGTGCCGTCTTTCAGGCGGGCGGTAGCGTCGCCGCAGCCGACCACGGCCGGAATGCCTAGTTCACGCGCAATGATGGCGGCGTGGCAGGTGCGCCCGCCACGGTTGGTGACGATGGCAGCGGCCTTCTTCATCACCGGCTCCCAGTTGGGGTCGGTCATGTCGGTGACCAGCACGTCGCCCGCCTGCACCTGGTCCATTTGCGAGATGTCGGCCACCAGACGCACGGTGCCGGTGCCGATCTTCTGCCCGATGGCGCGGCCTTCGGCCAGCACGGTGCCGGTGCCTTTGAGCTTGTAGCGCAGCTCGGCCTGGCCCTTGGACTGGCTTTTCACGGTTTCGGGACGCGCCTGCAGGATGTAGAGCTGGCCGTCGGTACCGTCCTTGCCCCACTCGATGTCCATCGGGCGGCCATAGTGCTGCTCGATCACCAGGGCGTACTGGGCCAACTGCTGCACTTCGGCATCGGTCAGGGAATAGCGGTTGCGCAGCTCGGGGGCCACGTCGCAGGTTTTCACCAGCTTGCCGCTGGCGGCTTTTTCCTCGGGGGTGGCAAACACCATCTGGATCAGCTTGCTGCCCAGGTTGCGGCGGATCAGCGCCTGCTTGCCAGCCTTCAGCATGGGCTTGTGGACGTAGAACTCGTCCGGATTCACTGCGCCCTGCACCACGGTTTCGCCCAGGCCATAGCTGGAGGTGATGAACACCACGTCTTCAAAACCGGATTCGGTATCGATGGTGAACATCACGCCGGCGGCGCCCAGGTCGGAGCGCACCATGCGCTGCACGCCGGCGGACAGGGCCACCACGTCATGCTCGAAGCCCTTGTGGACGCGGTAGGAAATGGCACGGTCGTTGTAGAGCGAGGCGAACACTTCCTTCATCTTGTGCAGCACGTCCTCGATGCCGACGACGTTCAGGAAGGTTTCCTGCTGGCCGGCAAACGAGGCGTCCGGCAGGTCTTCCGCCGTGGCCGAGGAACGCACGGCAAACGAGGCCGCGCTGTTGCCGCCCTGCAGGGTGTCGAAGGCTTCGCGGATGGCTTTTTCCAGATCGGCAGGGAAAGGCTGGGCTTCCACCAGGGCGCGGATTTCCGCGCCGACCTGCGCCAGGGCACGCACGTCGTCCACATCCAGGGCCTTCAATTTGGCGGAAATGCGCTCCGACAGCCCTTCGAAGGCCAGGAACTGGCGGAAAGCGTGGGCCGTGGTGGCAAAGCCGGTGGGCACGCGCACGCCCTGGGGCAGTTGCGAGATCATCTCGCCCAGCGAGGCGTTCTTGCCGCCGACAACCTCGACATCCTCCATGCGCAACTGCTCGAAGGGCACGACCAGAGCATTCGCAGCAAAGCGTTCAGACATAACAAACTCCAAAGTTAAAAAACCGGCACCCCGGCCATATGGCACGGGGGAAATGGCGTCTGCCTGGCAACCGTCGCGGGGTTGTTCTTCGTTCTGGGACTTGTGCCGGCAGGCGCATGAATCTGGCAAATAATCGGCGATTGTAGGGCCGGGCGGCAAAAACGATGGCAAACCCCGGCAGTTTCTGATCCCACTTTGAAGGCAAGTGTATGCATACACGCACGGTTTTTGTGATTTCTGACGGTACCGGCATCACGGCAGAGACGTTCGGTACCGCCCTGATGGCGCAATTCGACATCACCCCGCGCATTGTGCGCATCCCGTTTGTCGATACGGTGGACAAGGCGCACCAGGCGGTGCGGCAAATCAACCACAACGCCGAGGTCGAAGGCAAAAACCCGATCGTGTTCAGCACCCTGGTCAATCAGGAAGTGCTGACCATCATCAATACCCACTGCAAGGGACTGCTGATGGACATGTTCGGCACCTTCGTGCAGCCGCTGGAGGACGAGCTGGGCCTGAAAAGCCAGCACCGTGTCGGGCGCTTCAGCGACATCAGCCAGAGCAAGGAATACCTCAACCGCATGGAGGCCATCAACTACACCCTGGCGCACGACGACGGGCAGACGAACGAGGACCTGTCCGGCGCCGACGTGGTGCTGATCGGCGTAAGCCGCTCGGGCAAGACGCCCACCAGCCTGTACCTGGCGATGCAGTTCGGCCTGAAGGTGGCCAATTACCCGCTGATTCCGGAGGATTTCGACCGCAAGCAGTTGCCCCCGGCGCTGGAGCCGATCCGCAAAAAGCTGTTCGGCCTGACCATCGACCCGGTGCGCCTGTCCGAAATCCGCAACGAACGCCGCCCCAATTCACGCTACGCCAGCCTGCAAAACTGCCGCCAGGAAGTGGCCGAGGCCGAGGCCATGATGCGCCGCGCCGGGGTGCAGTGGCTGTCCAGCACGCACAAGTCGATCGAGGAAATCTCCACCACCGTGCTGCAACAAGTGCTGCCCCAGCGCCTGGGGGTGAATCTGAACGGATAAGAACATATTTGCCATCTCCGCGCGGGTGTGCAATCGCGGCCTCGGGCGGAGATGGCAAATACGTTCTAGAATCCCGCCCCTTCTGCGCCGGCCCATCGGGGGCTGGCGCCATGGGTTCCCTCGCCCCCATGCGGTTTCACAAAAAGGACTCTGCCATGTTCCAGCTTTCGGCAACGGCCCAGCGCAACGCGCTGGTGGCCCTGATTGCCTTTCACATCACCCTCATCATTGCCAGCAACTACCTGGTGCAACTGCCCATCATGCTCTGGGGCTGGCACACCACCTGGGGGGCCTTCAGCTTTCCCTTCATCTTCCTGGCCACCGATCTGACGGTGCGCCTGATCGGCAAGCCCGCCGCCCGCACCGTGATTGCCCGGGTGATGCTGCCGGCGCTGATCGCCTCGTACGTCGTTTCGGTGTTGTTCCACGATGGCATGTTTGCCGGCTGGGAAAGCCTGGCGCAGTTCAATACCTTCGTGTTCCGCATTTCGCTGGGCAGCTTCATGGCCTATGTGCTGGGGCAGCTGCTGGACGTTCAGGTGTTCGACCGCCTGCGCCGCCTGCCCCAGTGGTGGGTGGCCCCGGCCATTTCGGGCATCGTCGGTCAGGCGGCCGATACGCTGATGTTTTTCAGCGTGGCGTTCTGGCGCAGCTCCAATCCCTTCATGGCCGCCAACTGGATGGAGATCGCCCTGGTCGATTACGTCATCAAGCTACTGGTCAGTCTGGCAGTGTTCGTGCCACTGTACGGCGCCTTGCTGAAGGCATTGCTGCGTCTGCTGCCGCAGCAACGGCTGGCGGTGGCAGCTCGCTGATTTGATAGCTGCTACCGCTGACAAAGCAACAATCCCAGGGGGATTTAACCCTGGGATTAGCTTGAATAGAGCGCAAGCCGCTCTTTTTTCAGATCAAACCGGCTCTGCTACCGGCTGCGGTGCGGCTTGCAGCGCCTGCACGCGCAGGCGGGCATTGGCCAGATCGAACGTGCCGCCATCGGGGCAGTGGCGGCCATCAATGCAGTCGGGCACCACGGGCGCAGTGGCCGCCGGTGCGACCGCTTCGACACGCACCCGCAGGAGCCAGGCGCCCTGGGCGCCGCAGACATGCAGCATCGGCACCGGGCCATGCTGCTGCAACTGGCCCAGGGTGTAGCGGCGGGCGTCCATGGTCGGGTCGTCCGGCTCGTCCGGATTGGGCTGGCCGTAGCGCTGGCCGGCAATATCGAAATAAAACGGCAACGGCTGGTGCCAGCCGAATGCCGCCTGCACGATGCGGTGCAGCTGCGCCAGGGGGGTGCTGTCCAGAATCCACAACCGGCGCCAGACGGCGGGCGTCACGCCCTGCAGTTGCAGGTGCAGCTGGTAGGCATAACGGATGGCTGGCGGCGGCATGGAAAAACTCCTTGGAAACGTGGCAAAGCGGCAGAACCCGTTATTTAAGTCCAGGCGCTGGCGGCGTGCAGGGCCGGGGCCAAGAAAGTCCGACCCCGGGGTGGTTATGCCGCACGGCGGCGGCTACTGATCGGCGGCGCTGGTAAAGGCGTCGGCAAAGAATGCCTCGGGCGGCAGGCTGCGTGTGGCAATGCAGCTTTCGCGGGCAGCTTCGACCATCGCCGGGGCGCCGCAGGCATAGACCTCGTACGGCGCCAGATCGGGAAAATCGTCCAGCACGGCCTGGTGGACGAAGCCGGTGCGGCCCTGCCAGCCGTCTTCAGGCAAGGCGTCCGAGACGACCGGGACAAAGTTCAGCCCGCCCGGCAGCGTGTGCTGGGCCAGCCAATCGGCCATGTAGATGTCCTGCGGCCGGCGCCCGCCCCAGTACAGCATCACCGGACGGCGGCTGCCCAGGTAGTCCAGGTGTTCGAGGATGGCCTTGATCGGCGCAAAGCCGGTGCCCGAGGCGATGAAGATCAGCGGCTTCTTGCTGTCCTGGCGCAGGAAGAAGCTGCCGAACGGGCCTTCGACGCGCAGGATGTCCTTTTCCTTCATGCCATCGAAAACATGATCGGTGAACACGCCGCCGGGCATGTGGCGGATGTGCAGCTCCATGCCGGGGTTGTCCGCCTGGGTGTGCGGCGCGTTGGCCATCGAGTAGGCGCGGCGCGTGCCGTCGCGCAGCAGAAACTCGATGTACTGCCCGGCAAAGTAGACGAACTTTTCCGTGGCTGGAATCTGGAGCTGCACGCGCATCACGTCGTGGCCCAGCCGCTCCAGACAGCGCACGCGCACCGGCATTTTCTTGATCGGCGGCGTGCCTTCCTGGCTGACCTGGCGCGACTCGATCACCACGTCGCTGCCGGCCGTGGCGCGGCAGGTAAGGATCAGGTCGTTCTGCGCCTCGTCCTCGCTCAAGGCATGGGCCGAGTGGCTGCCATGCGTGACGCTGCCGCTGATCTTCTGGCATTTGCACGAGCCACAGGCCCCGTCCTTGCAGCCGTAGGGCAGGCCCACTCCGGCCTCGATGGCGGCGGCCAGAATGGTCTGCCCTGCCTGCACGGTAAAACTGCGGCCGCTCGGTTCGACGGTGACTTGGTAAGCGTTGTCTGCGCTCATATTCTGGCTATCCTTGGTATTTTTTCTGCACTGGCCCTGCGCCAGGGAAGGCCGGATTGTGCCCACAAACACAAACCCACCAAAACCATATACCCCCGCTTCAGCCCCCCGCCCTGCCAAGCCCGCCCGGTTTCGTCGCACCCGGGTGCTGATCGTCGGCTGCGGCGACGTCGGCCAGCGCTGCGCCCGCCTGCTGCTGGCCCGGGGCGTGCGCGTGCTGGCGCTGACCTCTTCACCGGACAACCAGGCCGCGCTCCAGGCCCAGGGCATCACCGCCCTGCGCGGCGATCTGGACGCCCCGGCCAGCCTGCGCCGCCTGGCCGGTCTGGCACCCTACGTGCTGCACCTGGCCCCGCCGCCCGGCCAGGGCCGGCACGACACGCGCACCCGCGCCCTGCTCCGCGCCCTGGGCCGGGGCACGGCGCCCCGGGCGCTGGCCTATGTCTCCACCACCGGGGTGTACGGCGACTGCGCCGGCGCCTGGGTGGATGAAACCCGCCGCCCGGCCCCGGCCACCGCCCGCGCCCGGCGCCGGGTGGATGCCGAAGCGCAATTGCGCACCTGGGCACGGCAGCGCGGCGTGCAGGCCAGCGTGCTGCGGGCGCCCGGCATCTATGCCCCCGACCGTCCCAACGGCACGCCGCGCCAGCGCCTGCTGAAAAAGCTGCCCATCCTGCACGCCGCCGAGGATGTGTTCACCAACCACATCCACGCCGACGATCTGGCCCGCGCCTGCCTGCTGGCGCTGTGGCGGGCCAGGCCCCTGCGGGCCATCAACGTCTGCGACGACAGCCAGCTGCGCATGGGCGATTATTTCGAGCAGGCCGCCGACCTGTACGCCCTGCCACGCCCGCCGCGCATCAGCCGCCAGCAGGCGCAGGAGCAGCTCCCGCCCGTATCCCTGAGCTTCATGAGCGAATCGCGGCGGCTGTCCAACCGCCGTTTGAAGACCGAACTGGGGCTGCGCTTGCTTTGGCCGGAGGTGCTGGAGGGGCTGGCTGCCGAACAAACTTTGAACAAGCGCTAAGGCCGGGGCCGCACATTGCCCTTGCCGTCGTAGCAGCGAAACACGTTGCACTGCCAGGGGCCTTCCGGCTCGGGCGGGGGCGGCTTGCCATGCGGGGGGCGGGGCCGGTGTCCCGGGGGGTAGGCCGGCGGATACGGATAGACCGGATAGGGCACCACCTGGGGTTCGGCAGGTGGCGGCAGCTGAATCTGCACTGGCGGGCGCTGCGCAGCAGCAGCGGCGGCCTGGGCGGCGGCTTTTTCCGCTTCGGCGCGGCGCAGGGCTTCGGTGCGGGCTTGCTCGGCCTGCCAACGCGCCTGGGCTTCCTCGTACTGCCGGGCTTGCGCGGCTTTTTCCTCGGGCGTCTGGGCGGGCAACACCTCCACACTGCGCTGGTGGCTGGGGCAGGGGCCATCGGTGTAGGTCACCTGCCCGGTGCGCGTGTCCGTGCAGCGCTGCACCTGGGCCGCGGCAGGGGCCATCCAGCCGATCAAGGCGGCAAGGAAAAAAGGAAAAAACAAACGCATGGTGTGCGCTACTGTGCCCGGGCTGCGCTTGCGGCGCAAGTTTTCAAAAAAAGAAGCTTCTTCCGCTTGAATACCCTAAATATCAAAGATAAAACAATCTGAAAATCATGATAATCAATCGGAAGAAGCTATCAATTCTGATAAACAGTGCATGAAAAACGGGCCTTGCGGCCCGTTGCAGCGCTGCGGTCATGCAGCCGATGCGTACATCACTTCAACGCCTTGTAGCGGAAGCGCTTGGGCGCTGCGCCATCCTCGCCCAGGCGGCGTTTCTTGTCGGCTTCGTATTCCTGGTAGTTGCCGTCGAAGAAGACCCATTGCGAGTCGCCTTCCGCCGCCAGGATGTGCGTGGCGATGCGGTCGAGGAACCAGCGGTCGTGGCTGATGACCAGCACCGTGCCCGCGTATTCCAGCAGGGCGTCTTCCAGGGCACGCAGGGTTTCCACGTCCAGGTCGTTGGAGGGTTCGTCCAGCAGCAGCACGTTGCCGCCCTGGATCAGCGTCTTGGCCAGGTGCAGGCGGCCACGCTCCCCGCCCGACAGGTTGCCGACCTTCTTCTGCTGGTCCTGGCCGCTGAAGTTGAAGCGCCCGCAGTAGGCGCGGCTGGCCATCTGGAATTTGCCGATGTTCAGGATGTCCAGGCCGCCGGAGACGTCTTCCCACACGGTCTTGTCGTCCGACAGGCTGTCGCGTGACTGATCGACGTAGGCCAGTTGCACGGTCTGGCCGATGTCTACAGTGCCGCTGTCCGGCTGTTCCTTGCCTGCGATCAGCTTGAACAGCGTGGATTTACCCGCTCCGTTGGGGCCGATGATGCCGACGATGGCCCCGGCCGGGATGTTCATGCTCAGGTTGTCGATCAGCAGGCGGTCGCCAAAGGCTTTCGAGACGTTGTTGAACTCGATCACCTTGCTGCCCAGACGCTCGGCCACGGGGATGAAGATTTCCTGCGTTTCGTTGCGCTTCTGGTATTCGTAATCGCTCAGTTCCTCGAAGCGGGCAATGCGTGCCTTGGATTTGGTCTGGCGGCCCTTGGCGTTCTGGCGCACCCATTCCAGCTCTTTCTTCAGTGCCTTGGCGCGGGCTTCCTCGCCTTTTTGCTCGGCCTCCAGGCGGTTTTGCTTTTGCAGCAGCCAGTCGGAGTAGTTGCCTTTGTAGGGAATGCCGTGGCCGCGGTCCAGCTCCAGAATCCACTCGGCGGCGTTGTCCAGGAAGTAGCGGTCGTGGGTGATGGCGACGACGGTGCCGCTGAAACGGTGCAGGAACTGCTCCAGCCAATCGACCGATTCGGCGTCCAGGTGGTTGGTGGGTTCGTCCAGCAGCAGCATGTCGGGCTTGGACAGCAGCAGCTTGCACAGCGCCACGCGGCGCTTTTCCCCGCCGGAGAGCTTGCCCACCATCGCATCCCAGGGCGGCAGGCGCAGCGCGTCGGCGGCGATTTCCAGCTGGTGTTCGCTGTCGGTGCCGGCAGCGGCAATGATGGCTTCCAGCTCGCCCTGCTCGGCAGCCAGGGCGTCGAAGTCGGCATCTTCCTCGGCGTAGGCGGCGTAGACTTCTTCCAGGCGGGCCTTGGCGTTGTTCACTTCGGCCATGGCTTCTTCCACGGCCTGGCGCACGGTGTGCTCGGGGTTGAGCTGCGGCTCCTGCGGCAGGTAGCCGATGGACAGGCCGGTCATGGGGATGGCTTCGCCTTCAAACTCCTTGTCCACCCCGGCCATGATTTTCAGCAGGGAAGATTTACCCGAACCGTTCAGGCCCAGCACGCCGATCTTGGCGCCCGGAAAGAACGACAGAGAGATGTCTTTCAAGATCTGCCGCTTGGGCGGCACGGTCTTGGTCAGGTGGTTCATCGAGAAAACGTATTGAGCCATGGGTCTTTCAAGGAAGAAATTTTTGCAATTGTTTCGCCGTCTTTGTACAGCGGCCAACCCGTGATTATCAACGCATGCGACAATGCACGGCGCACAGGGCTCCAGTTTGCCCTTGGCATCAGCATTTTTGCTGGGGAGCAGCCCACAGCCTACCCACGCTGCCAAGCCATTCCCAAATTTTTGAAAATCCCTTCTGCCTAGAGACTGGCCCGGCTACCCGCAAGGGGTGGCCCTGCAAGGCAGACTCCGTGTGAAAACCCAGCGCCCAGGAAGGGCGCATTGCTACAACAATGACATTTGAAGAACTGAACTTGGCTCCGGCCATTGTCCAAGCCGTGCATGAGCAAGGCTATACCGCACCCACCCCCATTCAGGCCCAGGCCATTCCCGCCGTACTGGCCGGTCATGACCTGCTGGCCGGTGCCCAGACCGGCACGGGCAAGACCGCCGCGTTTGCGTTGCCCATCCTGCACCGCCTGACGCAAGGCGGCACGCAGAAGCCCGCTGGCGGCATCCGCGCCCTGATCCTCAGCCCCACGCGCGAGCTGGCCGCCCAGATCGAGGAGAACCTGCGGGCCTACGCCAAGCACCTGCCGGTGAAATCCACCGTCATCTTCGGCGGCGTGGGCATGAAGCCGCAGATCGACCGCATCAACCGGGGCATCGACGTGCTGGTCGCCACCCCGGGCCGCCTGCTGGACTTGCAGCAGCAAGGCTTCATGGATTTGTCCAGCGTGGAAGTGCTGGTGCTGGACGAGGCCGACCGGATGCTGGACATGGGCTTCATCCACGACGTGAAGAAAATCCTGGCCCTGGTGCCCAAGGACAAGCAAAGCCTGCTGTTTTCCGCCACCTTCAGCGACGACATCCGCGAACTGGCCAATGGCCTGCTAAAAAACCCGCAAAGCATCCAGGTCACCCCGCGCAACACCACGGTGCAGCGCATCACCCAGGTGATCCACCCGGTGGGCCGCGGCAAGAAAAAAGAGGCACTGCTGCACATCATCCAGGAACACAACTGGAGCCAGGTGCTGGTCTTTACCCGCACCAAGTTCGGCGCCAACCACGTGGCCGAGTACCTCACCAAGCACGGCGTCACAGCGATGGCGCTGCACGGCAACAAGAGCCAGAGCGCCCGCACCCAGGCGCTGGCCGGATTCAAGACCGGCGAGCTGCGTGCCCTGGTCGCCACCGACATCGCTGCCCGCGGCATCGACATCGACGAGCTGCCGCACGTCGTGAACTACGAGATCCCCAACGTGCCGGAAGACTACGTCCACCGTATCGGCCGCACGGGCCGCGCCGGGCGCGAAGGCCATGCCGTGAGCCTGGTGTGCCTGGATGAAGAAGGCTTCATGATGGAAATCGAGCGCTTCACCAAGCAGGAAATTCCCGTGCAGGTACTGCCGGATTTCGGCCCTGCCGAAGGGGAGAAGGCCGAGCCCATCGCCATGGGCCGCCAGACCATCTGGGGCGGCGCCGGCAAACCGCCCAACCGCGAAGTCATGCAGGCAGCGGCCAAGGCAGCCCGCCAGGAAATGATGGAACGCATCCGCAGCAACAAGACCGCCCAGGGCAACCGAGGGGGCGGACGTGGCGGGCGCAAGCCCGTGGCCGAGGCGGCTGCCCAGGCCAGCGGGCAGGACGGCAACGCACCGGCAGACGGCAGCACCCCGTTGGGAGAAGCTGCACCGCGCCGGGGCGGCCAGGGCTACAACCGTTCGCGCCAGCGCCCGGGGCGCAATACCCCCCCGCGCCAGACCGAAGGACGCGAGCCTCGGGACGCCCGCCCCCCCCGCAGCGAACCGCGCGACCACGAAGGCGGCAGCCGCTTTGAATTTCAGCCCCCGACCGATGCCCACCTGGGCACCCAGCTGGGCCGCCCCCGCAAACCGGCCCGTGCCGGCAATGGCGGCCAGCCCGACCCGACCCGCACCAGCATTGACCTGATGGTCGATCGCCCCCGCCGAGGCGGTGGTGGCGGCGGCGGCGGATTCAGCGGCAACCGCCGCCGCAGCGGCGGCAATTTCGGGCGCTGATCCCTGCTCTCCCGGCCCCAAGCGCTCCGGCCTTGGGGCCTTCGTTCTTCCAGGCCCACCGGCCACCGGGGCTTCGGCCCTGACCCTATTGCGGTAGACCACATATGACCAATCCTCTTGCTCTTGTCGTCCCCCTCAACCCCTCTCCCGCCAAAACGCCGCAGCGCCTGCTGCTGGCCGCCTGCGTGCTGGCCCTGAGCGCCTGCGGCACCAGCGTGCCCCTGCCGCAATGGCCGGCCAGCCAGCCCGCCACGGCACCCGCCCCGCAAACCGGCGCCCCGGCACCGGTCAGCACTGCCACCGATACCACGGCCAGTACCGCCCCCATCAGCCAATCCCGGGTGCAGGCCCTGCCCTACAGCGATGCCGTGGCCGCGCTGTTCCCGGAACCCGCCCAGCGCTACCACACCCCGGGGCTGGCCAGCGGGCGCAGCGCCTTCACCAGCAATGCCGAGCTGGCCGCGCAATTGCAGCAGTTGCCCCCGGCCAGCAGCGATGGGCTGCAAATTGCGGTCCTGTCCGCCGGCAGCTCCCAGAACGGCCGCCCGATCAGCGCCGTCCTGGCGGCACAAAGCACGGATCTGACTCCGGCCAGCCTGGATGCCGCCGGGCGCCCGACGGTCATGATCGTCGCCGGCCAGCAAGGCAACGCGCCGGCCTCGACGGAAGCCGTCCTGGCCCTGTTGCAAGAGTTGCAGGCAGACGGCCTGCTGCGCCCCATGCTGGCGCACATCAACCTGCTGCTGGTGCCCCGCGCCAACCCCGACGGCTTTGAAACCGGGCAGCCCACCACCGCCAGCGGTGCCGACCTGCGCCACGACCATCTGCGTCTGGCCACCCCGGAGGCCCGCGTCCTGGCCCGGCTGGTCGGCATGTACCGCCCGGCCGTGGTCGTGGACGCAGGCGAATTTGCCGCGCTGGAGCCTGTCCAGACCCGCTTTGGCGCAGTGCGGGCCAACGACATGGGCCTGCAATACGCCATGCCCGCCAACACGCACGAATTCATCGCCAAGGCCGCCCGGGAATGGTTTTACCAACCCATGGCCAGCCGCCTGACCGATGCCGGGCTGCGCGTCGACTGGCTCTCCGAGCCCACCGGCAACGACGCTGCGGCAGGCTTTGCCATGGACACCATCGCCCCGACCACCCTGGCCAACGTCGCCGCGCTGAAAAACGCCATCGGCCTGACCGTCCAAAGCCGGGGCAACGACCTGGGCCTGCTGCACGCCCAGCGCCGGGTGCATGGCCTGGTGCAGGCCCTGCTGGCCGTGCTGGACAACGCCAGCGCCCGGGCTGCCGATCTGGCCAAGGTGCAAACCTTCGCAGCCCGCGACATCGCGGCCAAAGCCTGCCAGGGCAGCCTGCTGGTGCAGGCCCAGATGCAGCAGGAGACGCGCAACCTGGCCCTGGTCGATCTGGCCAGCGCACAAATCGCCCCCCAGTCCGTCGCCTGGCAATCCGCCCTGGGCCTGACGGCCACGGCGCAGCGCAGCCGCCCCTGCGGCTACTGGCTCTCGCCCGAGGCCCGCAACACGGCGGCACAGCTCGACCAACTGGGCCTGCAGGTGCAGCGCGTGGCCGAACTGACCCCCCTGGTGGCCGATGGCTACCTCAGCCACGGCAACAGCGCCATCACCACCCAACGCGCCCTGGCCGATGCGCCCCCGGGCAGCTACTACGTCAGCATGAACCAGGGCCAGGCCAACCTGGCCGCCGCCCTGCTCGAACCCGATACGCCCTACGGCAGCTATGCCCAGGGCGTGCTGCTCGACCTGGGCCATCTGGTGCGCGTCGTCACCCCGGCGCCGCTGGTCTTCGAGGACGAATGAGCCGCCGCCCGAAACCCAGGCAAGGGCCATCCCCCCGGTCAGCCGGGGTATGATCGCGCCCCTGTCCGCCTGTAGCTCAACTGGATAGAGCAATTGCCTTCTAAGCAATAGGTCGGGGGTTCGAGCCCCTCCAGGCGGACCAAATTCAATAGCTGTTTGCGCTTGTAGATACTGAATTTCAATATTAAAAAAACCTGAAATCCTTTTAAACAAAGCGGTAGCAGCTTCTTTTTTTGATACCCCTCCCTGCCCGACAGCACAGATTGTGCTGCCGGGCTTTTTTTCGGGTGCCGGGTCGGCAGAAGGCACAGTGGGATAATCGCGCCCCATGAACATCACCTTCAAAACCCCTGAAGACATTGAGCGCATGCGCGAGGCCGGCCGCCTGGCCTCGGAAGTGCTGGACTACATCACCCCCTTCATCCAGCCCGGCATCACCACGCTGGAAATCGACCGCCTGAGCGCCGAGTGCATGGCCCGCCAGGGCACCAAATCGGCCACCGTGGGCTACCAGCCGCCGGGCTATCCGCCGTACCCGGGGCATGTCTGCACCTCGGTCAATCATGTGGTGTGCCACGGCATTCCCAACGACAAGCCGCTCAAGAAGGGCGACATCCTGAACGTGGACGTGACCGTCATCACCAAGGATGGCTGGTTTGGCGACAACAGCCGCATGTTCCTCATCGGCGAGGGCACCATCGCCGGCAAGCGTTTGTGCCAGCTCACCTTCGAGGCGATGTGGAAAGGCATCGAACAGGTCAGGCCCGGTGCCACCCTGGGCGATGTCGGCCACGCCATCCAGACCTTTGCCGAGGGGCACCACCTGTCGGTCGTGCGCGAATACTGCGGCCACGGCATCGGGCAGAAATTCCACGAAGACCCGCAGGTGCTGCACTACGGCAGGCCGGGCACCGGCGTCAAGCTCAAGGAAGGCATGGTGTTCACCATCGAGCCGATGCTCAACCTGGGCAAGCGCGACGTGAAGGAGCTGGGCAAGGACGGCTGGACCATCATCACCAAGGACCGCAGCCTGTCGGCCCAATGGGAGCTGATGATGGCCGTCACCCCCACCGGCTACGACATCCTGACGTGGTCGGACGGCTCGCCCACGCCGCCACCCTTCATCAAAGGCATTCGCACTTAAGGATGCCCTGCACGAATCATCACGCCGTGGGCATCTGCGGCCTCGGGCGTTCTGCGGCGTTGCAAATCCTCGCAATAGCACCGCTATTGCTGCGGTTTGCGCCTTGCAACCCATCCCGATCCGCAGCACCCACTTGGCTGCGCAATTCATACAGAGCATCCTGAACACAACAGGAAATACACCCGTGGTAGCGCTTTCACTCCCCCTGACCGAACTACGCCAACGCTACCACGACCAGAAGGCGCAATGCCTGGCACACCTGCATGCCCCGGGCGGCCCGCCCATCCGCCCATTGCTGCAACGCCTGGCGCTGCTGGTGGATGCGCAGCTCACGGCACTGCGCCATGCCACCGGGCTGCCGCCGGAGGTGGCCATCGTCGCTGTCGGCGGCTATGGCCGCTGCCAGCTCTTTCCGTATTCCGACGTGGACGTGCTGCTGCTGGTGCCGCAAGACTGCACGCCGCTGCGCCCGGCACTGGAGGCCTTTGTCGGCGCCTGCTGGGATACGGGGCTGGAGATCGGCTCCAGCGTACGCACCGTGGCCGAATGCCTGGCGCTGGCCCGCCAGGACGTGACTGCGCAGACCTCGATGCTGGAGGCACGGCACATCGACGGCCACCGGCAGTGCTTCGACCAGCTGATGGCGCAACTGCCCGAAACCTTGCAGCCGCAGGAGTTTTTCCTGGCCAAGCACCTGGAACTGCGCCAGCGCCACACCAAGTTCGAGAACACCCCCTACGCGCTGGAGCCCAACTGCAAGGAAGCCCCCGGCGGCCTGCGTGACCTGCAAACCATCATCTGGGTGGCCAAGGCCGCAGGCCTGGGCAGCAACTGGCACGAACTGGCCCACCACGGCATTCTGACGGCCCTGGAAGCCCAGCAGCTGGAGCGCAACGAGACCACGCTGTTCCAGATTCGCGCCCGCCTGCACGCCGTGGCGGGCCGCCACGAAGACCGCCTGCTGTTCGACCTGCAGACTGCCGTGGCCCACAGCCTGGGCCTGCAAAGCCATACCCCGCCCGGCCAGACCTACCCGGTACGGGCCAGCGAGGTGCTGATGCGCCGCTACTACTGGGCAGCCAAGGCGGTCATGCAGTTGCAGCAGATCGTGCTGCTGAACATCCAGGAGCGCCTGCACCCCAGCCAGGCCGCGCCCATCCCGATCAACGACTGGTTTGCCGACAAGAACGGCCTGCTGGACGTGCGCGACGATGCCCTCTACCAGCGCCAGCCCCAGGCCATCCTGCACACCTTCCTGACACTGCAAACCCACCCCGGCCTGCGCGACGCATCGGCACGCACCCTGCGGGCGCTGTACAACGCCCGCGACCACATGAACGCCCCCTGGCGCCGCGACCCGGCCAACCGCGCCACCTTCATGCACATCCTGCAGCAGCCCAGCGGCATCACCCACGCGCTGCGGCTGATGAACGCCACCTCGGTGCTGGGGCGCTACCTGTGGTCGTTCCGGCGCATCGTCGGCAAGATGCAGCACGACCTGTTCCACGTCTACACCGTCGATCAGCACACGCTGATGGTGCTGCGCAACATGCGCCGGTTCTTCATGCCGGAATTTGTCCACGAGTACCCGTTGTGTTCCGAGCTGGCCAGCCAGTGGGCGCAGCCCTGGCTGCTCTACCTGGCCGCACTGTTCCACGACATCGGCAAGGGCCGGGGCGGCGACCACAGCACCGTCGGCGCCATCGAAGTGCGCCGCTTTGCCCGCCAGCACCACCTGGCCAGGGCCGATGCCGAGCTGGTCGAGTTCCTGGTGCGCGAACACCTGCGCATGAGCACCGTGGCGCAAAAGCAGGACACCAACGACCCCGCCGTGGTGCAGGCCTTTGCCGACTGCGTGGGCACGCCCGAGCGCCTGACGGGTCTGTACCTGCTCACCGTGGCCGACATCCGGGGCACCAGCCCGAAAGTATGGAGCGCCTGGAAAGGCAAGCTGCTGTCCGACCTGTACCACGCCACCTTGCGCATGCTGGGCGGCCAGGCCTTGCAGGGCCAGGCCCTGACCCAGGCCCGCCAGCACCAGGCCCAGGTGCTGCTGCGCCAGGCAGGCCTGCCCGCCGACAGCGCCCAGCTGCTGTGGAATACGCTGGAGGCCGGCTACTTCCTGCGCCACGAGCCCGCCGACATCGCCTGGCACGCCCGCCAGCTGTACCTGCACGTGGGCAGCCCCAGCCCCATCGTCCGCGCCCGCCCATCGCTGGCCGGCGAAGGGGTACAGGTGCTGGTGTACGCCCCCGACGGCAACGACCTGTTTGCCCGCATCTGCGGCTATTTCGACCAGATGGGGCTGTCCATCCTGCACGCCCGCATCTACACCAGCCCCCACGGCCACGCGCTGGACACCTTCCAGGTCGTCGCCCCGCAACTGTCCATCGAGGAGCGCGAACTCAGCGCCCTCGTCCAGGCCGGCCTGCCCCCGGCGCTGGCGGCCGAAACACCCCTGCCCGAACCCGTGCGCCGCCCGCCCTCGCGCCGCGCCCGCAGCTTTCCCATGCCGCCGCACGTCAGCCTGCAGCCCGACGAAAAAGCCCAGCGCTGGCTGCTGCACATCAGCGCCACCGACCGCGCCGGACTGCTCTACAGCATCGCCCGCGTCCTGGCCCGCCACGGCCTGAGCGTACAACTGGCCAAGGTCATGACCCTGGGCGACCGGGTGGAGGACAGCTTCCTCGTCGAAGGCCCGCAACTGCAGCACACCATCCGCCAGCTCGATCTGGAAAAAGAGCTGGTACACATGCTGACGGTCGGAGCCTGACCCTGGAACTTGTTCACGATCCCCACACGGGTCTGTCAATAGGTTCTTATTCCCCGATCTGCTGCACCGCGCCAAAGCGCAGCGCGGACGGCAGCCATTGCAGCATGGAATCGGCCGTGGTGGTTTCGATGCGGCTGGCAAAGCGCTGCTCGTTCGGATGGTCGTCAAAGGCGATGTTGGCGCGGGTCACGCGGGCGCCCAGACGGGTCATCGTGCCGATGTGCAGCATCGCCGGACGGTAGCCCTTGAAGCGCAGCCATGCCTGGGCCTGGTCGCGGTCACCCACCTCCGGCTCAGCCGCCAGGGCCAGGGTTTCCAGCGCCCACTGGTTGGACTGCTGGTAGCGCGTGCCCCAGGTGTAACCGAGCATGTTGTAGCGGCTGTGGTGCAGGCGCTGCACGTGCTGGTTGTCCTGCAACAGCGTCCACAGTGCATCGGCCAGCGGGGCCGGGGCGGCCGTCCAGCCCGCCTGGTAGCGCCACAGATCGTCCAGGAAAAATTCGCCCACTCCCTGGCGCATCAGGGCCGACTGGTCGGTGCCGCACTGGTTGAGCTTGTGAACCACACGCCAGGGGCCAGCGGCGCTGCGGTAGGCCCAGCCAACGTGCGACCAAGTCTGGCGATAACGGCTTAAGTCCTGCCCGGCCCGCGCCAGCAGCACGACACGGGTGCCATCGCGCCGGTAGGCCGCCTCCAGGGCATCGGCGGTACGCTGCGCCAATGCCATGCTGCGGGCGACAGTTTCCGGGGTGGTTTTTTTCTCTGCGCAGGTCTGGCCTGCCCGGGCCTGGGGCATGGCCCAGGCGGCCAGCAGCAAGGCGCCCGCCAGAAAACGAAAGCGTTGATGGCAAAAAGCAGTCATGACGGTACTTTCCATAGGTTGGGAACAAGCCCTGGCAGGCATCATCCAATGCGCTCGTTGAACAGCAGGGCCTGACCAACGGCATTGGGGATGAACGCCAGCACCTCGGCACCCGCAGAAAGAATCACCCCCGAGGCGATCACCGTGGTCGTAATGGCCGTACCGACCGACAACAGCGCACTGCCCGCCGCCACGGCGACGACTTCGATACTCACCGCCACGCCGTCACTGACACGTTCCAGCACGATGACCGTGCCGCGTGCAGAAGCCTCGACGGCCTTGACGGTCAGCACCGCGCCGGTGACCGACAACACCGCCGGCACGACTGCCACGGCAGCGCTGGCATCCCCGCTGGTGCGACCTGCCGCAGCCCTGGTGGCCGAAGCCGCCACGACCACCGATGCCACCGGCAGGAGGGACAAGACCGCCGACGTATCGCTTTGCGCCTGGGCCGGTGCCAGGGCACTCAGGCCGACCGCGCACAGGGCTGCAAGCACACCGTGGCGCAGGGTAGTAGGGAAAGGTTTTGGCATCATCAATACTCCTTAATCGATAGCTATTTTCGCTTGACCATCAAGCGAAAAAGACACTTTTTATTCAAATTTCCTCATGGGCTTGCGCCAGGCTTTCCGTCGGGCGCTGACGGCTGCGCCACTGGGCTTCGAGCAGATCGGCTTCCTGGCGGTCACGCAGCATCTTGGCCAGGGTGAAGGCGCTGGTGATCAGGTACAGCCAGGCGACGCCGAGAAACACCTTGTACGTCGGGTTCACCTCCATGCGCACCAGCCCCCAGGCCGTCAGCGCCATGGCCAGGGCAAAGCTGTCCCACACCACGATGCGGAACAGCGGGGTATCGCTCTGCCGCCCCTGGGCCGCTTCGCCGTCGCGGACAAATTTGGACAGCACGAACGCTGTGGACAGGCAGAACAGATAGCCCATGAACATGAAGGCGCGGTCCAGGTCCTGCCCCGGCAGGTAGGCCAGGCCGGTGGCGCACAGCGCCATCGCCAGACCAAAGGACACCCAGACTTGCAGCTGCCAGGGCCTGGAATCGCGGCGAACCAGCGGCTGGGGCAAAGAAGGGGAAAAAGTAGAGGTGTGGGTTTGCATGAACGTCTCCAATCAGGTTGATGCGGGGTTGGTATGGGCGCAAGTGTCCCCGGCCCGCCCGATTGGAGAGGCGTATATTGCTTCCAGTGCTTTTTTATTGGACAGAAAGTACCTTTATTCGATACCAACGCTCCCACCCAGCGCCTTTGTCCAGGTACATCCGGGCATCCGCGTGCCGCAACAGGCTCAGGCCATCCGCCCCATCGCGGGAATACAGGGCGCCTCCCATGCGGACCCCGACGATCGTTCGCCTGAAGCAGCGCATCGCCGCTCCGTGCGGCATGGACACGTTGTGATTGGCGCCGTCCCTAATGGGCCGGCGCATATTGAAATAAATGTCATTGCTGCAGCAGTTGCTGCACCTGCGCCTGGAGGACCGCCGGGGTCACGCTGGCCGCCGCCAAGGGCATCCCGATATTCAGCCCCACCCGATTGAACATGCCGCGCCGGAAAGGCCGCACCATCGCGCCGCCGCGCTCGATGCGGCTGAAGAACGACCCCCACAGCCCCGTCAGCGCCATGGGCACGGTGGGCACCTGCAGCCCCTCTTTTTCAGCGCGGCGCAGGATTTTGGCGATACCGCCCTTGAAGGGCTGCAACTGGCCGTCGCGGGTCAGCCCGCCTTCGGGAAAGATGCCCAGCAAATCCCCCTCGGCCAGCACCTGCTGGGCGGCATCGAAGGCACGTTCGTAGGCCTGGGGATCTTCATGGTGCGGGGCAATCGGGATGCACTTGGCCAGACGGAAAATCCAGCCCAGCACCGGCACGCGGAAGATGCGGTGGTCCATCAGAAAGCGGATGGGCCGGGGGCTGGCCGCCATGAGCAGCACCGCATCGACAAAGCTCACATGGTTGGCCACCAGCACCGCCGCGCCGGTGGTGGGAATGTGTTCATCGCCCTGCACGTGGTAGCGGTACACCAGGCGCGAAAGCACCCATGCAATAAAGCGCAGCAGGTATTCAGGCACCAGCATGAAGATGTGAAAGCTCACCACCGCATTGGCCAGCCCCAGCAACAAGAAAATCTGCGCAATGCTGCACCCCGCCCCCAGCAACAGCCCGACGATGACGCTGCTGGCAATCATGAACAAGGCGTTCAGGATGTTGTTGGCCGCAATGATGCGGGCGCGATGCGTAGGGGCGCTGCGCACCTGGATCAGCGCATACATCGGCACGCTATACAGGCCCACAAACAGGCTGACCAGCAGCAAATCCGCCAGCACGCGCCAGTGGGCCGCCTGGGACAGAAAGGCCGCCACGCCCATTTCCGCCTGCATCGGCAAATGGTGCGTGGCAAAGTACAGGTCGATGGCAAACACCGTCATGCCGATGGCGCCCACGGGCACCAGGCCAATCTCCACATGGCGGTGCGAAAGCTTTTCGCACAGCAGCGACCCCACGCCCACCCCCACGGAAAACACCACCAGCAAAAGCGAGGCCACTTGCGCATCGCCATGCAGCACCTCCTTGGCAAAGGCCGGAAAGTTGGTCAGGAAGACCGCGCCAAAGAACCACATCCAGGAAATACCCAGTAACGAACGGAACACCACCACCTGCCGGCGGGCCAATTGCAGATTGCGCCAGGTTTCACTCAGAGGGTTCCAGTTGATCTGCAACTGCGGCGCCGTCGCCGTCAGCGTCGGAATCGCCTGGGCACTGAACCGCCCCAGCAGCGCCAGCCCCAGGCAGGCCAGTGCCACCGCAGTGTGCCCAATGCCCGGCAGCGCCACCAGCAGGCCGCCAGCAACATTGCCCAGCAGGATGGCGACGAAGGTGCCCATCTCGATCATGCCGTTGCCCCCCGTCAGCTCCCGCTCGCTGAGTACCTGGGGCAGGTAGGCATATTTCACCGGGCCGAACAGGGTGGAGTGCAGCCCCATCAGAAACACACAGACCAGCAGCACCGGCACCTGGGCGGCCCAAAACCCCCAGGCGGCCAGCGCCATGATGGCGATTTCCAAATCCTTCACCAGCCGGATCAGCATGGTTTTGGGGTACTTGTCCGCCAGCTGCCCGCTGGTGGCGGAAAACAGCAAAAACGGCAGGATGAACAGCGCCCCGATCACCAGACCCGCCTGGGCCGGCGGCAGCCAGTTGATGGAAAGCTGGTAAGTCACCAGCACCGTAAAGGCGAACTTGAACAGGTTGTCGTTGGCCGCACCGGCAAATTGCGTCCAGAAAAACGGGGCAAAACGGCGCTGGCGCAACAGGGCGAACTGGCTGGGGGCAGAGGTTGGCTGGCTCATGATGGAAACCTTGGAATGGCGTGAAGCATACGCGCCGGGGAGGCGCTGCAAACCGGCCGCACTATGCCCCAGCCCTGCCGACAGGCCTGGAAAAAACAGAACTTCATTAAAATTCAGACCAAAAAGTATCTTTATTTAATACCTCATGAGTACCACCGCCGATTTGGTCACCCACCTCAAAGCCGCCCTGAAAGCCGCGCACATGACCTACGCCGATCTGGCGCAGGCGCTGGGCATGGCCGAATCCAGCGTCAAGCGCATGTTTGCCAAGGGCGACATGCCGCTGTCGCGCATCGACGCCATCTGCCGCGCCCTGAAAATGGACTTTGCCGAACTGGCCCAGCGCGTGGCCGACGCCCAGCCCCTGCTCGCGGAACTCACGCTGGAGCAGGAACGCACGGTCGTGGCCGACGAAAAACTGCTGCTGGTCGCCGTCAATGTGCTGAGTCAATGGACGGCAGAGCAAATGACCAGCGCCTACCGCCTGACCGAAGCCGAGGTGGTGAAGTACCTGGCCCAGCTCGACCGCATCGGCATCATCGAACTCAAGCCCGGCAACCGCTACCGCCTGAAACTGGCAAAAACCTTCCGCTGGCGGCCGCACGGGCCGGTGATGCAGTTTTTTCGGGAGCACGTCGTACTCGACTACTTCGGCGGCGGCTTCGACGGCCACGGCGAAGGGCTGCTGCTGGTGCACGGCTCGATCAGCAGCGCCCTGGCCCCCAGCTTCATCGAGCGCCTGCAGCGCGTGGCCCAGGACTTTGCCCAGCAGCACCAGACGGACCAGAAATTGCCGCCCGCCCAGCGCCGGGGCTACACCCTGGTGCTGGGGATGCGCGACTGGGAGCTGGCGGCGTTTGCCCGTCTGCGGCGCTAAGAACCTGTTCACGCTCTTTTCCTGGTGCCCGCAAGGCAGCCAACCGCCGCAATCTAGGCGCGTGCCGCAGGCCAGGCTGGTGGCCTGGTCAAGGTGCGCAACGACGAGTGCGGCGGTTGGCTGCCTTGCCCCAAGGGTTGCCCCGCCAAGACAGCATCTGCGGCGTTGCAAATCCTCGCCGCCCCACCAGGGCGACTGCGGTTTGCGCCTTGCATCTGCCGCCTTGGCGGGGCAACGGGCATCAGGAAAAGAGTGTGAACAGGTTCTGAGCCTACTCCTGCGTGCAAGCCTCCAGCACGGCGCCGCTGGTGCCATCGGCCAGATGCTGCAGCACCGAACCGCTGGCGCCACGGCCTGCGCCCTTCGTCCACCACTCGATGCCCTCCCCCACGTACCGCGCCCCGCTGGCGGAAACGGCGTTTTTCAGGCTATAGGTGCGCCCCTTGTAATGGACGGTGGCAGTATCGGTATCGGAATAGCCGGCGACGATCTTCACCCCGCTTTCGCAGGTGTAGAGCGCCGAGGTGACGGCCTCCTCCTGCGCGGGTGGCACGCTGTTGCAGGCCACCACCAGCAGGGGCGCGGTCAGCACAAGGCTCAGTCGGTAAATCGATTGCATCAGGTTTGCTCCGTTTTGGGTTTGAAATCGCAATATGCGGCCACGCTGCACTCCCAGCAGCGCGGTTTGCGAGCCTGGCAGACATAGCGGCCCAGCAGAATCAGCCAGTGGTGGGCGTGCTGCAGGTATTCCTTGGGAATGCGCTTGAGCAGCCCCTGCTCCACCGCCAGGGGCGTGGCCCCGGGGGCCAGCCCCGTGCGGTTGCCAACGCGAAAGATATGCGTGTCTACCGCCATGGTCGGCTGGCCGAAGGCGACATTCAGCACCACATTGGCGGTTTTGCGGCCCACGCCGGGCAGGGCTTCCAGGGCTTCGCGGGTGGCCGGGACTTCGCCGCCGTACTGCTCCAGCAGAATCCGGCAGGTTTGCAGCAAATGCCTGGCCTTGCTGCGGTACAGGCCGATGGTCTGGATATAGCCCTCCAGCCCTTCCTGCCCCAGATCGAGGATGGCCCGGGGCGTATTGGCCACGGGAAAGAGCTTGCGCGTGGCCTTGTTCACGCCCACGTCGGTTGCCTGGGCCGAGAGCAGCACGGCGGTGAGCAACTCGAAGTGGCTGGAATACTCCAGCTCGGTACGCGGATGCGGATTGGCCGCCTGCAAGATGGCGAAAAAAGCGCTGATGTCGGACTTTTTCATAAGGCAGGCATTGTCATACAAGCACGGCCCCGGTGGCAGCGGGCCTTAAGATGTTAAGTTTTCGTCTAACACAATTCACACGAGGATAGGCATGAAAACGGAGCAACTGGCCCAGCGCCTGGACAGGGTAGAGACATCGGCCATTCGGGAGCTGTTCAAACTGCTGGGCAAGCCCGGCATCGTCAGCTTTGCCGGGGGCTTTCCGGACAGCGCCCTGTTTGACGTGGCCGGCCTGCAGGCCGCCAGCCAGCAGGCGCTGACGCAAGACCCGGGCGCTGCGCTGCAATACGGCGCAACCGAGGGCTACCAGCCGCTGCGCGAGCAAATCGCCCGGTTCATGCAGGCCAAGGGCGTATCGTCCCTGGCGGCGCAGGAGCTGATCGTCACCACCGGCAGCCAGCAAGCGCTGGACCTGCTGGGCAAATGCCTGATCGACGAGGGCGACAAGGTCATCGTCGAAGGACCGACCTTCCTGGCCACCATCCAGTGCTTCCGCCTGTACGGCGCCGAAGTCATCAGCGCCCCCATCGACGCCGAAGGCGTGCAGGTAGACGCGCTGGAGCAGCTCATCATCGAACACCGGCCCAAGCTGATCTACACCATCCCCACCTTCGGCAACCCCAGCGGGGCCACCCTGAGCCTGGAACGGCGCAAGCGCCTGCTGGAGCTGGCCGTGCGCCACCAGGTGCTGGTGGTCGAGGACGACCCGTATGGCGACCTGTACTTCGACGCCCCGCCGCCGCCCAGCCTGCTGGCCCTGTCGGCCCAGGTGCCGGGCAGCCGCGATTTTCTGGCGCACTGCGGCAGCCTGAGCAAGGTGCTGTCGCCCGGCCTGCGCATCGGCTGGCTGATCGCGCCGCCCGAACTGCTGGCCAAAGCGGTCATGTGCAAGCAGTTTTCCGATGCACACACCAGCACCTTCGCCCAGGCCACGGCTGCGCAGTACCTGGCCGCCGGCCACATGCCTGCCGCGCTGGCCAAGGTGCGCAAGGTCTATGCAGAGCGTGCCCAAGTCATGATGCAGGCGCTGCGCGAAGAGCTGGGCGATGCCGTGCAGTTCACCGCCCCGCAGGGCGGCCTGTTCCTGTGGCTGCGCCTGACCGGCGCGGGCGGCAAGCTGACCGATGCGGCCACGCTGGCCCAACGCGCCATCGAGCAGGGCGTGGCCTTTGTGCCAGGGGCGCCCTTCTTCAGCCAGCACCCGGACACGGCCAGCCTGCGCCTGTCCTTTGCCACCGCCGACGAAGAAAAAATCCGCGAAGGCGTGCGCCGCCTGGCCAGGGCATTGGCATGAGCACCGCCACGAATACCGAACCGACCCGCGCCCTGCAGGCGCGGGTCGAGGCGCTGGAAATCAAGGCCAGCTATGGCGAGGATTTGCTGGAGACGCTGAACCTGACGGTGTACCGCCAGCAACAAACCATCGACGCGCTGGTGCAGGAACTGCGCCAACTGCGCCAGCAATTGCCCGAGACAGGCAATGCCGGCCCCCGCAGTCTGCGGGATGAACTACCACCTCATTATTGATAGCTGTAACCGCTGATATACATTCAATTTTACTAATAAAACTCAATAAAAATGTTGTATTTAAAGCGGAAGCAGCTATAAAATATATTATAATAGGGTTATTGGAACAAATAATGGGACC
>NZ_JBHSEW010000008.1:0-60749 GCF_042654765.1 Comamonas nitrativorans | reverse complement strand
CAATCGACCAATCGACCAATCGACCAATCGACCAATCGACCAATCGACCAATCGACCAATCGACCAATCGACCAATCGACCAATCGACCAATCGACCAATCGACCAATCGACCAATCGACCAATCGACCAATCGACTCTTTATCGGAGTGTGGGTTGCACTGCTGATACTGATCGGGGTGTACTGGTGGCAGCTGTACGTCTCTCACCAACACGCGATAGCCGATACGCAGGAGCAGGCTCGCCTGCGGGCCAGCCAAACGGCGCAGGCACTGGCCTACCAGTCCGAAAGCATGTTTCGCAAGCTCAACTTCGTCGTCCAGCACCTGGGCGAGCACTGGCGCAGCCGCAACCCCGCAGAACTGCGCCATGTCATGGCCATCGCTCTGGAGAGTTTTCCCCAAGGGGCCATCCTGGAGGTACTGATTGCCGATGCCCATGGCCAGGTGGTCTTCTCCAGCCAGCAGCCACCAGGGCAAGCGCCGCAATCCGTGGCCCGGCGGGATTTTTTCCAGGCCCATAAGGCCGCAGCCCCGGCGCCGCGCCTGCACATCAGTCGCCCGGAACAGTCCGCTGCCTCCGGGCAGTGGACGCTGGAACTTTCCCGCCCCATCCTGAATGACACCGGCACCCTGGCCTATGTGGTGGCCGTCGCCGTCTCCGTAGAGCATTTGTCCGAGGCGTTTCAGCAAGTCTTCACGGACCCGCAGGACGTGGTCACGCTGCTTGACGATGCCGGGTACTACCTCACGCGCAGCCACCATCTGGTGCAGGCGATGGGCCAAAGGGTGCCCGGGGAACGGGATTTCCTGCGCTTTCCCGATCAGTCATCGGGCAACTACGAAGCCCGTGCTGCCGTCGATGGCATCACGCGCTATTACGCCTGGCAGCGCATTCCCGGCTTTCCGCTGGTGCTCAGTCTCGGCCTGGGGCGCGACAAGGTCATGGCACCGCTGCAGCGCAATTTGCGCTTGAGCCAGCTCCAGAACACCGTCGCCACCATCTTGCTGCTGCTGGCGGCCTGGCAAATGACGCGCCTGGCGCTGGAACGGATTCAGCAACGCCACCGCCTGGAAGTGCAGCACCTGCGCCTGGTCACCCTGATGGATCTGTTCCAGGACGGGGTGCTGCTGGAGGATGCCAGCGGCCATGTGGTCATGGCCAACGCCGAACTGTGCCAGTTGCTGAACCTGAGCGCCTCCCCCGCACAGCTGCAAGGCATCCACCACCACCGCCTGTTGCAGTGCCTGAGCCCGCAGCGGGCCACCTGGCTGACCTTGCCCCAGCAACAGCAACGCCAGAGCTTGGAAGTGACCGACGACGCCCTGGGTCGCCACCTGTGGCTGCGCTGGCTGCCGATCGTTCGGGCGGGGGAAGCCCTGGGGCAGATATGGCTGCTGAACGACATGACGGAGCGCAAGCTCAAGGAACAGGAACTGGCCACGCTGGCCAGCACCGACGTCCTGACCGGCCTGCCCAATCGCCGCAGCTTCCTGTCCATGCTGGAGCAGCATCTGGCCGCCTCGGCCTCGACGACGGGCAGCGGCGCCGTGCTGGCACTGGATGTGGACCACTTCAAGCAGGTCAATGACCGCTGGGGCCATCCGGCGGGGGACCTGGTGCTTCAGCACGTGACCCAGCTGATACGCCAAAGCCTGCGTGCCAGCGACTACCCTGGCCGCCTGGGCGGGGAAGAATTTTCCGTGCTGGTGCGCCATGCCACGGTGCAGGAGGCCGTGCATCTGGCCGAACGCATCCGCCAGACGATTGCCGATACCCCGACGCCCGTGGGCCCGAACGTAGCGCAGGTGCCAGGGGGGCATATCCCGGTCACGATCAGCATCGGCGTGGTCGGCCTGGCCGGAAAAGACAGCCGCACGGCCCTGGCGCAGGCCGACAAGGCCCTGTACGAAGCCAAGGCCACGGGGCGCAACCGGGTGTGCCTGTTTCAATAAACCGACAGGCAGCTTACCCGGCAGCGCCTTCCGCCTGGGGCCAGTCACGGATATAGGCCTTGAGCAACTGGTTCTCGAAATTCTGTTCCTCCACGACGGCCTTGGCCACGTCGTAGAAGCTGACCACGCCCATGAGCATGTGGCCGTCCATCACCGGCATGTAGCGGGCGTGGCGCTCCAGCATCATGCGGCGCACGGCGTCCATCTCGGTGTCCATGTTGCACAGCAGAGGATTGGGCTCCATTGCCTCGCGCACCGTGACCTGGCCAACGCTGCCGCCGTTTTTCACCACGTCCTTGATGACTTCGCGGAAGGTGAGCATCCCCACCACGGCGCCGCCTTCGACCACCACCAGGGAACCCATGTCCTTCTCGGCCATGGTGGCCATGGCCTGGGCCAGGCTATCGTCCGGCTTGACCACGTACAACGTGCCGCCCTTGACGCGCAAGATATCGCTAACTTTCATGATTACGGCTTCCCTTAAAGATTTTTGCTACTAAAAAGCATAACAAGCTTGAAATAATAGCCCAATCCTCTTCCCCGACAGGAATGACGTTTTGACGTCCATACCTGTTGGCAACGTCTAAATAGACAAAGACTACATGTATTTCGACATTCCTTCTCCCGGTATTTCATCCCCTTTACCGACCGCACGCATCTACGTCGATCGCGGCACGGCTCCCTGGCAAGCCCAGCGGCCCACCCTGGTGTGCATCCACGGCGTCCTGTGCGACCACAGCGTCTGGCAGCCCGTGGCCGCCGGCGTGGATGCCCTGGGCTGGAACATCGCCGCCATCGACCTGCCGGGCCACGGCCTGAGCAGCAGCCCGGCCCCGCGCAGCGTGCAGGAGGCGGCGGCCTGGCTGCCCCCGCTGCTCGATGCCATGGGACTGGCGCAGGCGGCCCTGATGGGCCACAGCTGGGGCAGCCTGATCGCCCTGGAAGCGGCCGCGCAGCTAGGCCCGCGCATCGGCCATTTGGCACTGGTCGGTACGGCCAGCCCGATGGCCGTGGCCCCGGCACTGCTGGCGCTGGCGCAAAGCGACCCGCCGCAAGCGATGGCCCTGATCGACAAATACAGCCGCAGCCGCGCCACGCCTGCCGACTTTGACGGGCAGGCGCTGAGTAAAAAGGTTTTCGCCAGCAACCCCGGCACCAATTTGCTGGTCAGCGGGCTACAGGCCTGCGACACCTACCAGAATGCCCTGGCGGCCATGCAGCAGGTGACGGCCAACACGCTGTTCATCGTCGGCGCCGATGACCGCATGACCCCGGCCAGCGCCGCGCAGCCCCTGATCGCCGCCGCCCAAGACCGAAGCGCCAGCGCAGCCAGCCGCCCCGGCACCACCGTCGCCCATATGGCCAGCGGGCACCTGCCCATGGTGGACGCGCCCGGCCCTATGCTGGATGCGCTGGGCCAGTGGCTGCCCCGGAGTGCGAAGGCCGGTTAAGTCCCGGCGGCAGCACCTGGGCCAGCGTGCGCTGGCCCCAGCCGCTGCTCTCCCACAATGCGGCGCTGGCATTTTCCTGGCGCAGCAGCAGCGCCTCCAGCAAGGGGGCCAGTGCCGTGGTGTCGGGGTCGGCCAGCAGCACGTAACGCGGCTCGCCTTCTTCCAGGTACGAAGTCGCCGCCTCGGGCGTGGCCCCGACCCAGCGCAGGGCGGTCAGCGCCGTCAGTGCCGGCTCGATCTGCAAACGATCGACGTGCAGGCGCCTGGCCAGCGCCGTGCCCGGCAAGCCCCGCGCCGGGTCGTCGCGCAGCGGGGCCAGCTCGGCCAAGACCTCCAGCGCCAGGGCAAAATCGCTGCCCGGGCCATCCAGCGCCCGGCTGGCCCCCGAACGCAGGCTGGGCCAGTACGCGGCAATGATCGCCCCCAGCAGGAAGATCACCCAGCAGATGTAAATCCACAGCAGCAGAATCGGCAGCGTGGCAAAGGTGCCGTAGATGGCCGAATACGTCGGCACCGTGGCCAGATACAGCCCCAGCAGCTTGCGGGCCAGCGCCAGGCCCAGCGAGACAAAAATCCCCCCCGCCCAGGCATGGCGCCAGCGCACCGGGGTATTGGGCACAAAGTGGTAGAGCGCGGCCATGGCGGCAGCCATCAGCACCAGCTCCAGCGAATTGAAGCCCCACTGCACCGCCTGCGGCAGCGCCTGCACCAGCCCGCGCGAGGCCGAAACGACGTAGGACGTGGTGGCCACGCTCATCCCCAGCAGCAGCGGCCCCAGGGTCAGCACGCCCCAATAGATCAGCAGCCGCTGGCCCAGCGGGCGCAGGCGCTGCACGCGCCAGATGCGGTTGAGCGTCTTGTCCATGGTCAGCGTCAACTGCACCACGGTGACCACCAGAAAGGCCAGACCGACGGCCCCCAACTGGCTGGCCTTGCTGGCAAATTGCAGGATGTAGCCCATGAGCTGCTCGGCAATCGCCTCGGGGATCAGGCTTTGCACCAGCCAGCCCTGCACGTTCTCCTGCAGGCGGCCAAAGCTGGGGAAGGCGGTGAACACCGACAGCAGCACGGTAAAGAACGGCACGATGGCCAGCAGCGTGGTGTAGGTCAGGCTGCTGGCCGTCAGGCCCAACTGGTCATTGGCAAAGCGCTGGCGCAGCGTGCGCAGGGTGTTGTGCCAGGAAAAGACCGGGGCGCCGGTAACGGCGGCAGAGGCAGTAGGCGCCGTAGGCAATGCGGCGCGACGCAAGAAAGAGAAAACCATAGGCTCTATGATGCCACCCCCATGGCTAATGCACCCTCCATGACATCCCCCGCCTCTACCCTGCCTGGCCACGTCCGCCTGACCCAGGCCGCCGCCGTCGCCAGCCTGCTGGCCCTGATCGCGCTGTGCGTCGCCTGGGAGCTGTGGCTGGCGCCGCTGCGCCCGGGCGGCTCGCTGCTGGCGCTCAAGGCCCTGCCGCTGGTGCTGCCGCTGGCCGGATTGCTCAAGCGGCGCATGTATACCTACCGGTGGCTGAGTCTGATGATCTGGCTCTATTGCACCGAAGGGCTGGTGCGGGCCACCAGCGACGCCGCCCCCAGCCGCTACTACGCCTGGGCCGAGGTGCTGCTGTGCCTGCTGCTGTTTACCGCCTGCACCCTGCATATCCGTTTGCGCCTGAAAGCGGCCAAGGCCGCCGCCCAGGCTGCACCCACTGCCCACTGATTGATGATTTGGACTGCCCCATGACCACCGCACTCCTCGATGCCCTGCGCAGCGCCGTAGGCCCCGCCCATGTTTTGACCAACGGCGATCTGACCGCCTACGAACGCGACTGGCGCGGCCGGATGCAGGGCAAGGCCCTGGCCGTGGTGCGCCCCGCCAGCACCCGGGAAGTGGCCGCCGTGGTCAAGGCCTGCGCTGCGGCGGGCGCGGCCATCATCCCGCAGGGGGGCAATACCGGCCTGTCGGTCGGCTCCACGCCGGACGCCAGCGGCACCCAGGTGGTGGTCAGCCTGACACGGATGCAGGCCATCCGCGCCGTCGATGCCGACAACCTGACCATCACCGTGGAAGCCGGCTGCATCCTGCAGAACCTGCAACAGGCAGCGCAGCAGGCGGGCTTTTTGTTCCCGCTGTCGCTGGCCGCCGAAGGCTCCTGCACCATCGGCGGCAACCTCGGGGCCAACGCCGGCGGCACCCAGGTGGTGCGCTACGGCAATACGCGCGAGCTGTGCCTGGGGCTGGAAGTGGTCACGCCCCAGGGCGACATCTGGGACGGCCTGACCGGCCTGCGCAAGGACAACACCGGCTACGACCTGCGCAACCTGTTCATCGGCAGCGAAGGCACGCTGGGCATCATCACCGCCGCGACGATGAAGCTCTTCCCCCAGCCCGTGGCGCGGCTGACCGCCTTTGCCGCCGTGCCCAGCATGGAGGCCGCCGTACGCCTGCTGGGCCTGGCGCACCGGCATCTGTCGGCCGGGCTGACCGGCTTCGAGGTGATGGGGCAGTTCGCCCTGTCCCTGGTGGTCAAGCACATGCCGCAACTGCGCGTGCCGTTTGCCGGCATGGACGGCGCCCCCTACTGCGTGCTGCTGGAGAACAGCGACAGCGAATCCGAGGAACACGCCCGCCAGCGCTTTGAAAGCCTGCTGGAGCTGGCCTTCGAGGACAGCTGCGTGCTGGACGCCGTGGTGGCCGAGAACCTCACCCAGGCGCACGACCTGTGGCATGTGCGCGAAAGCATCCCCCTGGCGCAGGCGCAGGAGGGGCTGAACATCAAGCACGACATTTCCCTGCCCACCTCGCGCATCCCGGCCTTCGTGGAACACACCGATGCGCTGCTGCAACGCGAAATTGCCGGGGTGCGGCTGGTCAATTTCGGCCACCTGGGCGACGGCAACCTGCACTACAACGTACAGGCGCCCGCAGATGCCGACGGCAAGGCCTTCCTGCGCGAGCAGGAGCCGCGCGTCAATGCCCTGGTGTACGAGGCCGTGGCGCAATTCGGCGGTTCGTTCTCCGCCGAGCATGGCGTGGGGCAGCTCAAAACCGCCCAGCTGGAGCGCTACGAATCCCCCGTGGCGCTGACCATGATGCGGGCCATCAAGCAGGCGCTCGACCCGCAGAACCTCATGAACCCCGGCTGCGTGCTGGCCACAAATTAAGGGAACCGCGATGACGACGACTTCCCGCCCCACGGCCGCCCCCGTTCGCCACCAGTACGAAGACCTGCTGCGCCACGTCTACTTTCACGGCGCGGACAAGGGCGACCGCACCGGCACCGGCACGAAAAGCGTGTTCGGCCACCAGATGCGCTTTAACCTGTCCGAAGGCTTCCCGCTGGTGACGACCAAGAAAGTCCACCTCAAAAGCATCATTCTGGAGCTGCTGTGGTTTCTGCGCGGCGACAGCAACGTGCGCTGGCTGCAAGAGCGCGGCTGCACCATCTGGGACGAATGGGCCGCCGAGGACGGCAGCCTCGGCCCCGTCTACGGCGTGCAATGGCGCAGCTGGCCCACGCCCGGCGGCGGGCATGTCGACCAGATTCAGCAGGTGATCGACACCCTCAGAACCAACCCGGACAGCCGCCGCATCCTGGTCAGCGCCTGGAACGTGGCCGAACTCGACCAGATGGCCCTCATGCCCTGCCACGCGCTGTTCCAGTTCTACGTGGCCGGCGGCAAACTGAGCTGCCAGCTCTACCAGCGCAGCGCCGACATCTTCCTGGGCGTGCCCTTCAACATTGCCAGCTACGCCCTGCTCACCCACATGCTGGCCCAGCAATGCGACCTGCAGGTGGGCGACTTCATCTGGACGGGCGGCGACTGCCACCTCTACAACAACCACCTGGAACAGGTGCAGACCCAACTGGCCCGCGCCCCCTACCCCTACCCCACGCTGCACATCCAGCGCCGCCCCGCCAGCCTGTTCGACTACACGCTGGAAGACTTCGAAGTGCGCGACTACCAGCACCACAGCCCGATCAAGGCGCCCGTCGCTGTCTGAGAACGTGTTTACGATCTGACGCTTCATAAAACAGAGCTGCTACCGCCGGCATTCAAACGATTTCAGATAGAAAACCATCTGAAATCGTTTTATAAAAAGCGCAAGCAGCTATTTTTATTACACAACCTCTTCTGCCATGCCCATCTGCCTGATTTACGCCCAAGCCGCCAACGCAGTGATTGGCAAGGACGGCACCATGCCCTGGCACCTGCCCGAAGACCTGGCGCATTTCCGCCAGCAGACCCAAGGCGCCGCCGTCGTCATGGGCCGCGCCACCTGGGACAGCCTGCCTGCACGCTTTCGCCCCCTGCCCGGGCGCACCAACATCGTCGTCACCCGCAACCCCGCCTGGCAGGCCGAAGGCGCCATCGTCGCCCACAGCCTGCCCGAAGCGCTGGCCGAAGGCGCCCGGCACAGCGCCACCGTCTGGGTCATCGGCGGTGCGCAAATCTACGCCCAGGCCCTGCCGCTGGCCGATGCGGTGCAAGTCACCCACATTCACCAAGATTTTGACGGCGATGCCTTCGCCCCCACCCTGGGCCAGGAATGGCAGGCCGTGCAGCGCCACGACACCACCAGCGCCCAGGGCCTGCCCCTGAGCTTTGTGCGCTACGAACGCCGAAATGGGCTGGGAACTAGCGAAAACACCTAGGCGCTTTTGCGTATCCCTCATTCCCCACAAGGGCCGAAAAAAGAGTATGCTGCACCGCAACATTAACCCTTTCGGGGCCCTCACCATGAGTCTGATACAACCTCTGCCCCCTGGGCCGCTGGATATCGTTGGTGACATCCACGGCGAACAGGAAGCGCTGCTGCAACTACTGCGCCACCTCGGCTACGACATCCGGGGCAACCACCCCCAGGGGCGTACCCTGGTGTTTCTGGGCGACTTCGTCGATCGCGGCCCCGACAGCCCGGGCGTCGTCGGCATCGTCCACCAGCTGGTGCGCACCGGCAAGGCCGTCGCCATTGCCGGCAACCACGAAATCAACCTGCTGCGCAACGACCCCAAGGACGGCTCGGGCTGGTTCTTCGATGCCCGCCTGCAAAGCGACCTGCGCAAATACCCCGGCTTTGCCCGCCCGCACGATCCGGCAGAGCGCAGCGCCATCGTCCATTTTCTGCGTGACCTGCCCGTGGCGCTGGAGCGCGAAGACCTGCGCATCGTCCACGCCGCCTGGAGCGTCGGCGCCGTCGAGCAAGCCCGCCGAAAGCCCCTGGGCGGCCTGCGTGCCGCCTATGACGCATGGGAAGCCCAGGCCGCCGAAGCCGCCCAGGCGCAGCGCATCACCGAACGCATGGCCCAAGAGCGCCAGCACTGGCCGCACAACCTGGAAGACGGTGAACGCCGCCCGCCCTTCCTGCAGGCGCATTGCGACAACGAACTCAACAAATCCGGCTTCAACCCCCTCAAGGTACTCACCTGCGGGCTGGAAGACCCGGCTACCGCCCCCTTCTTTGCCGGCAACAAATGGCGCTTCGTGCAGCGCCAGGCATGGTGGGAGCATTACACCGAGGCCACCCCGGTCATCGTCGGCCACTACTGGCGCAGCATCGAACCGCACCACGCCACCCAGGAGGGGCTGTTTGCCGACATCGCCCCCTTTGCCTGGCACGGCCAGCGGCGCAACGTATTCTGCGTGGACTACTCGGTCGGCGCCCGCGCCCAGGCCCGCAAGAACGGCGGCACCACCCAGTGCTTCAAACTGGCGGCGCTGCGCTGGCCCGAGCGCGTGCTGATGTTCGACGATGGCCGCCAGCAGGCCACCCAGAACTTCATGCAGATGCCCATGGCCACCGGCCCGGCGCAAAGCGTTCAAGCCCTGGACAAGGGACTGAGTAAAAGATCCACATTGAATCTAGGTTTCCTGCCCCAGATCATGGCCTCCTGAAAACAGATGCAGTACAACGGCGCGGTACTGCATCTCGAAGGAACTCCATGCGCCCCGAAACCATCACCGAACTGACCACCGAACAGCTCCAGGCCGCCAGCGACCAGGACCTGGTCAAGCACATCCTGTCCCGCTACCACGCGATACACCGCGAACAGCTGCCCGAACTCATCCGCCTGGCACAGAAAGTCGAATCCGTCCACGCCAGCAGCGGCAACTGTCCGCACGGCCTGGCCGACTGCCTGCAAGGCCTGGCACAAGAGCTGGACGCGCACATGCGCAAGGAAGAAATGGTGCTATTCCCCCTGATCTCCCGCGGCCAGGGCGCCATGGCCGCCATGCCCATCAACGTCATGCGCATGGAGCACGAGGACCACGGCGCCGAACTGCAGCGCCTGGCCGCCCTAACCCACGACATCACCACCCCGGAAGGCGCCTGTACCACCTGGCGCAACCTGTACCAGGGCCTGCGTCAATTCCGCGACGACCTGCTGGCGCACATCGACACGGAAAACAACATCCTGTTCGAGCGCTTTGCGCCCACGCATTAAGTCCATAAAAAAAACCCGCTGGCACAGGCCAGCGGGCTGGATGCTACGGCGGCTTGGCCTACGCCAAGACTCAGGCCGCGAAGTTGGCCTGGGCAAAGTCCCAGTTGGCCAGGTGGTTCAGGAACACTTCGACAAACTTGGGACGGGCGTTGCGGTAGTCGATGTAGTAGGCATGTTCCCAGACGTCCACGGTCAGCAGCGCCTTGTCGGCGGTGGTTAGCGGCGTGCCGGCAGGGCCGGTGTTGACGATATCGACGCTGCCGTCGGCCTTTTTCACCAGCCACGTCCAGCCCGAGCCGAAGTTGCCCACGGCGGATTTGGTGAACTCTTCCTTGAACTTGTCGAAGCTGCCCCACTTGGCGTTGATCGCATCCAGCAGTGCGCCGGTGGGTGCGCCGCCGCCATTGGGCTTCATGCAGTTCCAGAAGAAGGTATGGTTCCAGATCTGCGCGGCGTTGTTGTAGATACCGCCGGAGGATTTCTTCACGATCTCCTCCAGGCCCATGCTTTCAAACTCGGTGCCCTTTTGCAGATTGTTCAGGTTCACCACATAAGCGTTGTGGTGTTTGCCGTGGTGGAACTCCAGCGTTTCCTGGCTGTAGTGGGGAGCCAGGGCATCGATGGCATAGGGCAAGGCGGGCAGGGTATGTTCCATGGTGTTTCCTCTTGATGGTTGGATGTTGTGGGGGAAAATTCCGGGCTTTTCCTTGGCCTGGCATCGCACAAACACCATAAACGCCGTTTGTTTGATGCAGCGCAAAAAACCGCCACAGGACTGATTGTAGGGATAAGCGCATTTTCTGGCAGCCCTCCGCCAGATCGCCTTGCCATTACAACAGACGGGGCGGCACCACGGTCAAATCCAGACGGCCATCGGCCAGTTGCGCCTGCAAAGCAGTTCCAACCGGCGCACACCGAATCGAGGACACCACCTGCCCCTGCGGCGTGGTCAGCCAGGCAAAGCCGCGTTGCAGCACCTGCTCGGGGTTGAGCAGTTCCAGCCGCTGCGTCAGCAAGGCCAGGTGCTGGCGGCGCTGTTGCAACTGGCGCTGGAAATTCTGCGAAAAATCGGCCTCCAGGGCTTGCTGCTTCAGCGCTGCGTGCTTCATTTTCAATTGCATGGTAGCCGTCGCCTGCTGGCCCTGGCGCTGGCACAGCAGGCGCTGGGCCTGCACCAGCTGGCGCGGCTGGCCCAGGCGCAGCGCCAGCTTGTCCAGCCACTGCTGCTGGCCTTGCAGACGCTGCTGAAGCAAGCGTTCGATGCGCTCCTGCCAGGCCTGGAGCTGGCGCAGGCAATCTGCCCGCGCCGGGGCCACCAGCTCGGCTGCCGCCGTGGGCGTGGGTGCTCGCAGGTCGGCACAAAAGTCGGCAATGGTGAAGTCGGTTTCATGCCCGACCCCGCTGATCAGCGGCACCGGGCTTTGCACGATGGTGTGGGCCAGGGTTTCGTCGTTGAACGCCCACAGATCTTCCATCGCCCCGCCGCCGCGCACCAGCAGGATGGCGTCGACCGGCGGCCATGCCCCCGGCTGCTGCGCCCAGGCGTACAACTGCTGCAGGGCGGCGACCAGCGAGGCCGGCGCCTGCTCACCCTGCACCAGCGCCGGCGCCAGTACCACCGGCACATGCGGCGCCCGCCGTTGCAGGGCCGTCACCACGTCGTGCAACGCCGCTGCCCCCAGCGAGGTGACCACGCCGATGCCCCGGGGCATGGCCGGCAGCGGGCGCTTGCGCTGCGCATCGAACAGACCCTGCGCCTGCAGGCGCTCCTTCAGGCGCAGGAACTGCTCCATCCAGCTGCCCTGGCCCGCACGTTGCAGTTTTTCGACGATAAGCTGCAAGTCGCCGCGCTGCTCGTAGACGCCCAACTGCCCTTGCAGCTCGACCAGATCGCCATCGCGCGGGGCAAAATCCAGCCCCTGCGCCGCCCGGCGGAACATGGCGCAGCGCAGCTGCCCGCTGGCATCCTTGATCGAAAAATAACAATGCCCGCTGGCCGCCCGGGAGAAACCGGCGATTTCGCCACGTACACGCACCGGGTTGAAACGCGCCTGCAAACTATCGGCAATGGCGCGGCACAAGGCGCCCACGGCCCAGACCGGGGCGGCAGGGGCAGCGGAAACGGAAAATTCAAACATAAGAAAACCAAACAAAGCGACGCGGCCCCAGATTGGGCCGGATTACCTAGGCATCCCTAGGGATGCTCTGCACGAATCGCGCAGCCAAGTGGGTGCTGCGGATCGGGATGGGCTGCAAGGCACAAACCGCAGCAATAGCTGTGCTATTGCGAGGATTTGCAACGCCGCAGACGGTCCGAGGCCGCAGATACCCACGGCGCGATGATTCGTGCAGAGCATCCCTAGGTGATAATCAAAGGCTGATTTTCACCCACCCTGCGCGGAGAGAAACAAGTTGCTGACCATCATCCAAGCCGCCGGCTGGCCCATCTGGCCGCTGATTGCATGTTCCATCCTGGCCCTGACGCTCATCGTTGAGCGCTTTATTTCGCTCAAGACCAGCAAGGTTGCTCCCGACAATCTGGTGCAGGAAGCCATCTCCGTCTCCCGCCAGGGCGTGCCCAGCGCACAGGTGATCGAGCAACTGGCACAAAACAGCGCCCTGGGCGCCGTGCTGGCCAGCGGCCTGCAGGCCCTCGGCCAGACCCGCGACGAGGAACAGCTGCGGGCCCAGATGGAAGCCGCCGGCCGCGCCGCCGCGCACAAGCTGGAGCACTACCTGGGCGCCCTGGCCACCATCGCCTCGGCTGCGCCGCTGCTGGGCCTGCTGGGCACCGTCATCGGCATGATCGAGATTTTCGGTTCCCAGGCCGGCGGCGGCGCCGTGGGCAGCGGCAATCCGGCGCAACTGGCGCACGGCATCTCGATCGCGCTGTACAACACCGCCTTTGGTCTGATCGTCGCCATTCCGGCACTGATCTTCTGGCGCTACTTCCGCGCCCGGGTCGACGGCTATTTGCTGCAACTGGAGCTGGCCAGCGAGCAATTCCTGCACCACCTGCTGCAACTGCGCCGCTGATCCACCGCCTGCCGGAGAGCGCCCCATGGCCATGAACTTTCGCAAGCGCCGCACCGAGGAGCCGGAGATCAACCTGATCCCCTTCATCGACGTGCTGCTGGTGATCCTCATCTTCCTGATGCTGACCACCACCTACAGCAAATTCACCGAGCTGGAGCTGACCCTGCCCAGCGCCGATACCGAACAACTGCGCGACCGCCCCAAGGAGGTCATCGTCAGCATCGCCGCCGATGGCCGCTACGCCATCGGCAAGGCCGAACTGCAGGACCGCAGCGTCGATGGCATCGCCGCCGCCCTTACCAGCCACGCCCCGGCCGGCAAGGACAGCATCGTCATCATCAGCGCCGACGCCAATGCGCCGCACCAGTCCGTGGTGTCGGCCATGGAAGCCGCCCGCCGCGCCGGACTGTCGCAGATCACCTTCGCCACCCAGACCAGCGCTGCCGGCCAATAAACGGCAAGTGGCCCCTGTCGGCCCCGCCCCGATGACCCTCCCGCCCCCTCCGCCTTCCGCCCCGCCCCGTGGCATCCGCGCCCTGTGGCTGCGCCGGGGACCGGGGGCATGGCTGCTGTGGCCACTGTCGCAGGTCTACCGCGGCCTGCAGGGCTGGAACGCCCGGCGCCAGCGCCGCCGTCAGCAAAGCGCCGGAGTGCCGGTGATCGTCGTCGGCAACGTCATTGCGGGCGGTGCAGGCAAAACCCCGGTGACGCAAGCCGTCGTCGCCCACCTGCAGCGCCAGGGCTGGCAACCGGGCATCGTCTCGCGTGGCTATGGCCGCACCAGCCGCGATTGCCGCGAGGCGCTGCCGGACAGCCCCGCACACGCCGTCGGCGATGAACCGGCCCTGCTGGCCCGCACCACCGGGGCACCGGTCTTTGTTGCTGCCCGGCGTATCGACGCCGTTCGCGCCCTGCGTGCCCGCTACCCGCAAGTGAACGTCATCGTCAGCGACGACGGCCTGCAACACCTGGCCCTGGCCCGGGACATCGAACTGTGCGTCTTCAACGACGAGGGCATCGGCAACGGCTGGCTGCTGCCTGCCGGCCCGCTGCGCGAACCCTGGCCGCGCCCCGTCACCGCCACGCTCTACACCGGAACGCCGCCGCAGCCCCCGGGCAACACCCCGGCCTTTGCGTTGCAGCGCCAGCTGGCCAGCACCGCCCACAACGGCCTGGGCGAAAGCGCGGAACTGGCCCGCTTTGCCAGCCAGCAGGTCGAAGCCATCGCCGCCGTGGCCCGGCCCACAGCGTTTTTTGCCATGCTGGCCGCGCAAGGCATTACGCCAGCGGCCACCCAGGCCTTGCCCGATCACGATGATTTCAGGCACTTCACGCGCAAGCTGGGCCACGAAACCCCCTTGATTTGCACCGAAAAAGACGCTGCCAAACTCTGGCGCACCCACCCCCGGGCCTGGGCCGTGCCGCTGCAATTGCAGTTGCCTACGGCATTCTGGGACTTGCTCGATGCCCGGCTGGCTGCCGCCCAGCCGCAGCAGGCCGCTCCAGGCCACTAACATTGCCCCTTTCTTCGGATTCAGAATTTTTTTGCAGGAACTGCCATGGACGCCAAACTTCTCGAACTGCTCGTCTGCCCCGTCACCAAAGGGCCGCTCTCCTACGACCGCGACCGCCAGGAGCTGCTCTCGCGCAGCGCCCGCCTGGCCTACCCGGTGCGCGACGGCATCCCCATCCTGCTGGAAAACGAAGCCCGCGCCCTGACCGACGAGGAGCTGGAAGCGCCCGCAGCATGAGCTTTCACGTCCTGATCCCCGCACGGCTGGCCTCCTCGCGCCTGCCAGACAAACCCCTTGCCGACATTGGCGGCGCCCCCATGGTGGTGCGCGTGGCCCAGCAGGCGCTGCGCAGCCGGGCCGCCCAGGTGGTGGTTGCGGCCGACAGCGCGGCCATCGTGCAGGCCTGCGCGGCCCACGGCATCCGCGCCATCCTCACCGACCCCGACCACCCCAGCGGCAGCGACCGCCTGGCCCAGGCCTGCGCCCTGCTCGGCCTGGACGGCGACGCCATGGTGGTGAACGTGCAAGGCGACGAACCACTGATCGACCCGCAGCTCATCGACGCCGTGGCGCAGGCCCTGGCCGACTGCCCCCAGGCCAGCATGGGCACCGCCGCCCACCCCCTGGCCGATCTGCAGGAATACCGGAACCCCAACGTGGTGAAGGTGGTGTGCAACGCCCAGGGTCTGGCCCACTACTTCAGCCGCGCCCCCATCCCCTGGCACCGCGACCGGGCCGGGGAGCAGTGGTGGGACAGTGCCAGCGCCTTTGCCCCGCTGCGCCACATCGGCATCTACGCCTACCGGGCCGGTTTCCTGCGCCAGTTCCCCACCCTGGCCCCCGCGCCGACCGAGCAGGCCGAGGCTCTGGAACAATTGCGGGCGCTGTGGCATGGTCACGCCATTGCCGTCCACACCACGCCGCACGTCCCCGGGCCTGGCGTCGATACGCCGGAAGACCTGGCCCGGGTGCGGGCCGTGTGGGCACGGCAAAACTCATAAAAACATAGCTTCTTGCGCTTGTAAAACAACGATATTGGATATGAAAGCATCCAATATCCAGCGACAGAAAGCGCAAGAAGCTATTCTTTTATTCAAACTGCGCCTGCATCGCCCCCCATATCCGCCGCAATTGACGATTGCCGGGGTCATGACACTGCGCACGTTTTGTAAGCGATCGCCAGGTTTGAGCGTGCTATCCTTTGCCCCGCCTACGCATGCCCAGCCGCCCGCAGCGGGCATGTTCATAAAAAATTTCAACACTTCACGAGGAAATCCATGAGACTCATCCTGTTGGGCGCCCCCGGCGCTGGCAAGGGCACACAAGCTGCTTTCATCTGCGAAAAATTCGGTATCCCGCAAATCTCCACCGGCGACATGCTGCGTGCCGCCGTCAAGGCCGGTACCCCCCTGGGCCTGCAGGCCAAAGCGGTGATGGATGCCGGCCAGCTGGTCAGCGACGACCTCATCATCAATCTGGTCAAGGACCGCATCGCCCAGCCCGACTGCGCCAAGGGCTTTTTGTTCGACGGCTTCCCCCGCACCATTCCCCAGGCCGAAGCGATGAAGGCCGCTGGCGTCAAGCTGGACTACGTGCTGGAAATCGACGTACCGTTCGACGCCATCATCGAACGCATGAGCGGCCGCCGCAGCCACCCCGCCTCGGGCCGCACCTACCACGTCAAATTCAATCCGCCCAAGGTGGAAGGCCAGGACGACGTAACCGGCGAACCCCTGGTGCAGCGCGACGACGACAAGGAAGAAACCGTCAAGAAACGCCTGCAGGTCTACAGCGACCAGACCCGCCCGCTGGTCGATTACTACTCCAACTGGGCCAAGGCCGAACCCCAGGCCGCGCCGCAATACCGCGCCATCAGCGGCACCGGCAGCGTCGAGGAAATCACCGCCCGCGCATTTGCCGCCCTGGACGCCTGAGATCGCCCCATCCCATCGGCGTCCCGATGCGCCCCCGGCCCCTGCCAGACCGCAGGGGCTTTTTTAGAACGTGTTTACGATCTCTGCGCGAAGGGGTGCGGGAAGCGGATCGGGATGCGCTGCTAGGCGCAAACCGCAGCCATAGCGGTGCTATGGCGAGGATTTGCAACGCCGCAGAGCGCCCGAGGCCGCGACTGCACGGCCGCGCAGAGATCATAAACACGTTCTTACGTCAGGCACCGCAGCATCAGGCTGATGCGGGCCTTGAGCGGCGGCAGGGTGGTGATTTCGGTGGCGTCTTCATCCGGGGCCGGCACCACCTGGCCTTCGGCGCAGCGCGTGCAGCGCAGGATGGGCACCCCCGCTGCCCGGGCACGCTCCAGGGCCGGCAGCCAGGCGGCATGGATGGTGCCGTTACCGGTGCCCGCCACCACCAGCCCTTGCACCCCGGCGGCCACCAAGGCATCGATCCCCTGCGCCCGTGCCCCGGCATGGCTGGTCACCACTTCGACCCACGGCCACGGCAAGGCGGGCAGGGCAGGCGGTGTTGGCACCGCCCTGGCTACAGGCGCAGCCTGCGCCCAGCGCAGACGTCCTTCCTCCACCCAGGCCAGGGGGGCGGCGGGGGCAGAAGTAAAGGCATTCACCCGGTAGGCATGGGCCTTGCGCACGGCCCAGGCGCCGTGGACTTCGCCAGCGGCAACGACCAGCACGGATTGCCCGGCCCTGGCCTGCGCAGCCGCCCCGGCATCGGCTGCGCAGGCCAGGGCATCGCGCAGGTTGGCCGGGCCGTCGGCCGACAAGGCGCTGGCCGGGCGCATGGCGCAGGTCAGCACCACCGGCTTGCCCGCTGGCAGCACGCAGTGCAGGAACCAGGCCGTTTCTTCCAGCGTATCGGTGCCGTGGGTGATGACCAGGGCCGCCACCTGCGGGTCGGACAGCCGGGCAAGGCAGGCCTGCGCCAGCGCCAGCCAGTCGCCATCGGTAATGTCCTTGCTGTCGATCTGGCGCAGCTGCTGCGCATGCACGGCCCAGCCCGTGGGGACGGGAATGCCCCCCAGCAGGTCGTGCGCCGCGATCTGGCCGGCCTGGTAGCCCACGCCCCCCAGGCTCCCCGTCCCGGCGATGGTGCCCCCCATGCCGATCAGCGCGATGGTGTTGGTCTGGATGTCGGTGTTGGCGTTTTGCATCGTTGCCCCCTTGCGTTGGAAAAATAACTGGTCAAGAATACAGGTACTGTATAAAACAACAGGAATACTGTTCATGGCCCTGCCCAAACTCACCGCCCGCCAGCAAGAAATCCTGACGCTGATCCAGACCACCATGGCCAGCACCGGCGCACCGCCCACCCGGGCAGAAATTGCCCGTGCCCTGGGCTTCAAATCGGTCAACGCGGCGGAAGAACACCTGAAGGCGCTGGCCCGCAAGGGCGTGATCGAGCTGGTCAGCGGCACCTCGCGCGGCATCCGGCTGCGCCTGCAGGCGGCGCAAGAGCAAGTCACCCAGCTGGCCAACACCCTGGTGCTGCCTCTGATTGGCCGCGTGGCGGCTGGCTCGCCGATTCTCGCCCAGGAGCATGTCGATACCACCCACTGCGTCCCCGAAAGCCTGTTCGAGCGCCGCCCCGACTACCTGCTGCGCGTGCGCGGCATGTCGATGCGCGACCTGGGCATCCTGGACGGCGATCTGCTGGCCGTGCAAGCCAGCCAGCAGGCCCGCAGCGGCCAGATCGTGGTAGCCCGGCTGGACGATGAAGTCACCGTCAAACGCCTGGAACTGACCGCTACCGGCGCCCGGCTGCACCCGGCCAACCCCGATTACCCGGTGATCGAGGTACACGACGCCGAAAGCTTTGCCATCGAGGGCCTGGCCGTCGGCCTGATCCGCGCCCAGCTTTAACCCCCCACGCCGCCGTTTGCCACCCCGGCTCCGTGCTGCTCCTGCGGCAGGGGGACGGGTTTGCGCCGAAAACATTGATTTCCGCCATCGCCCCCTGAGACCACCATGCCGACCTACCGCTTTACGCAATTACCGACAGCCCCCCGCCGCGCCGCCAACCAGGCGCAGTTTGCCTGCGTGCGCCTGCACCGCTGCGCCAGCGACCCGGACAACCCGGAGCGCCTGAGCCTGAGCGGCAAACTTTCGGAGGTGTGCCTAGCGCTGGAGCAACTGGCGGCCCGCCAGAACCAGATTCGGCGGGCATAGCCAGGCCCCCATGCCAAGACCTGGAGCGTGTTTACGCTCTTACTTCTTCAGCCCCTGCAGCTTGGCAAAGGCCGAGGCCATGGCTCCTTGCGGGGCGGCGGGTTCGCTGCGCCGGGCGGCAGCGCCCCGGCCCGGGGCCTGGAAGCGGTTGTCACGCGGGCCATCGCGGCGGGCGGGGGCGGCGTCCAGCTTCATGGTCAGGCTGATGCGCTTGCGCGGCGCATCCACTTCCAGCACCTTCACCTTGACGATCTGGCCGGTCTTGACGACTTCGCGGGCATCCTCGACGAATTTGTGGCTCATCTGGCTGACGTGTACCAACCCGTCCTGGTGAACACCCAGATCGACGAACGCGCCAAACTGCGCGACGTTGCTCACGGTGCCCTCCAGCACCATGCCTTCGCGCAGGTCGGCAATGTCCTCCACCCCCTCGTTGAAGCGGGCCACGACGAAATCCGGGCGCGGGTCGCGGCCCGGTTTTTCCAGTTCGCCCAGAATGTCGCGCACCGTAATGGCACCGAAGCGCTCATCGGCAAACTGCGCGGGCTGGAGTTTTTTCAGCACTTCGCTGCGGCCCATCAGCGCTTCGATCGGCGTGCCGGTGGTCTGCAGGATGCGCTCGACCACCGGGTAGGTTTCCGGGTGGACGCCGGTCATGTCCAGCGGGTTGTCGCCGCCGCGAATGCGCAAAAAGCCTGCGGCCTGCTCGAAGGTTTTGGGGCCAAGTCCGGCCACTTCCAGCAACTGCTTGCGGCTTTGGAAGCGCCCGTGGGCATCGCGC
Organism: Comamonas nitrativorans; assembly: GCF_042654765.1. Taxonomy (NCBI): domain Bacteria; kingdom Pseudomonadati; phylum Pseudomonadota; class Betaproteobacteria; order Burkholderiales; family Comamonadaceae; genus Comamonas; species Comamonas nitrativorans. The sequence continues at coordinate 41,438 of NZ_JBHSEW010000008.1, read as the reverse complement.
CAGCGCACCACGGATTTGGCCACGGTGCCGGACAGGCCGGACACCCGCGCCAGCAGCGGGGCAGAGGCGGTATTCAAATCCACGCCGACGGCGTTCACACAGTCCTCGACCACACTGCCCAGCTGGCGGGCCAGATCGCTTTGGTTCACATCGTGCTGGTATTGGCCGACGCCAATGCTTTTCGGGTCGATCTTGACCAGCTCGGCCAACGGATCCTGCAGGCGCCGGGCGATGCTGACGGCACCGCGCAGGCTCACGTCCACGTCGGGCAGTTCCTGGCTGGCAAATTCGCTGGCGGAGTAGACGGAGGCACCAGCCTCGCTGACCACTATCTTTTGCAGAGCTGGCAGCGCTTGTCCTGTCTGCGTTTGTGCGGCTTTTTGCCACAATTTAATGACATCGGCAGCGAGTTTGTCCGTCTCCCGGCTGGCGGTGCCGTTGCCAATGGCAATCAGTTGCACGCCATGGCGCTGCACCAGCGCTGCCAGGGTATGCACGCTGCCGTCCCAATCGCGGCGCGGCTCGTGAGGATAGACGGTGGCGGTTTCCAGCAGCTTGCCGGTGCTGTCCACCACGGCCACTTTCACGCCGGTACGGATGCCGGGGTCCAGCCCCATGACGGCCCGGGGCCCCGCCGGGGCCGCCAGCAGCAGGTCGCGCAGGTTGTCGCCAAACACCTTGATGGCCACGGCCTCGGCGGCTTCGCGCAGGCGGGTGAACAGGTCGCGCTCGACCGACAGGCTCAGCTTCACGCGCCACGTCCAGGTGACGCATTTGCGCAGCAGGTCGTCGCTCTTGCGGCCCTGGTGGCTCCAGCCCAGGTGCAGGGCAATGCGCCCTTCGGCCAGGCTCATCTGGCCCGGGGCGGCTTCTTCGGGCTGCACCAGCTTGGCATCCAGAATCTCCAGGCTGCGGCCCCGGAACACGGCCAGCGCCCGGTGCGAGGGGATGCGGCCGATCGGCTCCTCGTAATCGAAATAGTCGCGGAACTTGGCGACTTCGGCGTCCTGCTCGTTCTTGCCGTCCACCAGACGCGAACGCAGCAGCCCATCCTCCCACAGCCATTGGCGCAGGGTCTGCACCAGGGCGGCATCCTCGGCCCAGCGTTCGGACAAGATGTCGCGCACACCATCCAGCACTGCCTGGGTGGTGGAGAAGTCCGGGCCGGGCTTGCCGTCGTCCAGCACCGTTGGCGGCTGGCAAAACGCCTGGGCCTGCGCATGGGGGTCGAGGGTGGGATCGGCCAGCAGTCGGTCGGCCAGCGGCTCCAGGCCGAACTCTTTGGCAATCTGCCCTTTGGTGCGGCGCTTTTGCTTGAAGGGCAGGTAGATGTCCTCCAGCTCCTGCTTGGTCGCCACCTGGGCAATGGCCAGGCGCAGGGCGTCGGTGAGCTTGCCCTGCTCGTCGATGGCCTTCAGCACCGTGGTGCGCCGCTCGTCCAGCTCGCGCAGGTAGGCCAGGCGCACTTCCAGCTCGCGCAACTGGGCATCGTCCAGGCCGCCCGTGGCTTCCTTGCGGTAACGGGCAATAAAGGGCACGGTCGCACCACCGTCCAGCAATTCCACCGCCGCCGTGACCTGCGGCACCCCTACTTTCAACTCTGCGGCAATTTGCCCAATGATTTTTTGCATGTGCTGTCTGGCGCCCGGAACCGGTGGAAACCGCTTCCCGGGCACGATCGAAATCAGAAAGAGGGCGAGTTTGCCACACGCAAAATAAGGGTATGAAGGCTTACACTAGCGCGTCTTACAAATGGTTAAGGCTTGCAACAAAAACGGGGAAGTCGCCCGGACAAGCGGCAATAGCCTAGGCTCATTGCCGTTTCATCGGTCATCGCAGGAATGCAAAATACCTGCACCGATCCATCCCGACCACGACCCCGGCAAGTCAAGAAAAAAGAGGACTGCGTGCAACTACGAAACAACATCCTGTGGATAGGTTGCCTGACTGCGGCGGCACAAGCCTGCGCCCTGACGTTGGGCGCACCCCACGGCCCGGTTGTTCTTGGCGCCCCTTTGGATATCCGCATCACCGTCACGCCGGACCCGGATCAGACCCTGGCCAGCAGCTGCATCGAAGCCCATGCGCTGTTTGGCGAGACCCCGGCGAAGATTCGCACCGATTTGCAACCGCCCCACACGGTGCGCCTGCACTCCCTGCAGGCGATCAATGAGCCATTGGCCACGCTGCACCTCTCTGCCGGCTGTACCGGCAAGGTTTCGCGCAGCTACACGCTGTTTGCCGACCCGCCCGGGCTAGCGCCGCCAGCGCCCGCCCTGCCGGCCTCGGCCAGTGCGCCACGGCCCGGCGCATCGGCAACAGCAGGCACCGCCTCGGCCACACCGCCCGCCCCGCGCCGCAGCCCGCCCAAAACGACCACCGCGAAACGCCCCGCAGCACCGAAAAAGCCCGCCCCGCCACCCCCTGCTCCGCCCGCCACCGTGCCCACCCCCAGCACCGCCGCAGAAGCCAGCGCTGCGACGGCAGCGGCCCCTGCGGACACCACGCTGCAGGCGGCGGCAACCACCGCGCGGCCGGTGCTGCGCATGGATACGCTGTTCCTGTTCCACGACCCTGCCGAAGCCACGGCTGCCCGGCCCGATACGACGATTGCACTCGCGCCGACGCCTGCCGCAGAAGTGGCAGACGAGCGCCTGCAGGAGCTGGAAAAACAGCTCTCCAGCCTGCAGCAGCAACAAAAGAAGGACCGCGCACAAATTCTGGCCCTGACCAGCCAACTGGCCGTCACTGCTGCGGCCGACACCGTCCCCCTGTGGCTGTACCTGCTCCTGGCCGCCCTGGTGGCATCCCTGCTGGCCATTGCCTATTTGCTCCACCGCCTGCGGGTGGAACGCACCCAGGCGCAAGACGGGTGGATGCAAGCCGTGCGCAGCGCACAGCCGGCACCCGCAACATTCGGCGCCCCGGCCACCGCGCCAGTGCAGGCGCCTGTGCCGGCTCCCACCCCGGTCACCACGGCGGCAGAGGTTGCCGCCCCGCCCGAACCTGTTCCTCCACCCGCTCCCCCCCAGGAAGCGCCAGAAACTGCGCCCCCGGCCAAGCCGAATAGTTTTTTGCTGCCCCAGGCAGACAATTTTCTGGAGGACGACCAGGAGGGCCCGCCTTCGGCCTACTTCACCGTGACCTCGCAGGATTTTCTGGACACCCAGGAACAGGCGGAGTTTTACGCCTCGATCGGCGAATACGACGAAGCCATCGCACTGCTGCAGACGCATATCGCCAGCGACAGCAACAGCTCGCCCCTGCCCTACCTGAAGCTGCTGGACTTTTTCTACCAGCTCAGCCGTACCGACGCATTCGAGCAGACCCGCCAGGACCTGGAAGCGGCCTTCAACATCCACGCCCCCAGCCTGGCCCAATACCATGCCCAGGGCCCGGGGCTCCTGGAGGGGTACCCGACCCTGCTCACCCATATCGAGGCCCTGTGGCCCAGCGACGAAGTGCTGGCACTCCTGCGCGGAGCCATCCACTACCCGACCAAAACCCCGGCACTGCCCGAGCCTCTGCCACGGCTGGCGCCCACGGCTTTCCATGAATTGCTGCTGTTGTACGGCATTGCACAGACCACCCCGGCAGCCACACGCGGCAGCCTGACCGGGCGTACCAGCACCATCGCCGCCGCCCAGAACAGCGCGGCCCTGACCGCGCCGGCGGCAGCGCCGCTGCTGGATCTGCCGCACTTTGACGCCAGCCAGGATGCCGGACTGCCGGAGCTGCCAGAACACTTGGAACTGCCAGCGCTGCCGCAAACCCAGTCGCCCGAACTGCCCCCCCTGGCCGAAGAAACAGCAGCGCCCCCCGCCACCACCTTGGCGACCGCCGACGATGCGCTATTGACCGACTTCGGGCTGGACTGGCCCTTGTCCACCGACGCAGCCGAAAGCGCGGCCCCCACGCCGCCCGCCGAAGAAGCGTCCGCCCTCCCGTTCGATCTGGAAGGGCTGGACTTCGACAACTTCGAATTCAAGCCAACCGCCCCGCCGGATACCAAGGCTTAAAAAAACCTGTTCACGATCTCCACGGCATTGCATTGAGTGCCTTGCCGCCATGGCATCCGCCCATCTGGCGGCTTGGCGGCCTTGCGCCTGCGCCGTGCGGGGGCAAGCTAGGCCCGCCACAGGCCGAAAATCCGCGCTGATGACGGTAAATCACCCCCGGATTGCATCTTTTGCCGACAGTGCGCTCAAGTCCACCCCATTTACCAGCTTCTGCACGCATTTTTAGCCGGTTTTCCTGGCGGTTGGCAGCATATTTTTGACTCCCGTTTTCTGCGCCCTGCAGGTGCTGGATATTGATAAAGCGTTTCTAGAATCCTCCCCGGCCCGGTATACGGCCAATAATCAAAAACAGGATTCAGGAAGGACATCGATATCCAATGAAAGTAAAAATCCAGAAAAAATCCATGCTCTGCCTGGCAGCGCTGGCCATCAACATTCCGGTATCGCACGGCCAGTCGAGCGTGAATATCTCCGGTTTTCTAGATATCGGTATTTATCGGGACAGCGCAAAAACCATAAAAATCGGTCCGCTGAAACGCAGCAATATCGCCCTCAGCGCAACCGAAGACCTTGGCAACGGGCTGCGTGCGCATGTCATGCTCAGTCACCGCTTCGAAACCGACACCGGGGAGAATGAATCCTTCAACAAACCGTTTTTCCACGGGGAATCCACCCTCGGGCTGTCCGGCCGCTTCGGTGCGGTAAAGCTGGGGCGGCGGCTGGATGCCATCTATGACAAGCAATCGCTTTTCGACCCCTGGGACAATTTCCACCGCATTGCCTCACCGGCCTGGAATGTCTGGAATTCCAATTACCCATCCGATCCGCAAGGCAACAATAACCATCCGGAATGGGGCCGCCTGAACAACGGTATTTACTACGATTCTCCGTCGGTGCATGGATTTTCTCTGCATCTGAGCGGGTCACCGGAAACCGATGCCACCGCCCTAAACAAACCCCTGGCGACGGTGCTGCTTTATAAAAATACCCGCTTCAGCGGAATGCTGGGTTACGGAAAAAACAGCCAGGGCAATACGGATGCGGTAGTGGGCTGGAAAACCACGTTCCACCATCTCAGCCTGATGGGCTCGTACGACGTGAGCAAAAGAAACGGCTCCACGGCCAAGGCCACCACCCTGGGCCTGCTCTACAAAATGAATCCTGTCACGCTGCGGGCCGGCTGGGGGCGCCTGAATCGGGACGGAGACAAGAAAAAAGAAATATTCAGCCTGGGCGGGTCTTACAACCTGTCCAGAAGAACCAGCCTCTACGCCGATGCGGCGCACAATATTTTTCCGGATAAATCCGTGAATACCTTCGGCATCGGCATCAGTCACGGTTTTTGAGTACCTGCCGGGCCAGATCGGCAATCCCCGCTTCGTCCAAACGAAGCGCCTGCACCGGTTGGCGCTGTTCCCAGTGCACAAAGTTGCGGGTTTGCGAGCGCAGGTACTGCGGGTCGTAGTGCCGCGCCATCAGCTCGGCAAACAGGTCGGCCCAATGGCCGGCCTGCGCCCAGGCTTGCCAGCGGGCAATGGTTTCCCTGCCCTGCAGCTCCTTGAGCAGCCCCAGCCGTTCGCACAGCAGCGGCACATCGTCGCCCAGGTAGGCATAGTCGCGCAGCAGGTATTGCAGCCGGACATCGGGGGCCGCCTGCACCTCCACCACCGGGGCGGTGCGCATGTGCCCGATCAGCTCCAGCGGCACGGCCAGACGGCCGATCTTGGCGCTTTCCCCCTCGATGAACACCGGTTGGGCCAAATCGAGCCGGGCGATGGCCGCCAGCAACTGCGTCTCGAACGCCTTCTGGCTGGGCTGCGCCACCCCGGGCAGGCTGCCCAGGAGAGAGCCTTTGTGGCAGGCCAGCCCCTCCAGATCGATGATTTGCGCCCCTTGCGCCTGCAGGGCGTGCAGCAGCCGTGTCTTGGCGCTGCCGGTGGCGCCGCACACCACGCGCAGCCGCAATTGCGGCACCAGCTTGCGCAATTGCTCGGTCACATGGTGGCGGTAGGTTTTGTAGCCCCCGGCCAGTTGCTGCGCATCCCAGCCGACCAGGCGCAGCCAGGTGACCATGGAGCCGCTGCGCATCCCCCCGCGCCAGCAGTACACCAAAGGCTTCCAGTGGGCGGGCCGGTCGGCCAGGGCGGTGTGCAGATGGCGGGCCAGATTGGCCGCAACCAGCGCGGCCCCCAGGCGCTTGGCCTCGAATGCGCCTTTTTGCTTGTACAGGGTGCCGATGGTGGCCCGCTCCTCGTCGCTTAACACCGGGCAGTTGATCGCCCCCGGAATATGGTCAAGGGCAAATTCAGCCGGTGAACGGGCATCGATCACGGTGTGGAACTGGGCAATTTCCGTGACACGGACGGGCTGGCGGTGGGTCATACGCGGCAATAGGGCAAAAACCAAAAACAGCGGCCATTGTCGCCGCCACGGCCCGCGCCCCGCCCAAACCGGCCCCGCCGCTACAATTTGGCCCGTTTTTGTCCTCCTGGAGAGCTTTCCGCCATGCCCCGAAATCCTGCCGCCAGCACCGCCGCCCCCCGCCTCACCTCCCTGTCGCACGGCGGCGGCTGCGGCTGCAAGATTGCCCCGGGGATACTGGCGCAGCTGATCGGCCAAAGCACCCTGCCCACCCAGCTGTTTCCCGACCTGCTGGTGGGCACGGAAACCGCCGACGACGCCGCCGTCTATCGCATCAACGACCACCAGGCGATCGTGGCGACCACCGATTTCTTCATGCCCATCGTCGATGACCCGCACGACTTCGGCCGCATCGCCGCCACCAACGCCCTGTCGGACATCTACGCCATGGGCGCCACGCCGCTGATGGCGCTGGCCATTGTGGGGATGCCGATCAACGTGCTGCCGCACAGCACCATCGCGGCAATTCTGGACGGCGGCGCCAGCGTCTGCCGCGCGGCAGGCATCCCGCTGGCGGGCGGGCATTCGATCGACTCGGTGGAACCCATCTACGGGCTGGTGGCCATCGGCATCGTCGATCCCCGGCAGCTCAAGCGCAATGCCGATGCCCAGGCGGGCGACGTGCTGATTCTGGGCAAGCCCCTGGGCGTGGGCATCCTGTCGGCGGCGCTGAAAAAGGAACTGCTCGATGCCACGGGCTACGCCGCGATGATCGACGCCACCACGCAACTGAACCGCCCCGGCCCCGATCTGGCGCAGCTGCCCGGCGTCCATGCCCTGACCGACGTGACCGGCTTCGGCCTGCTGGGCCACACGCTGGAACTGGCGCGGGGCGCCAGCCTGACCGCCCACATCGACGCCGCCGCCCTGCCCCTGTTGCCCGGCGTACCGGCGTTGGCCGCGCAAGGCATCGTCACCGGCGCATCGGGGCGCAACTGGGCTTCGTATGGAGAGCAGGTGCAACTGGCCAGCCACATCAGCGACGTGCAACGCGCCGTGCTGACCGACCCGCAGACTTCCGGCGGCCTGCTGGTGTCGTGCCGCCCCGAGGTGGTCGATCAGGTACTGGAAACATTCGCCCGCCACGGCTTCGGTTCCGCCAGTGTTATCGGAAAAATGCTAGCTGGCCCCGCCCAAGTGGTGGTCGATTAAGCCAAAAACCTCTCTGGAACGCTCACAAATCCAGCGGAAGAAGCTATTTTATAAGGAGCTGGCTTCCATCCCCACCGGCGCGGTAGAGCGCCGGTCGATCTTGCGGCTCAGCACCACCGAGGTATAGGTCTGCTGGATGCCGTCGATCATGCCGATGCGGTCCAGCAGGGCATCGAGCTTCTCGTTGCTCTCGCAGCGCAGGAACACCATGTAGTCGTACTGGCCGCTGACGGCGGAAACCTCCTCCACCTCGACCAGCCGGTTCAGCGCCTGCATCACCGACGGCGCCATCTTCGGCTGCACCCGGATGCCGCAATACGCCCGCACGGCCGCCTGCTCCATGCGCGTGCCCAGGCGCACGCCGTAGCCGGCAATCACGCCCTCCTGCTCCAGCCGGGCAATCCGGGCCACCACGGTAGTGCGGGCCAGGTCCATTTGCCGCGCCAGATGGGCGGTAGAGGCGCGGGCGTTCATGTGCAGCAGGCGCAGCAGCTGGCGGTCGATGTCATCCAAACGGTATTCCATAGGGCGCGATTGTGCATGAGCGCCCAGCGTGCCAGCGGTTGCGATTAAGCTATGCGCCCCATGCCAGTGACGATTTCCGCCCCGGTTCACCACGAACTCATCATCAAGAAAAGCCGCTTCATCGCCTGCGTGCAGCCCATGCCCGACCGCGCCAGCGCCCAGGCCGTGGTGCAGCAGTTGTGGGCGCTGCACCCCGGCGCAGCGCATGTCTGCTGGGCGCTGCTGGCGGGCGGGCAATCTGCTGCCGTGGATGATGGCGAACCCAGCGGCACCGCAGGCCGCCCCATGCTGGAGGTGCTGCGCCACCAGGATCTGGAAGGCGTGCTGGCCACCGTGGTGCGCTACTTCGGCGGCGTCAAACTGGGCGCAGGCGGCCTGGTGCGGGCCTACACCGATGCCGTGGCGCAGGCTCTGCTGCATGCGGAAAAAGTGCCGCTGCAACGCCTGCTGACCCAGCAATGCCAGCTCCCCTACGCTCTGGAAGGCTGGCTGCGCCGCGAGCTGGAGCAGGCCGGGGCCACGCTGACCCAGGTCGATCACCAGGCCATGGTGCGCATGCAATGGCAGTTGCCCGAAACCGCCGCCCCCGCGCTGGCCGAGCGCATCGGCGAAGGCGGCCAGGGCCGCATCGCCTGGCTGGAACACTGGTAAGAGCGTGTTTACGCTCTAAAACACCCCGCTTTTCCGGCGATTGCACCAGACGGGCCGGGCCTACAGTCGGGCCAGACTTCCCCCTGGAGCTTTGCCATGGATATCCGCTATGCCAGGGCCTTGCGCGATGCCACCACCGCCTGGGCCAACAACCGCACCACCGACGCCGTCACCCTGCAGGAACTGCGCCACCGCGCCCCGCAGGAAGCGCCCGAAACCAAGGTGGTCACCGCCCCCAGCGCCAGCCAGATGGCCGTGCTGCAACCCAGCCTGGCGCAATACGGCCACCTGGGCACCAGGCTCAATCTGTTTGCCTGAAAACCTATAAAAAATAGCTGCTTGCGCTGATAAATAGTAGATTTCAGGTATTTTCATATCTGAAATCCTTGCTATATCAGCGCAAGCAGCTATTGTTTTTACCTACCGGATTACTTCCTGGTTTTGGCCGCCGCCTTCACCGTGGTTTTGGCGGCCTTCGCCACCCGGGGCTTGGTCTGCGGTTGCTTCGGCTCGGCCACGCAATCGGCGTAGAAGCGCAGCTCGCCGTTCTCATCCTCCACTTCCACCAAGCCGTGGATGTCGGTCTCGAAGCCGGGGCACAGCTTGGAGAACTCGCGGGCGAACAGCAGGTAATCGACGATTTTCTGGCTGAACACCTCGCCCGGAATCAACAGCGGAATGCCCGGCGGATACGGCGTGATCAGGCCCACGGTGATGCGCCCGGCCAGCTGGTCGATCTCCACGCGCTCGGTCTTGCGCTGGGCGATGTGGGCGTAGGCATCGGCGGGCTTCATCGCCGGGGTCAGGTCGCCCAGGTACATCTCGGTGGTCAGGCGGGCGATGTCGTACTTGGCGTACATCTCGTGGACGTGCTGGCACAGGTCTTTCAGACCCATGCGCTCGTAGCGGCGGTGCTGCTGCACGAACTCGGGCAGGATGCGGGCCAGCGGCTGGTTGCGGTCGTAATCGTCCTTGAACTGCTGCATGGCGGCCAGCAGCGTGTTCCAGCGGCCCTTGGTGATGCCGATGGTGAACATGATGAAGAAGGAATACAGCCCGGTCTTCTCCACCACCACGCCATGCTCGGTCAGGTATTTGGAGACGATGGACGCGGGGATGCCCGTCTCGGCAAAGTCGCCGTTCAAATCCAGCCCCGGCGTGACGATGGTGGTCTTGATCGGGTCGAGCATGTTGAACCCGTCGGCCAGATCGCCAAAGCCGTGCCAGTTGTCGATGTCCTTGCTGTCCTCGCGGTGCTTGCGGGCGGCACGTTTGGGAGCGGCATCCTTGCCGCGAATCACCCAACTGTTGGCGCGGCCAATGCCGTCTTCGGCCAGCTCTTCCGGCCCCCAGACTTCAAACCACCAGTCGTCGTCGCCAAACTCGTCCTCCACCTTGCGCATGGCGCGGCGGAAGTCCAGCGCTTCCAGAATGCTTTCCTCGACCAGGGCGGTGCCGCTGGGCGGCTCCATCATCGCGGCAGCCACGTCGCAGCTGGCGATGATGCTGTACTGCGGGCTGGTCGAGGTGTGCATCAAATACGCCTCGTTGAACAGATGGTGGTCGAGCTTTTCCGTCTGGCTGTCCTGCACCAGCACATGCGACGCCTGGCTGATGCCGGCCAGCAGCTTGTGGATGGACTGCGTGGCATAGACCACCGATGCCTTGGGCCGCGCCCGCTTCTTGCCCATCGCGTGGTAGCTGCCGTAGAAAGGGTGGAAGGCGGCGTGCGGAATCCAGGCCTCGTCAAAGTGCAGGTTGTCCACGTAGCCGTCGAGCAGGCCCTTGATGGTTTCGGTGTTGTACAGCACGCCGTCGTAGGTCGATTGCGTCAGCGTCAGGATGCGCGGCTTGACGGTTTGCGCATCCACGCCCTTGAGCAGCGGGTTGGCGGCGATCTTGGCGCGGATGGTCTCCGGCTCGAACTCGCTTTGCGCAATCGGGCCGATGATGCCGAAGTGGTTGCGCGTGGGCTTCAGAAACACGGGGATGGCCCCGGTCATGATGATGCTGTGCAGGATGGACTTGTGGCAGTTGCGATCGACCACCACCACGTCGCCCGGCGCCACCGTGTGGTGCCAGACGATCTTGTTGGACGTGGAGGTGCCGTTGGTGACGAAATAGCAATGGTCGGCATTGAAAATCCGCGCCGCATTGCGCTCCGATTCGCCAATCGCGCCGTTGTGGTCCAGCAGCTGGCCCAGCTCCTCCACCGCGTTGCACACGTCGGCCCGCAGCATGTTCTCGCCATAGAACTGATGGTACATCTGGCCCACCGGACTTTTCAGAAACGCCACGCCGCCCGAATGGCCGGGGCAGTGCCAGGAATACGAACCGTCCTCGGCATAGTCCAGCAGCGCCTTGAAGAACGGCGGCTGCACGCCCTCCAGATAGCTCTTGGCCTCGCGGATGATGTGCTTGGCGACGAACTCGGGCGTGTCCTCGAACATGTGGATGAAGCCGTGCAGCTCGCGCAGGATGTCGTTGGGCAGGTGCTGGCTGGTCTTGGTCTCGCCATGCAGGTAGATGGGCACGTCCTCGTTCTTGCGCCGCACCTGGCCGATGAAGCTGCGCAGGCTGTGGATCACCGGCGCGGTGTCTTCCTCCAGGCCGAACTCCTCGTCGTCGATCGACAGGATGAAGGCGCTGGCCCGGCTTTGCTGCTGGGCAAACTGGCTCAGATCGCCATAACTGGTCACGCCCAGCACCTCGAAGCCTTCGGCCTCGATGGCCTGGGCCAGGGCACGGATGCCCAGACCGGACGTGTTGTCCGAGCGGTAGTCTTCGTCGATGATGACGATCGGAAACCGGAATTTCATGCGCACCCCCTGAAAAACTGGGCATGATGGTGGGAGGAAAAATAGCCGCGCAGTGTAATGAATATCTGCGTCAAAGGAGTGAACAAACCATGCAGGCAAGCACAATTTGGTGGACTTTGGCCGGACTCATCCTGGCCACCGAACTGGCCACGGGCACCATCTACCTGCTCATGATCAGCGTCGGCATGGCCGCCGGGGCCATCGCCGCCCACCTGGGGCTGGACTGGCCCGCCCAGGCCGCCTGCGCTGCCATCGTCGGCATGGTGAGCATCCTGCTGGGCCGGCGCATCCGCCGCCATCGCGCCCCGCGCCTGCCGGCCCAGGCCAGCCCGGACGTGAACCTGGACATCGGCGAAACCGTCCATGTCGAGCAATGGGGCAGCGACGGCACCGCCCGCGTGCCCTACCGGGGCAGCCAGTGGAACGTGGCCCTGCGCCCCGGCAGCCTGCCCACCTCCGGCCTGCACCGCATCATCGAAATCCAGGGCAACCGCCTGATCGTCGATAAAGCCTGAAACCGCCGCCCCCACCCTTACACTGCCCACCCCTGACCCTGTTTACTAGATAGAAAGGCTCCGCTATGGAAGTTGCCATCGTCCTCCTTGTCATCGCCGTGGTATTCATCACCCAGGCCGTGAAAGTCGTACCCCAGCAGCACGCCTGGATCCGCGAGCGCCTGGGCAAATACGCCGGCACCCTGACCCCGGGGCTGAACTTCATCGTCCCCTTCGTCGATCGCGTCGCCTACAAGCATAGTCTGAAGGAAATCCCGCTGGACGTGCCCAGCCAGGTCTGCATCACCCGGGACAACACCCAGCTCCAGGTCGATGGCATCCTGTATTTCCAGGTCACCGACCCGATGCGGGCCAGCTACGGCTCCAGCAACTACATCATGGCCGTCACGCAACTGGCGCAAACCTCGCTGCGCAGCGTGATCGGCAAGCTGGAACTGGACAAGACCTTTGAAGAGCGCGACATGATCAACGCCCAGGTGGTCAACGCCATCGACGAAGCCGCGCTGAACTGGGGCGTGAAGGTGCTGCGCTACGAAATCAAGGATCTGACCCCACCCAACGAAATCCTGCGAGCCATGCAGGCGCAAATCACCGCCGAACGCGAAAAACGTGCCCTGATCGCCGCCTCCGAAGGCCGTCGCCAGGAGCAGATCAACATCGCCACCGGCGAGCGCGAAGCCTTCATCGCCCGTTCGGAAGGTGAAAAGCAGGCCGCCATCAACAAGGCCCAGGGCGAGGCCACCGCCATCGTCACCGTGGCCAGCGCCACGGCCCAGGCGCTGGAGCGCGTGGCCGCCGCCATCGAAAAGCCCGGCGGCACCGAAGCCGTGCAGCTCAAGATCGCCGAAAGCGCCGTCGGCGCCTACAGCAAGGTCGCACAAGACGCCAACACCACCCTGATCGTGCCGAGCAACATCTCCGAAGTCTCCGGCCTGATCGCCTCGGCCATGCGGGTGATGCAGCAGGGAAAAGCGAAATAATTCCGCTTTTCCGCCAATAGCCACTTTTTACACGCTAGAATGCTAGCTTCACCGCCAGGAGAGGTGGATGAGTGGTTTAAGTCGCACGCCTGGAAAGCGTGTGTAGGTTAATAACCTACCGCGGGTTCGAATCCCGCCCTCTCCGCCAAGATCAGAACCCCTGTAATTCATTGAATACAGGGGTTTTTCTTTTGCCGACAGGACACCTTCCATTGGGTCTGCCTCAGTAAAAATTGGCCAGCTCGGGCAGTTCCAGCAGCGCTGCGTGGTGGCCGGCTTCGATGGCTTCTTCTGTGCGGTGGAAGTCCATCAGCCCCAGGTGGGCCAGGCGGGGGGCGATGAGCAGTTCGGGCGGGTCGCCGGCCAGACGGCTGCGGGTGATGCGCATCTGCATGATGTTCACGCTGTTCATGGCCACGTCCAGCACCGAGGGCATTTCGCTGCCCGGCACGGTGGCGGTCGGTACGGCTGGCGACATGGCCTCTGCTTCGGGCGTTTCCGGGCGCCAGGGACGCCAGCCTTTTTGCCACCAGCGGCTGGCCTCGCTGACTTCTTCTTCCACCGCCAGGGACACGGGGGCCGTGCGGCGGCGCATGATGTCGGCGTTCAAATCCACGGCGATGACGATGTCGGCGCCCATGGCCCGTGCCAGGGAGACGGGAACGGGATTGACCAGCCCGCCATCGACCAGCCAGCGTCCCCGTGCGGCCACCGGGGTGAACAGGCCCGGCAGGGCGATCGAGGCCCGCACGGCATCGACCAGGGAGCCTTGGCGCAGCCAGATTTCAGCCCCGGAATACAGGTCGGTGGCCACGGCGGCAAACGGCAGGTGGCAGCCGTCGATGCCGCAATCGGTGAAATGCTGGCGCAGAAAGGCCATGAGTTTTTCACCCTTGAGCATCCCGCCCGACCAGCGAAAGTCCATGAACTGAAAGACCTTGCGCCGGTCCAGGGTGAGCGCCCAGTCGGTAAAGCGGTCCATCTCGCCAGAGGCGTAGACGGCGGCCACCAGGGCGCCGACCGAGGCGCCGCACACCACGTCGGGCTGCACCCCGGCGTCGCGCAGGGCGCGTAGCACGCCCAGATGCGCCCAACCCCGGGCCGAGCCGCTGCCCAGCGCCAGGCCGATTTTCGGGGTGCGGGCGACGGTGGGCGGCATATCAGTCCTCTTGCGCCAGACGGGCCAGCATGGCCGCTTCGTCCAGCACGGGCACGCCCAGCTCCTGCGCCTTGGCCAGCTTGCTGCCCGCATCGGCCCCGGCCACAACAAAGCTGGTTTTCTTGCTGACGGAGCCGGCCACCTTGGCCCCGACGGCTTCGAGCATGGCCTTGGCGGCGTCGCGGCTCAGAGTGGGCAGGGTGCCGGTCAGCACCACGGTCTGCCCGGCCAGGATTTGCGCCTGCTGCTCGCCCTCGCCTTCGGGCCAATGCACGCCCGCATCCTGCAAGGCCTTCAACACTTCGCGGTTGTGCGGCTGGGCCAGAAAGCTGTGGATGCTGTGCGCCACGACGGGGCCGACGTCATTGACCAGCAGCAGCTCCTCCTCAGTGGCGGCCAGCAGCGCTTCCAGATTGCCGAAATGGCGGGCCAGGTCCTTGGCGGTGGCTTCGCCCACATGGCGAATGCCCAGGGCGAAGATGAAGCGGGCCAGGGTGGTGGCCTTGGAGCGCTCCAGCGCGGCCAGCAGGTTGAGGGCCGATTTCTCGCCCATGCGCTCCAGGCCGGAGAGGGTGGGCAAGTCCAGCCGGTACAGATCGGGCAGGCTGTGGATGATGCCGCCATCGACCAGTTGATCGACCAGCTTGTCGCCCAGCCCCTCGATGTCCATGGCACGGCGGGCTGCGAAGTGCAGCAGCGCCTCCTTGCGCTGGGCGCTACAGAACAGGCCGCCGGTACAGCGGTGGTTGGCTTCGCCCTTTTCGCGCTCGACCAGGCTGGCGCAGATGGGGCATTGCCGGGGCATCTGGAAGTTGGGCACATAGCCGCTGCGCGGGCCGGGCACGCGGCCCACCACTTCGGGAATCACGTCGCCGGCACGGCGCACGATCACGGTGTCGCCCAGGCGCACTCCTTTTTTGCGGATTTCAAACAGGTTGTGCAGCGTGGCATTGGTCACGGTGACGCCGCCGACGCTGACCGGCGCCAGCCGCGCCACGGGGGTGAGCTTGCCGGTGCGCCCGACCTGCACGTCCATGCCCAGCAGGGCGGTGGGCATCTCCTCTGCAGGGTATTTGTGCGCCACGGCCCAGCGCGGTTCGCGGGTGACAAAGCCCAGTCGCTGTTGCAGCGCCAGGTCATTGACTTTGTAGACCACGCCGTCGATCTCGTACGGCAGGCTGCCGCGCTGCTGGCCCAGGCGTTCGTGAAACGCCACCAGTTCGGCGGCACCCTGCGCCAGCGTGATCTGGTCGGCCACCGGAAAACCCCAGGCCTTCAATTGCTGCAACAAGGCGTAATGGGTGCCAAAGCGCGGGCCGCCCGCCTCGGCGATCGTGACATCCCCCAAGCCATAGGCGAAAAACGACAGTGGCCGCTGCATGGCGATGTGCGAATCGAGCTGGCGCACCGACCCGGCGGCGGCATTGCGCGGGTTGGCAAAGCGCTTGGCCCCGGCGGCCTCCTGCTGGGCATTGAGCCGTTCGAAATCGGCGCGGCGCATGTAGACCTCGCCGCGCACCTCGACCAGCGGTGGCGCATCGGGCGGCAGCAGCAGGGGAATCTGGCGGATGGTGCGGATGTTGTGCGTCACGTCCTCGCCCACCTCGCCGTCGCCGCGCGTGGCAGCCTGCACCAAACGGCCAGCCTCGTAGCGCAGGCTCATGGCCAGGCCGTCGAACTTGGGTTCGGCCACGTATTCGATGGCCGGGTCGCCTTCCACCCGCCCCAATTCGCGGCGGATGCGGGCATCGAAATGCTCGGCCCCGGCAGCGGTGTTGTCGGTTTCCGTGCGGATGCTGAGCATGGGCACGGCATGGCGCACCGGCAGCAGGCCATCGCGCACTGCGCCGATCACGCGCTGCGTGGGCGATTCGGGGGTGACGAGCTGGGGGTAGGCCCCCTCCAGCGCCTGCAATTGCTGGAAGACGCGGTCGTACTCGCCATCGGGCACGCTGGGGGCGTCCTGCACGTAGTACTCGTGCGCCCACTGCAACAGCTGGCGGCGCAGGGCATGGACTTTATCAACTACGCTTTTAGGAGCTTGTTGCGCTGATGAAGCCTCTTTTTCAGATGGAAATAGGTCTAGATTTCCTGTCATTTCAGCGGGATAAGCTCACAAAATAATTAACTGAACAAGCGCCGCGCCAGGGGCGAACCTGCTGCCAGCGCATGGGCGGCCAGGGCGGCGTACAGGCCGTCCAGGTCGGCACCGATCTGCCCGAGCATGTCCGCCTGCAAGGGATTGCCGTCCGGGTCGCAGAGTACGCCGTCCATGCTTTCGCCCAGGGCCTGCAGCGCCTGGCACAGGCGCTCGAAAGGGGCCAGGGCTTGCGCCACCTGGGGCACGTCCAGGCTCAGGAGCAGGTCGTACACGGCGGTGCGATCCAGGTCTTCGGCCTGCGCGGCCTGGGCGTCGAAGGCCAGGGTCAGCAGCGGCGGCAGCCCGGCCTCGGGCGCAGGCAGCACCATGCGCCCGGGCATGTTGGCGGGCACGAAGCCCAGGGCCGCCGCCTGCTGGGCGATGTAGCCGGGACTCCAGGCCGCACGGGCGGGGCGCAGCATGAAGCTCAGCTGCGCATCGTGCTGGCTGGCGAACTGGTCGATGTCGCGGGCGCGGGCCACTTCGTGCAGCATGTCCGGCAGCTCCACGGCCACGCCCAGGGTGTCGGCAAAGGTCTGCACCTTGGCGACAAATTCGGAAAACTCGATTTCATTGAGCGCCCCCAGGCGGTTGGCCAGTTGCACCCCGGCCTGCAAGTGGCTGTAGCGCTGGCCGGAGCGCACGGCCTCCCACTGGCCGGTGGCGGCATTGCGGCCTTCCACCTGAAACGGCTTGCTGCCCGCGCGGCGCGTGGTCGGCTGCACTTGCAGAATGGTTTCCCCGGACAGGGCCGACTCCAGCGGCAGCAGGGCGATGGCATCCAGCAGGCTATCAAGGGCCGGGCGCTTGTCGGCGGCAGCGGCGGGCAGCACCGGCGCGGGCATGGGGTCGGCCTGTGCAGTGGCCGAAGCACCCGAAGACGCCGAAGAGGCTGTGGTATCGGCCTGCGGGGTGACGTGCAGCAGCGGGTCGTCGACCAGCAGGTCCCCGGCGTCGGGGGCCGCATCCACCGTCAAATCTGCGGGAGGGACGCGCGGCGCCGTCGCCTGGGTGATGTCCACCCCGCCCAGGTCGGGCTCCTGGCGCGGCACGGCATGCTGGCCGGACGGCGGCGGCGCGGCCTTGCGCGGTGCGGCGCGGCGGTAGACCCAGGCGTTGTAGACCAGTACCAGGCCCAGAAAGACGATGCCCAATACTGCCAAACTGATTTGCAAGGTGCTCATTGCTTCATCCCTGTTTCTTTGAATTTCACGTCTGCGCCATTGTGAGGGCCGATTCCATGTCCACCGCCACGATGCGCGATACGCCCTGCTCCTGCATGGTCACGCCGATCAGTTGCTGCGCCATTTCCATGGCGATCTTGTTGTGGCTGATGAACAGGAATTGCGTGCCGCTGCTCATGCGGGCCACCAGTTTGGCATAGCGCTCGGTGTTGGCATCGTCCAGCGGCGCGTCCACCTCGTCCAGCAGACAGAACGGTGCGGGGTTGAGCTGGAAGATGGCGAACACCAGGGCAATCGCCGTCAGCGCCTTCTCCCCGCCCGAAAGCAGGTGGATGGTCTGGTTCTTCTTGCCCGGCGGCTGCGCCATGACCTGCACGCCGGCGTCCAGGATTTCGTCGCCGGTCATGATGAGCCGCGCCTGCCCGCCGCCGAACAGCTCGGGGAACATGCGCCCGAAGTGGTCGTTGACGGTGTTGAAAGTTCCCGAAAGCAGCTCGCGCGTCTGCGCGTCGATTTTCTGGATGGCCCCTTCCAGCGTGGTCATGGCCTGGGTCAGGTCCTGCACCTGGGCGTCCAGAAAGGTCTTGCGCTCGGTGGCCAGTTGCAATTCTTCCAGCGCGGCCAGGTTCACCGCCCCCAGGGCGGCGATGTCGCGGTGCAGGCGGTCGATGTCGGCCTGCAGGCCGTGCAGGCGCACGTTGCCTTCGGCAATCGACTGCGCCACGGCGGCCAGATCGGCCCCGGCTTCTTCCAGCTGCTGGGCGTACTGGCTGCTGCCCAGGCTGGCGGCCTGCTCGCGCAGCTGAAATTCGGTGATGCGCTGGCGCATCGGCTCCAGGTTGCGCTGAATCTGGCTGCGCAGTTCGTCGCTGGCACGCAGCTGCTGGGTCAGGCCGTCGTAGTCGCTGCGGCGCTGGGCCAGTTCCTGCTCGCGCTGCATTTTCAAGTCCAGCGCGTCCTGCAGGCCGCCTTGCGCGGCGGCATCGCTCAGGCGCTCGGCCTCGGCATGGGCGCGTTGTTCTTCCTGCGCCAGGTCGCGGGCCTGCTGTTCGGCGGTTTGCAGGGTGCGCTGCAGTTCGGCCTGCCGCGCTTGCAGGCTGCGTTCGCCAAACTGCGCTTCCTGCGCCTGGCGCTCCAGGCGACGCAGTTGCTCGCGGCTCTCGTTCAGGCGCTGCTGGGCGGCGATGGCGTGGTCTTCCTCCTGCGCGTGCTGCTCCTGCGCCTGGGCCAGTTGCCAATCCAGTTCCTCGAAGCGGCCTTCGGCCTCGGCACTGCGCTCTTGCAACTCGTCCAGCAAAGCGCGGACTTCATCGCTGTCGGCCTGCAATTGCTGGCTGCGGCTGCTGGCCTGCTCGGCCTGCTGTTGCAGGCGCAGCCACTGCACCTGGCTGTCGTGCGCGGCCTGCCGGGCCTGCTGGGCCTCGCGGCGGGCGCCGATCAGGGCCGCTGATGCCTGGTGATAGGCATGGTCGGCCCGCGCCAAAGCGGTCTGGGCGTTTTCCACCAGCAGTTGCTGGGCCCGCAGGGCTTTGTCCAGTTGTTCGATTTCCTGGGCGCGGGCCAGCAGGCCGGACTGTTCGCTGTCCTGCGCGTAAAAAGCCACGCTGTGCGCGGTAACAGCATGGCCGCTGGCCACATAAATGCTCTGCCCGTCCGGCAACTGGCTGCGTCGGGCCAGGGCTTCGTCCAGGCTGGCTGCGGTCAGGCAACCGTGCAGCCAATGCGCCAGCACGGCTTTCAGGCCTTCGTCGCCGGTGCGAATTTTGTCGATCAGCCCCCCGGCCCGCGCCCCGGTCACGGCGGCGGCCTGGGCGGCAGAGTAAAAGGCCAGCCGCGCAGGCGGCGCGGCGGCAGGGCTGGCAAAGCCGCGCACCGTCTCCAGCCGGCCGATCTGCACGGCGTTCATGCGTTCGCGCAGGGCGGCTTCCACGGCATTTTCCCAGCCGGGTTCGACGGCGATGCGTGTCCACAGTGCGGGCAGGCCCTCCAAGCCCTGGGCGGTCAGCCAGGGCTGCAATTTGTCGTCGGCCTTGAGCTTTTCCTGCAAGGCTTGCAGCGCCTGCAAGCGGGCGGCCAGTTCGGCCTGCCGGGCGCTTTCGCTATTCACGGCCTGCTGGCTGCTGCGCCGCGCGTCTTCCAGGGCAGGCAAGCTGTCCTGCAACTCCTGGTGGGCGGCCTCGGCCAGTTCGGCGGCTTCCTGGGCGGCGGCGTACTGTTCCTGCTGGGCTTGCAGCTCGGCCGGGTCGGGCGCGGCCAGGGCCTGGCGCTCGGTGCGCAGGCGCTCCAGGCGGCTTTCCTGCTGGCGGCTTTGCTCTTGCAGGCTGCGCTGCTCGGCGGCCAGCACCTGAATGCGCTGCTGCACCTGCACCACCTGCTGGTGCCGGGCCTGGGCCTGCGCCTGGGCGCGTTGCACGGCATCTTCCAGCGCGGGCAGTTGCGCGGCCTGTTCTTCCACCTGGGCGGCCAGCAGCTCGGCCTGCTCCTGGGCATCGACGCCGCTGGCGGCCAGCTCTTCCAGCTCCAGCGCGGCGGTTTCCTGGCGCTCCTGCCACTGCCGGGTCTGCTCGGCCAGTTGCTGCAGGCGCTGGGCGATGCGCTGGCGGCCTTCGACCACGTAGCGGATTTCCGCCTCCAGCTTGCCGACTTCCGCCGTGGCCTCGTACAGGCGGCCCTGGGCCTGATTGACGGCATCGCCCGCCGCATAGTGCGCCTGGCGCTGCGTTTCCATGTCCGCTTCGATGTGGCGCAGCTGGGCCATGCCTTCTTCCAGGGCATTGACCGCCTCCAGCCCCTGGGCGCGGATGGCGGCCAGATCGCCCTCGGCGTCCTGCTTTTTCAAAAACCACAGCTGGTGCTGCTTGAGCGTGGCGCTGCTGTTCAGGGCGTGGTACCGGGCGGCCACCTCGGCCTGCTTTTCCAGCTTGTCCAGGTTGGCGCCCAGCTCGCGCAGGATGTCTTCGACGCGGGTAAGGTTTTCGTGCGTGTCGTGCAGGCGGTTCTGCGTTTCGCGCCGGCGCTCCTTGTATTTGGAAACGCCTGCCGCTTCTTCCAGGAACAGGCGCAGCTCTTCCGGACGGCTTTCGATGATGCGGCTGATGGTGCCCTGGCCGATGATGGCGTAGGCCCGTGGCCCCAGGCCGGTACCCAGGAACACGTCCTGCACGTCGCGGCGGCGCACCGGCTGGTTGTTGATGAAATAGCTGCTGCCGCCATCGCGGGTCAGCACGCGCTTGACGGCGATCTCGGTGAACTGGTTCCACTGCCCGCCGGCGCGGTGGTCGTGGTTGTCGAAGCTCAGTTCCACGCTGGCCCGGCTGGCCGGTTTGCGCTGGGTGGTGCCGTTGAAGATCACGTCCTGCATGGACTCGCCACGCAGCTCGCTGGCCTTGGATTCGCCCAGCACCCAGCGCACGGCGTCCATGATGTTCGACTTGCCGCAGCCGTTCGGCCCCACCACACCCACCAACTGCCCCGGCAACATGAAGTTCGTAGGCTCGGCAAACGATTTGAAGCCGGAGAGCTTGATGGACTGAAGGCGCACGGCGAAAAGAAAACGGAGATTGGGCCGCCCCCACTGGGGAAAACCACAGGCAAAGGGGCAAATGATACAGCCCCTGGCCGCCTGCACGCGGCAATCTGCCGTTTTTTATTTTGATTCAAACAGGCGAAAAAAGCTTATCAACACTGCGCAGAAAGCTATATTTTTAAAAGTGCAAGCGCCTGCAACCACCACCCGCAGTGCGCTGGCCGCAATCCCCTCCTCTGCTGCAAAATGACCGCCTGCCTGCACCGATCCCCCCACAGGAGCGTCCCCATGCCACCGATCTGCCGCCTTCCCCTGTCCTGCCTCCTGGCCCTGGCTGCCTTTTCTGCCCACGCGGCAGACCAGTGGTCGAACGATTACGTCGTGCCGCCGCAAACACCGGCAGCCCGATCGGCCAGCACGCCCCAGCCAGCTCTGGCACAGCTGTGCCGTACCGGCAACCGCGTGGAAGCCCAGTCGGCGGGGCAATGGTATGAGGCCCGCATTCTCGGGGCAGACCCGCATTACCAGACTTGCGACGTCACCTACGTCGGCTTTGGCAAGCATTTCGACGAAACCATCAGCCTGCGCCGCGTGCGGCCCTACACCGGCAACGTGACCCCGCCCCCCAAACCGGCCAAGGGACAGAGCGAACACCGCCGCGACATCCCGGCCGGCACTGCGCCCATTTGCAGCTCCATCCCCCGCAGCGACGGCATGGGCAATACCAGCTATTGCTACTGACCCGCGCCGGGCAAGGGGGGTTGCAGGTACGCTTGCTGCTCGCGCACCACGTCTTTCAGGAAACGCCACACCGCCTGGATGCGGGGCACGGCCTTGGCTTCTTCGGGCACGCTCATCCAGAAGGTGCGGGTAAACCGGGCCTGCTCGGGCAGCACCCGCGCCAGGGTGGGGTCGCGGTCGGCCATGAAGGCGGGCAGCACCGCCAGCCCCACCCCGGCCCGCACGGCCTCGTACTGCGCCGCGATGCTGGTGCTGCGAAACACGAAACGGGCAGGCCGGTAGAGCTGCGCCAGCAGTTGCAATTCCTTGGAAAACAGCAAGTCGTCCACGTAATGCACGAACTGGTGGTGGCGCAGATCGTCGCTGCTGCGCACCAGGGGGCGGCGGGCCAGGTACTGGCGCTCGCCGTACAAATACAGGTGGTAGTCGGTGAGCTTGCTCACCACCACCGAGCCGCGCTTGGGCCGCTCCAGCGAGATCACGATGTCGGCCTCGCGGCGGCTGAGGTGCAGCAGGCGCGGCAGGGCCAGCAGGTCGATCGACAGCTGCGGATAGCGCACCGCCAGCAGCGCCAGCTGGCGCGACAGCAGCACCGTGCCCAGCCCCTCGGTCACGCCCACGCGCACCAGTCCGGCCGGGTGGGCCTCGTCGGCCCCATCGGGCAGAGCGACCTGCTCGACGCCGCGCACGGCCTTTTCCATGGCCTGCACGGCAGGCAGCAGTTGCTGGCCCGCTTGCGTGAGTGTCAGCCCCCCCTTCTGCCGCACAAACAGCGTCTGGCCCATGATTTTTTCCAGCGCCTGCAAGCGCCGCGCCACCGTGGTGTGTTCCACGCCCAGCATCCGCGCCGCGCCCGCCAGGGAGCCGGCTTGTGCCAGGGCGGCAAAAAAAACGTAAGTGATCCCAATCCATGGGACGGCAGTTTAACTGTGCTTTTTTGCAGATGAAAACTGCATAAACAGGTATTGCCCTATCAAATTTGCACATTACCATGGGGAGCAGTCCGACTAAAGACCGGCCTCTTTTTCTTACCAGGAGACATCCCCCCATGAGCATCCCTACCGTCAAGCTGCTGATCAACGGCGAATTTGTTGAATCGAAAACCACCCAGTGGCGCGATGTGGTCAACCCCGCCACGCAGGAAGTGCTGGCCCGCGTGCCCTTTGCCACGCAGGACGAGATCAACGCCGCCGTGGCTGCCGCCAAGGAAGCTTTCAAGACCTGGAAGAAAACCCCCATCGGCGCCCGCGCCCGCGTCTTCCTGAAGCTGCAACAGCTCATCCGCGAAAACATGGGCGAACTGGCCGCCCTGCTGACCGCCGAACAGGGCAAGACCCTGCCGGATGCCGAAGGCGACGTTTTCCGTGGCCTGGAGGTGGTGGAACATGCCGCCAGCATCGGCAACCTGCAACTGGGCGAGCTGGCCAACAACGTGGCCAACGGGGTGGATACCTATTCGGTGCTGCAACCCCTGGGCGTGTGCGCAGGCATCACCCCGTTCAACTTCCCGGCCATGATTCCGCTGTGGATGTTCCCCATGGCCATTGCCACCGGCAACACCTTCGTGCTGAAACCTTCCGAGCAAGACCCCATGGTCACCATGCGCCTGTGCGAGCTGGCGCTGCAAGCAGGCGTTCCTGCCGGGGTGCTGAACGTGATTCACGGCGGTGAAGATGCCGTGAACGCCATTTGCGACCACAAGGACATCAAGGCCATCAGCTTCGTCGGCTCCACCCACGTCGGCACCCATGTCTACAACCGCGCCAGCCTGAACGGCAAGCGCGTGCAGTGCATGATGGGCGCGAAGAACCACGCCATCGTGCTGCCCGATGCCAACAAAGAGCAGACCCTCAACGCCATCGCTGGCGCCTCCTTCGGCGCAGCCGGCCAGCGTTGCATGGCACTGCCCGTGGTCATGCTGGTGGGCGAAGCCCAAAAATGGCTGCCCGACCTGATCGAGAAGGCCAAATCCCTCAAGATCAGCGGCGGCACCGAGCCGGGCACCGATCTTGGCCCCGTCATCTCGTGCAGCGCCCTGAACCGCATCGAAGGCCTGATCGAACGCGGCATTGCCGACGGCGCCAAGCTGGTACTCGATGGCCGCAAGCCCACCGTGCCCGGCTACGAAAAGGGCAACTTCGTCGGCCCGACCATCTTCAGCGGCGTGAAACCCGGCATGAGCGTCTATGACCAGGAAATCTTCGGCCCCGTGCTGTGCGTGGTCGAAGCCGCCACGCTGGACGAAGCCATCGCCTTCATCAACGACAACCCCAACGGCAACGGCACCGCCATCTTCACCCAGTCGGGCGGCGCAGCACGCAAGTTCCAGGAAGAGATCGACGTCGGCCAGGTCGGCATCAACGTGCCCGTGCCCGTGCCCGTGCCGCTGTTCTCCTTCACCGGCAGCCGCGCCTCCAAACTGGGCGACCTCGGCCCCTACGGCAAGCAGGTCGTACTGTTCTACACGCAGACCAAGACCGTCACCGCCCGCTGGTTTGACGACAGCACCCTGGGCCAGGGCGTGAACACCACCATCAGCCTGAAATAAGCACCCTGCGGCCAGCCTTGCTGGCCGTTTTTGCTTCAAACCGTTGTTTTGGCTTATCAGGCAAGCGCAAACAGCTATCAAAATTACAAGGAAAGGAGACCGACATGGACTTTGAACTGAGCGAAGACCAACGCGCCTTTGCCGATACCGCGCGGCAGTTCGCCCAGGCCGAGCTGGCCCCCCATGCCGCCGAGTGGGATGCCCAGGGCATCTTCCCCGTGGACGCCATCGCCAAGGCGGGCGAGCTGGGCTTTTGCGGCCTGTACGCGCCCGAGTGCATCGGCGGCCTGCAACTGCCCCGGCTGGATGCCACCCTGGTGTTCGAGGAACTGGCCGCCGTCGACCCCTCCACCACCGCCTTCATCACCATCCACAACATGGCGACCTGGATGCTGGGCACCTGGGCCACCGACGCCGTGCGGGCCGAATGGGGCGAGGCATTGACCAGCGGGCAGAAACTTGCCAGCTACTGCCTGACCGAACCGGGCAGCGGCTCGGACGCGGCCAGCATCAAGACCCGGGCGGAACTGGTCGGCAACGAATACGTCATCAACGGCAGCAAAGCCTTCATCAGCGGCGCCGGCAGCACCGACGTGCTGGTGCTGATGGCCCGCACGGGCGATGCCAGCTCGGGCGCCTCCGGCATCAGCGCCTTTGCCGTGCCCGCCCACATCCCCGGCATCACCTACGGCAAGAAGGAAGAAAAAATGGGCTGGAACAGCCAGCCCACGCGCGTCATCAATTTCGACAACGTGCGCATCCCCGCCAACCACCTGCTGGGCCGCGAGGGCGAGGGTTTCAAAATTGCCATGAAAGGGCTGGACGGCGGGCGCATCAACATCGCCACCTGCTCGGTCGGCGCAGCGCAAGGGGCACTGACCCACGCGCAGCGCTACATGCAGGAGCGCAAGCAGTTCGGCAAACCGCTGGCCGCCTTCCAGGCGCTGCAATTCAAGCTGGCCGACATGGCCACCGAACTGGTCGCCGCACGGCACATGGTGCGGCTGGCTGCCAGCAAGCTGGACGCAGGCGCACCGGACGCCAGCACCTACTGCGCCATGGCCAAGCGCTTTGCCACCGATGCAGGCTTTGGCGTGGTCAACGACGCGCTGCAACTGCACGGCGGCTACGGCTACATCCGCGAATACCCGCTGGAGCGCCTGCTGCGCGACGCCCGTGTCCACCAGATTCTGGAAGGCACGAACGAGATCATGCGCGTCATCATCGGACGGCGGATGCTGGACGGCGATGCGCCGGACGTGATTCGCTGACTTTCACAAAGAATAGCTTCTACCGCTTGATTCATAAGGATTTCAGTAATAAAACACTCTGAAATCCATATATATCAACCGGAAACAGCTATTTAAAAACAAGTATTTCTTCCACCACCACAGGAGACACCACCATGCAAATCGGATTCATCGGCCTGGGCAACATGGGCGGCCCCATGGCCATCAACCTCGCCAAAGCCGGGCACAGCGTCAAGGCTTTCGACCTGAGCCAGGAGGCCATCGCCAAAGTCGTCGCCGCCGGGGGCCAGGCCGCCGGCAGCGCACAGGATGCCGCACAGGGCGCAGAAGTCATCGTCACCATGCTGCCCGCCAGCCAGCACGTCGAAGGACTGTTCCTGGGCCGCGACGGCCAAAACGGCCTGCTGGCCAGCATCGCCAAAGGGGCGCTGGTCATCGACAGCTCCACCATCGCCGCCGCCACCAGCCAGAAAGTGGCCCAGGCGGCCCAGGCCGCAGGCATCGCCTTCATCGACGCCCCCGTCTCCGGCGGCACCGGCGGGGCCATTGCCGGCACCCTCACCTTCATGGTCGGTGGCAGCGAAGCCGACCTGGAACGCGCCCGTCCGCTACTGGAAAAAATGGGCAAGAACATCTTCCACGCCGGCGCCGTCGGCGCAGGCCAGACCGCCAAAATCTGCAACAACATGCTGCTGGGCATCCTGATGGCCGGCACCTCCGAGGCCATCGCCCTGGGCGTGGCCAACGGCCTCGACCCCAAGGTGCTGAGTGAAATCATGCGCCGCAGCTCCGGCGGCAACTGGGCGCTGGAGGTCTACAACCCCTACCCCGGCGTACAGGAAGCCAGCGCCGCCACGCGCGGCTACACCGGCGGCTTCGGCACCGACCTGATGCTCAAAGACCTGGGCCTGGCCCAGGAACACGCCACCGCCGTGAAAGCCAGCACCCCCCTGGGCGGCCTGGCCCGCGCCCTCTACGCCGCACACAGCCTGGGCGGGCATGGCGGGGAGGACTTCTCCAGCATCATCAAGATGCTGCAAAAACAGGGGTAAGCCGCCTGCGGCGAACACCGCCGCCAAAACCAGCCTTTAAAAATGGGCGCTGCAACAGGGGTTGCAGCGCTTTTTCTTTTCCAGTTATGCAATTAAATCTTCTTGATGAAGAAAATCAAAAAATTTATCTAAAATTTCTTTGTCTCGCTCATTGATTTCATTTTCCCCAAAGTGTGACTTGGAGGCAATTTCTATGACTTCAACAATACAACTTGGCTCCTTGTAAGAACCACGTCGTTGCTTTCCAATATAAATTTCTTTTTTATCTTCAAATTTATAATCAGATGCTCGAATATTAATGGCTGCCTCTAGCAATACTTTATTTCCCAACGACTCCAAAGCAGCTTCATTCGCAAGCCCTTGTTCTATTTGTTGACGTTTCTTTGAGTAAATATGCTCAAGGTGCAAAGCATCCGTCAAATGAAGAATTTTTTGATTTTCAAATGTATATGCATACCAAGTCAACATGGAACGCGTGATGTTTCTTTGATTGGTAAATGAATAATTCTCGAATGCAGTACGGGCTTGGGCAAGGTTTAATTTATATTTCCCAAACGTCACTTCCTGGTCATTGACAATGTTTACCATTTCATCATAGACCGGTGTACGCAATGCGTTTACACCGGGGTTGGTAATAGCCCAGCAGAATATGAATGCCGTTATTTTGCTTAAAAAAGCACAAAATTCTTTATCACTCAACAAACCATCCTTGTTTTTATTTTTCAGAAAATAAACAGAAGTAATATTCTGCCACATGCTATTAGGCGCATAGTTCAAGACAAAAAATTGCTTAAGAACTTCATCGGAGAATTTATTTTTATCTTGTTCGGCAATACTTTTCCAGAATAACGCCAATGCCTTCAATTCATCCAAAGCATGTGGCTGCTTCAGGTATTTGTATTTTTCTTTTTCATAAAATTTGCGCAAAGCCTCTGTTGTGGAACTTTTATTCCCTTCTTTCGCCCGCAGAAAATACATGTAGCGCGAAAACAACTCATCCATGGCTGTCCCAGAGAGTGAATTAAAAACGGAATCCGTTATTTCCTCTAAATTCTTCCACTCTGAAATAAAATCATCTTTTTGCCCAATCGCACTGTAATATTTATAAAATTGCGCCTTGAATATATCTGCATCAGATAATGGCAACCCGCGATCATTGAGCGTTGAAAAAATGCGTAATGCCGTATCCTGTGATTCTGCCTCGATAGGCAGCAAGATACAGTTACCCAAAATCCTGGCTGGTAAATATGGAAAGAAACTAGGAAATTTCTGTAAAAAACTATCTATTTTCTCTTGGAAAAATCTATAATTCATTACATACTGGCTTTTTGCAGTTTTATTCTTATCTCCTATCCGCAACAACTCCAAAAACTCTTGTTTATCGCCATCCGTAGCAACTTCAGAATCAATCTTTAAAATATCTTTATTGGCTGTACCAAAAGCATCCGTTTTCCAAATACATTTTTCAATTCGATCACGGGTCAAAATCGAATTTGTATCCTTCATATTTGCGAATTTATCATAAAAAGCCCGTAACAAAAGCATCAACGTCGTCAACCGTTGCTGGCCATCAATGACTTCGGACTTGGCTTTTTCATTCTTAAATGTAACAATAGAACCGAGAAAATATTCTTCATCCTCATCAAATGCTTGATAATTATTATCCGGGAAGCAAAATGAAAAAATATCATCCCATAAAGTTTGGCATTGTTCTTCATTCCAGGCATATGGCCGTTGATAATCTGGTATCAAAAAATCAGCCTTTTTATCCGAAAACAAATCATTAATTGTTTTTTGATCCACATTAAGTTTTGACATTCAAACTCTTTCTTTAAAAAAATACTGCCGTAATCAAAACCTCATCCCCTTGGGGATAAGACTCACCGCGCCCGCAGCTCCAGCGCATCGCCGCGCATCAGTACGTCGAACTGGCGCAGAAAGTTCTGGCCCAGCAGGGCATCCTGCTCGCTCTTGCCGGTGTAGCCGGTGCCCACCGTGAGGTTGTCCACTGCCAATGGCCCGGCCGTAATGCGCTCGGCACGCACCAGCCGCCCCATGCGTGTGCCGTTGGCGGTAGCAAATTGCACCGCTTCACCGCCGTGCAGTCCGGCGCGTTCGGCCAGGGCATCGGTCACGGCGATGTAGGTGGCCCCGGTATCCACCATGAAGCGCACCGGCTGGCCGTTGATGCTGCCATCGACATAGAAATGCCCATCCCGGTGCCGCTCGATCTGCAGGCTGCCGCTGCTGGTGACCACGGCGGCCGAGGGTTGCAGATAGCGCTCCATGCCCAGGTACAGCAGGCCCAGCACCGCCACCCAGAAGATGGCAATGCCAGCGTGCATACGCCATACCGCATGGCGGGTGGTCTGGCTGGGTGTGTTCATAGATGGCACCTTTGCTTGGATTTGTGGGTCGGCGCATTATCCATACCGGCTTCTCGCACCACAAAAAAACAGGCGCTGCGGTTTCCCGCAGCGCCTGTTTGGGGGTTCAGCACATCAGATCAGATATGCAGCGCCTGCCCCAGCGCTTTGAGCGCCGCTTCCTGCACCGCTTCGCCCAAAGTCGGGTGGGCGTGGATGGTGTGGGCCACGTCTTCCAGGCGGGCGCCCATTTCCAGGGATTGGGCAAAAGCCGTCACCAGTTCGGCCACGCCCTGGCCGACGGCTTGCCAGCCGAGGATGAGGTGGTCGCTCTTGCGGGCGACGACGCGCACGAAGCCGCCGGTGGCTTCCAGCGTCATGGCCCGGCCATTGGCCGCGAAGGGGAAGGTGGCGGTAATGGCTTCCACGCCCGCAGCTTCCGCCTGCGGCGGGGTCTGGCCGACGACAACGACTTCGGGGTCGGTAAAGCACACGGCAGGAATGGCCATGGGGTCGAAACGCCGGTTCTTGCCCGCGATCTGCTCGGCCACGCACTCGCCCTGCGCCATGGCGCGGTGGGCCAGCATGGGCTCGCCCGTCACGTCGCCGATGGCCCAGACGTTGCGCATGGAGGTACGGCAATGGTCGTCCACCGCCACAAAGCGCCCGGCCATGTCCAGTTGCAGCCCTTCCAGGCCGAAGCCCTGGGTGCGCGGGCGGCGGCCCACGGCGACCAGCACGCGCTCGGCCGGCAGGGCGAACTCGTCGGCCCGGGCATTGCGCACATGCACGCCCTGCTGGGCGTCGTAGCCGGCCACGCTGCAACCCAGGTGCAGCACCACGCCGCTGCGCTTGAGCGCTTCCAGCACGGGCTGGGTCAGCTCTTCGTCATAGCTGGGCAGCACGCGCTGGGCGGCTTCGACCACGGTGACTTCCACGCCCAGCTTGCGGTAGGCCATGCCCAGCTCCAGGCCGATGTAGCCCGCGCCGACGACGACCAGCCGCTTGGGCAGCACGTCGGGCGAGAGCGCATCGGTGGACGACCAGATGGCCCCGCCGTTTCCGCCAAAAGGCATGGAAGGCAGCGGCACCGGCTCGGAACCCGTGGCCAGCAGCAGATGCTCGCAATGCACGCGCACCGGCTCGCTGCCGTCGTGCGGAGTAATGAGGGCGGTTTTGCCATCCTCGATCTGCGCCCAACCGCGCTGCACCTGCACGCCGGCCTTGCGCAGCAGCGCCCCGACGCCGCCGGACAGGCGAGCGACGATGCCATCCTTCCAGCGCACGGTTTGCTGGATGTCGATCTGCGGATTGACCACCTTGATGCCCAGGGGCGAGGTGCCCGCGCCGAACTGGCGGGCGTGCTCGAACTCCTGCGCCGCATGGATCAGTGCCTTGGACGGGATGCAGCCGATGTTCAGGCACGTGCCGCCCAGGCTGGCGCCTTCGGCCAGCACGGTGGGGATGCCCAGTTGCCCGGCGCGGATGGCGGCCACGTAGCCGCCGGGGCCGCCGCCGATGACGAGCAGTTTGGTGGAAATTTCTTTCATATTCTTACCCTCCCGGTTAATCGACAAACAGCAGTGCCGGGGTTTCCAGCAGGGCGCGGATGGCCTGGATGAATTGCGCCGCATCCATGCCATCGACCACGCGGTGGTCGAAGGACGAGGACAAGTTCATCAGTTGCCGTGCCACGACCTGGCCGTTTTTCAGCATGGGGCGCTCGACCATGCGGTTCACGCCGACGATGGCCACTTCCGGGTGGTTGATCACCGGGGTGCTGACGATGCCGCCCAGCGCCCCCAGGCTGGTCAGGGTGATGGTGGAGCCGGTCAGCTCCTCGCGCGGCAGCTTGCCGGTTTTCGCGCCATCGGCCACGCGGGCGATGCCGGCAGCGCTGGCCCACAGATCCAGGCTTTCGGCATGGCGCAGCACGGGCACCATCAGGCCGCCGTCGGTCTGCGCGGCAACGCCCAGGTGGACGGCTTCAAAGCGCGTGACCACCCCGGCATCGTCGTCGTAGCGCGCGTTGATCTGCGGAAACTGGCGCAGCGCCAGCACCATCGCGCGGGCCAAAAACGGCAGCAGCGTGAGCTTGCCGCGCGTGGCGCCGTGCAGCTTGTTGAGCTGCTGGCGCAGCGCCTCCAGCTCGGTCACATCCACTTCCTCGACATAGCTGAAGTGCGGAATGCGGCGCTTGGCCTCCTGCATCTTCTGCGCGATCTTGCGGCGCAGGCCGATGACGGGAATGGCTTCCTCGCCGTGGCGCTCCACATACTGCGGATGGCCACCAACGATCTGGCCGTGGCCGGCGGCAAAGGCGTCCAGATCGGCGTGGGAGATCTGCCCGGCCGGGCCGCTGCCATGCACCAGGCGCAAGTCCACCCCCATGTCCAGGGCGCGGCGGCGCACCGAGGGCGAGGCCAGCGGGCGCTCGCCTTCCTTGCGGGCCTGGGCCGCAGGGGCACGGGCCACAGAACGATTGGGCGGTGTCGATTGCTTTTTAGGAGCTTGTTCCGCTGGTTTTACAGGGTTTTCAGAATGTTTTACCTCTGATTTAACCTCTGGTTGAGCAGTAGCAGCTACTGTTTGTGCAGCATGTGCAGGGGCCGTTGCAACCGGTGCAGCCGTTGCTGCGTCTTCCTTCACATTGCCTTCGCCCTCGACTTCCAGGCGTATCAGCTCTGCACCGACCGAAATCATCTGCCCCACGGCGGCGCCCAGGGCAATCACCTTGCCGTGAACGTGGCAGGGGATTTCCACCGTGGCCTTGTCGGTCATGACATCGGCCACGGGCTGGTCTTCCTTGACGCTCTCACCCAGCGCCACATGCCAGGCCACCAGTTCCACCTCGGCAATGCCCTCGCCAATATCGGGCACGCGAATGACGTAAATACCCATTTTTATGCCTCCACTGCGCGTTGCAAGGCCGCACCCACGCGGGCGGGGCCAGGGAAATAAGCCCACTCCTGGGCGTGCGGATAGGGGGTATCCCACCCGGTCACACGCTCGATCGGGGCTTCCAGGTGGTAGAAGCAATGCTCTTGCACCAGGGCCACCAGCTCGGCGCCAAAGCCGCTGGTGCGCGTGGCCTCATGCACCACCACGCAGCGGCCGGTTTTCTTGACCGATTCGACGATGGTGTCCAGGTCCAGCGGCCACAGGCTGCGCAGGTCGATCACCTCGGCATCGATGCCGGTTTCGCGGGCGGCGCACTCGGCCACCCAGACCATGGTGCCGTAGGCCAGCACGGTGACCGCCTTGCCGGGGCGGAAGATGGCCGCCTTGTCCAGCGGCACGGTGTAATAGCCTTCGGGCACCTTGCCCAGCTCGTGCTTGTTCCAGGGCTGCACAGGCCGGTCGTGGTGGCCGTCGAACGGGCCGTTATAGAGACGCTTGGGTTCCAGGAAGATCACCGGGTCGTCGCACTCCATCGCGGCAATCAGCAGCCCCTTGGCGTCGATCGGATTGCTGGGCATGACGGTGCGCAGGCCGCTCACGTGGGTGAACACGGCCTCGGGGCTTTGGCTGTGCGTTTGCCCGCCGTAGATACCGCCGCCGCAAGGCATGCGGATGGTGATGGGCGCAAAAAAGTCGCCTGCCGAACGGTGGCGCAAACGGGCCAGCTCGGAGACGATCTGGTCGTACGCCGGGTACACGTAGTCGGCAAACTGGATTTCCACCGCCGGGCGCAGGCCGTAGGCGGCCATGCCGATGGCGGTGCCGACGATGCCGGCCTCAGAGATTGGCGCATCGAAGCAGCGCGTTTTGCCGTATTTTTTCTGTAGCCCCTCGGTCACGCGGAACACGCCGCCGAAGTAGCCCACGTCCTCGCCGTAGACGATGACGTTGTCGTCCTTGGCCATCATCACGTCCAGACCCGAGCGCAGCGCCTGGATCATGGTCATGGAAGAAGCCGCCTGCGCCTCTTGCGGGGCGGCGGCATTGCTGGTCATTTCGCTCATGGCTTACACCCCCATCTGCTGGCGCTGCCGGCGCAGATGCTCCGGCATTTCTTTGTAGACATCGTCAAAAATGGTCGCGGCGCTGGGCACGCGGCCATCGAGCAGGCTGCCGTAGCTCTCGGCCTCTTTCTGCGCCGCCAGCACTTCGGCTTCCAGCTCCTGCTGGGCCTGCTGGTGCTGCTCCTCGCTCCACTCGCCAATCACGATGAGGTGTTGCTTCAGGCGCTCGATCGGGTCGCCCAGGGGGAAGTGCTTCCAGTCGTCCGCCGGGCGGTACTTGCTCGGGTCGTCCGAAGTGGAATGCGGCCCGGCGCGGTAGGTTTCCCACTCGATCAGCGTCGGGCCGTTATTCGTGCGGGCACGCTCTGCCGCCCATTGCGAGGCGGCGTACACGGCCAGGAAGTCGTTGCCATCCACGCGCAGCGAGGCAATGCCCACGCCCACGCCGCGCTGGGCAAAGGTGGTGCCCTCGCCCCCGGCAATCGACTGGAAGCTGGAGATGGCCCACTGGTTGTTCACCACGTTCACGATGACGGGCGCCTTGTACACGTGGGCAAAGGTCAGCGCGGTGTGGAAGTCCGACTCGGCCGTGGAACCGTCGCCGATCCAGGCCGAGGCGATCTTGGTATCGCCCTTGATGGCCGAGGCCATGGCCCAGCCCACCGCCTGGGGCACCTGGGTGGCCAGGTTGCCGGAGATCGAGAAAAACCCGGCCCGTTTGTACGAATACATCACCGGCAGCTGGCGGCCCTTGTTCGGGTCGCGCACGTTGCTCATGAGCTGGCACATCAGCTCGACCATGGAAATGTCGTCGCGCGAGAGCAGCAGCCCCTGCTGGCGGTAGGTGGGAAAGTGCATGTCCCCCTCCTGCAGCGCCTGCGCCTGCGCCACCGTAATGGCTTCTTCCCCCAGGCACTGCATGTAGAACGACAGCTTTTTCTGGCGCTGGGCCAGCACCATGCGGGCATCGAAGATGCGCGTCTTCATCATGGCACGCAGGCCACGGCGCAAGCGCTCGGGATGGATGGCCGGGGCCCAGGGGCCTTGCGCCTTGCCATCGTCGTCCAGCACTCGCACCAGACTGGTCGCCAGATCGGCAGTGTCTGCAGCGGGGGTATCGGTGGGGGGTTTGCGGGTGACGCCTGCTGGCGAAACCATGAGGTAGGAAAAATCGGTTTTTCCGCCCGGTCTGCCGGTAGGCTCGGGCACGTGCAGCCGTAACGCTGTCATAGGTTGAATCTCCTTGCACGGGTTACGTGCGTTTGAATAGCCACCAAAGCACGGCACTTGTGGCACAGCACTTTGGCAATACTGGCCACGCCAGTGGCGATGATTGTCAATAAAAACCACTGGTAATGGCTATCTGGTTTCCCCTGAGTTGCCAAACTGCACAATTACCATTGCACGATCGCAGTTTTTAAACAAAATCGGCGCCGAACCCTTATCCACCAAGCGCTAACAGCTCTACTTCTTAACAACCAACCCCGAGACAAACCATGAACGCCGCTGCTCCCCTGCCCACTTTTGCCGCCATGCCCGATGCGCAAGGCTTCTTCGGCCCCTACGGCGGCCAGCTCGTGCCCCCGCATTTGAAGCAGGCCATGGACGCCATCAACGCGGCCTACGCCGAAATCACCCAGCGCCAGGATTTCCAGGACGAGCTGGCGCAACTGTTTGCCGACTACGTGGGCCGGCCCAGCCCCATCTTTCACGCCAAGCGCCTGTCGCAGCAGCTGGGCGGGGCGCAAATCCACCTGAAGCGCGAAGACCTCAACCACACCGGGGCGCACAAAATCAACCACTGCCTGGGCGAGGCGCTGCTGGCCAAATTCATGGGCAAGAAAAAGGTGATCGCCGAAACCGGCGCCGGCCAGCACGGCGTGGCCCTGGCTACGGCCTGCGCCCTGGTGGGCATTCCCTGCGAAATCCACATGGGCCAGGTCGATATCGAGAAAGAACACCCCAACGTCACCAAGATGCGCATCCTGGGCTGCAAGCTGGTGCCCGTGACGCGCGGCGCGGCCACGCTCAAGGAAGCGGTGGACAGCGCGTTCGAGGAATACCTCTCCAACCCCACGGACTACATCTACGCCATCGGCTCGGTGGTCGGCCCCCACCCCTTCCCGATGATGGTGCGCGACTTCCAGAGCATCATCGGGCGCGAGGCCCGCGAGCAATTCCAGGCCCGGCATGGCCGCCTGCCCGATTACGTCACCGCCTGCGTGGGCGGCGGCAGCAACGCCATCGGCATGTTCACCGCCTTCCTGAACGACGCCAGCGTCAAGCTGGTGGGGGTGGAGCCTGCCGGCGAAGGCACGAACAAGGCTGGCCGCCACGCCGCCACCCTGACCATGGGCAAGCCCGGCGAAATCCACGGCATGAAGTGCTACGTGCTGGAAGAGGCGCCCGGCGTGCCCGCTGCCGTACACAGCATCGCCTCGGGCCTGGACTACCCCGGCATCGGCCCGCAGCACAGCTACCTGAAAGACCTGGGCCGCGTGCAATACGAAACGGCGGACGACCAGGAAACGCTCAACGCCTTCATGCAGCTGTCGCGCGTGGAAGGCATCATCCCCGCGCTGGAAAGCGCCCACGCCGTGGCCTGGGCCATGCGCGTGGCGCCAACGCTGCCCGCCGATTGCCACATCCTGGTGAACCTCTCGGGCCGGGGAGATAAAGACGCCGACTACGTGGCAGAAAAGCTGGGGCTGTAAACCACACTGCCGTCTGCCGGCCACCCCGGGCCGCTGCTGGCGGCCCGATGGCATCGGCAGGTCAGCAGCACACGGACAGCACCTGCGCGGGCTGCTCGCTCAGGCTGACGTAGACATGGCCGATGCCGCTGTCGAAATACGCCGCCTCGTGCCGGGCCAGTTCGATGGACTGGCCGTTTTCAAACAGGATGCGCACGGCGCCCTCCAGCACCATCACGAACTCCTGGCCCGGGTGGCGGATAGTTTCGGCAAAGTCGGCGGCCTCGCGGGCGTGGATCACGGCCATCAGCGGCTGCATCTTCTTGGCCGGATACGCGCCGCACAGCACGCTGTAGGCATATTGCCCGGTTTCGTAGTGCTGCACGTCGGCAAAGCGGTCCTTGACCACCGTGGGCCGCTCCCCGGCGGCGGCGACAGGCGCATCGCCGACCATGAACAGCCGGGTCAGGTCGATCTCCAGCGCGTTGCCCAGCTTGAGCATTTTTTCGTAGCTCAAGGCGATCTGTCCGCGCTCGGCCTTGGAGATGGTGGACACGGCCAACCCGCTCTGGGCGGCCAGCTGCTGCAAGGTCAGCCCCTGCGCCTTGCGGGCGCGGCGCAGCTTGGCGCCCACCTCGCACTTGCCCACCGGCTGTGCTTCCTCCCCCCCTGCCGCAGCCACGCCCGGCAATACTGCAGCCAGTATTTGTTCAGGGGTCAGCGTGGCGGGCAGGTCAGACATCACAGGGCGGCTCATGGGCAACTTATGGGCGAAAAGGGCACGGGGCAAAGGCGGCCATTTTCGCAGTTTCGGCCCCCTATTTGGCCGTCCTGCCCATGCGCAGCCAGCCGATGAAGGCACACCCCATCAGCGCAAAGCCGATGTAGCCGTAGATGGGATAGACCACCCCCACCAGGGTGATGAAGCCGACGAAGCTGCCACCCAGCGCGGCCGCACCCGCCACCCCGCTGCCCCAGCGAAAGCGGGGTGTATTGGCCGGCAAAATGCGGGCCATGAAGGCATACAGCATGCCGACGGCAGTGTTCAAAATCATGCCGAAGATGACCAGCGACATCAGGTGCCCCAGCCAGGGCGAGATTTGCGTCGCCAGGGCCAGCATGGGCATGGGCACGCCGCCCAGGGTGTCCATGCGCCAATACATGGCAGCGGCAATCGCCAGCATCAACAGTCCCAGCAGCAGGCCGCCAAGCACCCCGCCCCACAGCGCCGTGCGGCGCGAGCTGGCCTGCCCGCCCATGATCACCAGGAACGGCATCCCGGCGACCACGTTGTAGGACACGTACAGGAATGCGGCCACCAGCCAATGGCTGGCCCCCTTGGCCTGCTGCGTCGCGGCTGCCTCCAGCGCCACGGCATCGGCGTGGGGCGTGGCAAGCACGTAGGCGGCAACGACCACCGTCATCAGCATCAGCAGCGGGGTGACGGCCCCGATGAACGCGATCACGCGGCCCACGTCCAGGGAAACGATGAGTACGGTTGCCACCGTGGCCAGAACGCTGCCCCAGACCACCGGCAGGCCCAGCCACTGTTGCAGCAAGGCCCCCGCACCGGCCAGCATCACCACCGTGATGGCGAACAGGAAGAAGGTGATCAACACGTCGAACACCCAGCCCAGGTGCCGCCCCAGCAGGGCCTGCACCACTTCCTTGTGCGAACTGGCCCGCATTGTCTGGCCCATGGTGGAAAACACCATCGACAGGAACACGAAGGCCAGCCCGGCCACCAACGCGCCCCACAGGCCGACGCGGCCAAAAGCCGCGAAGAACTGCAGCAGCTCCTGCCCCGAGGCAAAGCCCGCCCCGACGATGACGCCGACGAAAGCCCCGGCGATCTTGCTCACTTCCTTGAATGCACGCATTTTCTGTCTCCTGATTTATCTCTTTGACCGACCTGATGCCAGCGGCTGCGGCATCAGCCCTGCCCTCCCGCCAGCCGCGCCGGACTGAGCCGGGCCGGCTCCACGCCCTGCGCCACCAGTTCCGGCGGCAGCGGCTGGCCCAGCAGCAAGGCACTGGCCGTGGCCGATGCCCCGGCGGCCGTCTGGATGCCGTAACCGCCCTGCCCGGCCAGCCAGAAAAAGCCCGGGCAGCCGCTGTCCCAGCCGATGACGAAATCACCGTCGGGCGCAAAGCTGCGCAGCCCTGCCCAGACGTGGCTGGGGCGGCGTATGCGCAGGTTGCTCCATTCCTCGATGTGGTAGATGCCGGTGGCCACGTCCAGCTCCTCGGCCACCACGTCGTGCGGCGGCACGGGGTCGGCATTGGCCGGCGACCCCAGCAACTGGCCTGCGTCGGGCTTGAAATAAAAGCTCTCGTCCACCCCGATGACCGCCGGCCAGGACTGGATGGACACCCCCTGCGGCGGCGCAAAGGTGAACGCCGTGCGCCGCTTGGGCTGAATGCCCAGCGGGCGCACGCCGCACATATCGGCCACGGTATCGGCCCAGGCTCCGGCGGCATTCACCACGGCACGGCCCCGCACCTGGCTGCCATCGCGCAGGCCCAGCACCCAGAGCGACTGCCCTTCCTCCCCGACCTCCCTGCGGGCCTGGAGCAGCGCGGCATTGCAGCGCAGGCTGGCCCCGGCCTGGACCATGCCGCGCAAAAAGCCCTGGTGCAGCTCGGCCACGTCGATGTCCATCGCATCCAGGTCATGCACCGCGCCCACCAGTTCCTCTGCCTTCAGGCAGGGCACCAGGGCCAGCGCCTCGTCCGCACTGATGCGCCGGGCACGCAGCCCCTCGGCCTGGTAGGTGGCCAGCGCCTGGTCCAGCAGCGCCTCTTGTCCGGCCCGCGCCACGTACAGCGTGCCGCGCGGCTGCACCAGGGCGTGGCGGCAAAAACCGGCGGGCGGCTCCAGGTAAAAGGCCCGGCTGGCGCGTGTCAGGGCACGGATTTGCGGCGTGCCATAACTTTCCATAAACAGCGCCGCCGACCGGCCCGTGCTGTGGTAGCCGGGCTGGGCCTCGCCCTCCAGCACCAGCACCGATGCCCCGGCCTGCGCCAGCCGGTAGGCCACCGACGCCCCGGCCATGCCGGCGCCCACTACGACAAAATCCCAAATGTCCTGCTGCATACCCACTCCAAAAATTTTCCGATAAGAAAATTATCCGATAGGAAAATTTTTCGGCAAGCCTTCAGGAATTGGGGTTTGTACCAAGCCAGGCCGCGTTACAAGGCTGCAACGCCGGCATCACCTCAGCTTCCGCCGCATCCAGTGGCGGTAGCGCCGGTTCTTCAGGCGGTTGTCCCACTCTTGTTCCAGCAACGCCAGGCCAGGGTGTACCTGCGGATTGGCGACCCGTCCCAGGCTCAGGCGGTGCAACTGGTGCTTGACCATCGCCATGTACGCCACCGAGGCCAGCACCTTGTTCTTGAACGTGATGGGCCGCAGCGCAGGCGCAATGGCCGGGTCGCTGCGCCACACCTGGGGCAAGCGCGGCTCGACGGCCAGCGCGGTCGCCATACCCACCAGGGCAATGCCGCTGTCCACCACCTGCGCGGCCACCGGATAACGGCGGATGCCGCCCGTCACCATCAGCGGCATCTGCGCCACGGCGGCGATGTCCCGGGCAAATTCCAGAAAGTAGGCTTCCCGCGCCAGGGTACGCCCGTCGCGGGCCTGGCCGTGCATGGCAGGGGCTTCGTAGCTGCCGCCGGACAGTTCGACCACATCCACGCCCAGCGGGTTGAGCAGCGCCACCACCTGCCGGGCATCGTCGGCGCTGAAGCCGCCACGCTGGAAGTCCGCCGAATTGAGCTTGACGGCCACCGCAAATCCCGGCTGCACTGCGGCCCGCACGCCCTGCACGATCTCCACCAGCAGCCGCGCCCGGTTGGCCAGCGTGCCGCCCCAGGCATCCCGGCGCTGGTTGGTCAGGGGCGACAGAAACTGACTGAGCAGATAGCCATGCGCCGCGTGAATCTGCACTCCGGTAAAGCCGAACTTTTCCGCCAGCAGCGCCGAGCGGACAAAGCGCTCCTTCACCGCCTGGATGTCCGCCTCGGTCATCTCCCGGGGCAGGGCGAACTGCTTGGAGAAATTGCCCAACTCCAGCGCCACGGCCGAAGGCGCCCAGGTTTCCTGCCCCAGCCCCGCCGGCATCTGCCGCCCCGGGTGGTTGAGCTGCACCCACGCCTGCGCCCCCTGAGAACGTGCAGCCTGCGCCCAGGCGGCAAAGCGCTCGCCAAACACGTCCGACTCCAGCACCACCCCGCCCGGCCCGGTCATGGCGCGGCGATCGACCATCACGTTGCCGGTAATGAGCAGGCCCGCCCCGCC
The DNA here is from genome assembly GCF_042654765.1 of Comamonas nitrativorans. Lineage (NCBI taxonomy): Bacteria > Pseudomonadati > Pseudomonadota > Betaproteobacteria > Burkholderiales > Comamonadaceae > Comamonas > Comamonas nitrativorans. Next base: position 1,429 of record NZ_JBHSEW010000008.1, on the reverse strand, counting down.
CTCCGCCCAGGTGCGGTACAGCCGGATCAGCGCGAGCGAAGGCGCATGGTCGGCATCCGCCATGTTTTCCTCCATGGCAGCTTTCGCCAAGCGATTGGGAAGGACCGCCCCGTTGGGCAAGGTCAGCGGTGAAAAAGGGGTGGGCCATGCCAGATCGTGCGCCATGCAATCCTCCAATAATGTTTGCGATAGGCACACGATAAGATTGAACTTAACTTGAAGGTCAAGCGGTTTTTGCACTTTTTATTTGCCAGCCTCTGGGCACCGGCACCCCAGACAAGAAAATGCCCACGGACTCAACACACAGGAGCGACCCCATGGCGCATGACACCCGCAACTGGTTCGACCAAGGGGGCGCGGCCTACGCCCGTTTCCGCCCCGAATACCCGCCAGAGCTGGCCCGCTGGCTGGCCGCCCAGGCGCCCAATACCGCCCTGGCGGTGGACGTAGGCTGCGGCAACGGCCAGCTGACCGCCCAGTTGGCCGAACACTTCCAGCAGGTACTCGGCCTTGACCCCAGCCGCGAACAGATCGCCCACGCCAACGCCCATCCGCGCGTGGCCTATGCCTGCGCCCCGGCAGAACACTTGCCCGTTGCCCCGGGCAGCGCCAGCCTGATCACCGCCGCCCAGGCCGCGCACTGGTTCGACCTGCCGCGCTTCTACGCCGAAGCCCGCCGCATCGGCCAAAGCGGCGCGGTGCTGGCCCTGGTCAGCTACGGCGTGCTGCGCCTGGACGACGATGCGCTGCACGCACGCTTCCAGCACTTCTACACGCAGGAGATCGGCCCCTACTGGCCCGCCGAACGCAAGCGGGTGGACAGCGGCTACGCCGACCTGCCCTTTCCTTTCCGGGAGCAGGCTGCCCCCGCGCTGGAAATCCGCAAAGAGTGGGATTTGCCCGCGCTGCTGGGCTATGTCTCCACCTGGTCGGCCGTGCGCCAGGCCCGCGAGGCCGGGCGCGAAAACCTGCTGCACCACTTCGCCGCCGACCTTGCTGAACTTTGGGGCAACCCGGCCTGCCACCGTGCCATCGCTTGGCCCATCCACCTTCGCTGGAGCATTCTGTGAACCACATCACGCTCCCCACTTTGCAGCTCGGGTTTGCACCACGCCAAACAGATGTTCGTCAGCGCCGCAGTGACAAAATAAAAATAGAGCTTCTTCCGCTAAAAAATAAACGATTTATGAAATAAAAACACCTGAAATCATTTGTCTGTCAGCGGAAAAAGCTATCAAAAAGGAAACACCGCCAGACTTTACAGCCTGTACGGTGTTTCTGTGGGACAAGTGTCAGTCGGTGCTTAGATGTTCAGTCCCGGCATTTGATGGATAGGATTGATCGTGAAGCGTTCGGGCTCATCTGTCCACTGCTTGCAGATGAATTCGTAAGGTGTCAGGCCCTTGAGCGTCTTGAGTCGGCGGCCGAA